>NZ_CP075529.1:2157500-2512597 GCF_025809055.1 Devosia sp. | reverse complement strand
AGAAGCTGACCGAGCGCAAAGGCGAGTTGACCGATATGCGCCCCTCCGGCGTCGGCCGCACCCGCATCAAGCTTTTGGTGCCCACCCGCGCGCTGATCGGCTACCAGCCGGAATTGCTGAGCGACACCCGCGGCACCGCCATCTTCAACCGCCTGTTCCACTCCTTCGTGCCCTATAAGGGCGATCTGCCCGGCCGCCGCACCGGGGTCCTGATCTCCAACGGCACCGGCCAGTCTGTGGCTTATGCGCTGTGGAACCTCGAAGATCGCGGCGCCATGCTGATCGATGCCGGCGTCGACATCTATGAAGGCATGATCATTGGCGAGCACAATCGGGAGAACGATCTCGAGGTCAACGCCCTCAAGGGCAAGCAGCTCACCAATATCCGCACCACCTCCAAGGACGAAGCGGTGCGCCTGACCACGCCCAAGAAGCTGACCCTGGAACAGTCCCTGGGCTATATCGCCGAAGACGAATATGTCGAGGTGACCCCCAAGTCGATCCGCCTGCGCAAGATCTGGCTCGACCCCAATGACCGCAAGCGCATGAGCCGCGCCGCCAAGTCGGCCTGAGGTCTCTGCGGAGGTTTGGTGGATGTCGCCCCACCCCCTCCCAACCTCCCCCTTCAAGGGGGAGGTGTCGCTCCACTCAGGGGCACAACCGAGCCAAATTCACCGAACGGTACCTCCCCCTTGAAGGGGGAGGCTAGGAGGGGGTGACGGGAGCCCCGATCTCGAGGAGGCCACCCCCCATGACCGACTGGATCATCCAGACCATTTCCGATCTCGGCTATGTCGGCATCTTCCTCGTCATGCTGGCGGAATCGATCTTTCCGCCCATCCCGTCCGAACTCATCATTCCCTTTGCCGGCTTTGCCGCCGCCAATGGCGATCTCAACCTGTTCGGCGTCTTGGCCACCGCGACCTTCGGGGCGGTGGTGGGCATGTTGCCCTGGTATTTTGCCGGGCGGCTGTTCGGGCTCGGGCGGGTCAAGTGGCTGGCCGACCGCTACGGGCGCCTGCTCACCATGAATGCCGACGAGATCGATGTGGCGGTGGGCTTCTTCCGGCGTTTTGGCCCGCTCATCGTGCTGTTCGGGCGGCTCATGCCGATCATCCGCACCCTGATCTCGATCCCGGCCGGCCTCGCCCGGATGCCGCTGCCGCTGTTCCTCCTCGCCTCCACCGCCGGGGCGCTGATCTGGAACACGTTTCTGACCCTGGCCGGCTATATCCTGCACGAGCATTACGAGATGATCGAGGTGGTGCTCGATCCGCTGAGCTATGCCGTCCTGGCGCTGGTGGTGCTGGTCTATCTCTTCCGCGTCGTCACCTGGAAACCGGCCGAGCGCCCGCAATAGTCCCTCGCATTCTGCAAGGGTGTTGCATTCTGCATGGCGGGGTGGTGCCGCAATCTGCAAATGTTCATAAGCACTTCATCTTTGCCCCCGGTTTTCCGGGTGGGGGTAATTGGCACGCTTTGTGCAATCAGTCTGCTGCCCGGATGAAGAGTTTCGCGTACCGGGCAGTCAGTCATGTGGGGCCCTGTATCGCGTAATCTGATGCAGGGCCCCGCGACCTTTGGGGCTGCCCTTGCCCGACACCCCCATTGCCACTAGATAAATCGGACCCATTCATCCGGAGACGCACATGCGCGCCGTTCTCGACATCATCCTGATCCTGCTGCAGCTCTATTGGTGGGTCCTGCTCATCATGATCATCATGAGCTGGCTGATCTCGTTCAATGTCATCAATACGCGCAACCAGTTCGTTGCCGCTGTCTGGCGCGTCATCAACCAGCTGACCGAGCCGGTCCTCAATCCGATCCGGCGGTTCATGCCCAATTTCTCCGGGCTCGACCTGTCGCCGCTGATCGCGTTCCTCCTGATCTTCTTCATCCAGTCGATCATCGGCTATTATATCTACCCGGCTGTCGTGCGCGCCGGCATCTAGCGGCCGGGCCCCTCGACCCCGCCTCCCGGACAGGTCCTGCCGCGCCCAACCAAGGCGCGACATTTCATCGCAATGGCCATTGCTTAAGCCATTAATCCCGTTAATCTCTCCGCCTGGAGGGGGCCCGATGGAGGGCGGGAATTGGACCGGGCGCAAGACCCGGCCGGTGCCGGCGCGGGCCCTCGGAGGAAAACGTTCGAGGGACTTTCAATGGATCTGGCACTTTGGCTGATCGTTGCGTGCGGCGGCCTGTCTATCGTTTATGGCGTGGTGACCACTCAGGGCCTGCTCAAGGCCGATGCGGGTTCGGCCCGCATGCAGGAGATTTCGGCGGCGGTGCGCGAAGGCGCATCGGCCTATCTCAAGCGGCAATATACCACCATCGCCATTGTCGGCGTCGTCATCCTGATCGCGGCCTGGCTGCTGCTCGGGCCCTATGCCGCCATCGGCTTTCTGATCGGCGCGGTGCTTTCGGGTGCCGCCGGCTTCATCGGCATGAATGTGTCGGTACGGGCCAATGTGCGCGTGGCGCAGGCGGCCGTCGGCTCGCTGGCCCGGGGCCTGGACCTGGCGTTCAAGTCCGGCGCGGTCACCGGCATGCTGGTGGCGGGGCTGGGCCTGTTGGGCGTGACGCTCTATTTCATGATCCTGACCGGCATGGGCTTTGAGGCCACGAGCCGCACCGTCATCGACGCGCTGGTGGCGCTGAGCTTCGGCGCTTCGCTGATTTCCATCTTCGCGCGTCTGGGCGGCGGCATCTTCACCAAGGGTGCCGACGTTGGCGGCGACATGGTGGGCAAAGTCGAAGCCGGCATTCCCGAGGACGATCCGCGCAATCCGGCCACCATTGCCGACAATGTGGGCGACAATGTCGGCGACTGCGCCGGCATGGCGGCGGACCTGTTCGAAACCTATGTGGTGACCATCGTCGCCACCATGGTGCTGGCGGCCATCATCCTGCCCGATGCCTACAAGCTCGTCGGCATGGTGCTGCCCCTGGCCATTGGCGGGGCCTGCGTCGTGACCTCGATCATCGGCACCTATTTCGTCAAGCTCGGGTCCGACAACAACATCATGGGCGCGCTCTATAAGGGCGTCATCGCCTCGGGCGTGCTGTCGCTGGTGGCGCTGCTTCCGGTGCTGTGGCTGATGTTCGGCGACATGAACGTGGCCATCGAAACCGCCGCCAAGACCTTCACGCCCTGGAGCCTCTTCTGGTGCGGGGTCGTGGGTCTGGTGATCACCGGGCTCATCATCGTCATCACCGAATATTACACCGGCACCGACCGGCGCCCGGTCAATTCCATCGCCGAGGCTTCGGTCACCGGCCACGGCACCAATGTCATCCAGGGCCTTGCCGTGTCGCTGGAATCGACGGCGCTGCCGGCGCTGACCATCATTGCCGGCATCATCGTCACCTATTCGCTGGCGGGCCTGTTCGGCATCGCCGTGGCGGTGGCCACCATGCTGGCCCTGGCCGGCATCATCGTGGCGCTCGATGCCTTCGGCCCGGTCACGGATAACGCTGGCGGTATCGCTGAAATGGCCGGGCTCGACAAGGAAGTGCGCCAGAATACCGACGCACTCGATGCCGTGGGCAATACCACCAAGGCCGTCACCAAGGGCTATGCCATCGGTTCGGCGGGCCTCGGCGCGCTGGTGCTGTTCGCGGCCTATACCGAGGATCTGAAGCACTATTTCACCGATCTCACGGTCAATTTCGACCTCGCCAATCCCTATGTCGTGGTTGGCCTGTTGTTCGGTGGTCTATTGCCCTTCCTCTTCGGCGGCATGAGCATGACCGCGGTGGGCCGCGCCGCCCAGTCGGTGGTGGTGGAAGTCCGCCGCCAGTTCAAGGAAAAGCCGGGCATCATGGCCGGCACCGACAAGCCCGATTACGGCCGGGCCGTCGACATGCTGACCCGCTCGGCGATCAAGGAAATGATCGTTCCGTCCTTGCTGCCCGTGCTCAGCCCCATCGTGGTCTATTTCGCTATCCTTTGGATTGCGGGCCAGGCCAATGCCTTCTCGGCCCTGGGCGCCATGCTCATGGGCGTCATCGTCACCGGTCTTTTCGTCGCCATCTCGATGACGGCGGGCGGCGGCGCCTGGGACAATGCCAAGAAGAGCTTTGAGGACGGCTTTACCGACAGCCATGGCGTGAAGCACCTCAAGGGTTCCGACGCCCACAAGGCCTCGGTTACCGGCGACACCGTCGGCGACCCCTACAAGGACACGGCGGGCCCCGCCGTCAATCCGATGATCAAGATCACCAATATCGTCGCCCTGCTGCTGCTTGCGGTGCTGGCCAACCTGGGGATGTGAGGCATTCGCCTCAACTGCATTTTGAAGTGGCCCGGGGCGAATGCTCCGGGCCTTTTTTGCCCCACAAAAGAAAAATGTCGAACCCCAAACGCCTCCCTCGTCGCCTCAGCGAAACGGGCGGTAAGGTGCCGCCCGGAACCAGGGGGAAATAAGCAAATGCGGAAAGTTACTGCCGGTCTTTTTCATTCGGTCGATGGCGTGGTCGAGGCGCCGGATCAGTTTCAGTTCGACAGTTTCGACGACAAGCTGGGGGAATTGCTCACCGGTGTCGAAGAGCGCGTCGATACCGTGCTTATGGGCCGGGTCGGCTGGTCGGAATGGGCGGGGTACTGGCCCAATGCCCAGCAGGACCTCGATTTTGCCGGCTTCATCAATGGCGTCCCCAAGCATGTCGCGTCGAACACGCTCACGTCCGCCGATATGGCAAACTGGTCCAATTCCACCCTGATCGAGGGCGATCTGATCGACTATGTGCGGGCGCTCAAGGCGCAGAAGGGTGGCGAAATCGCCGCCATGGGCGGCATCTCGCTGGTGCGCCAATTGCTGTTTGCCGGGCTCATGGACGAGCTCTCGCTCATCACCCATCCGGTGGTTGCGGGCGAAGGCCGTCACCTGTTCGAGCCGGGCGACGCCAGGACGCGGCTCGACCTCATCCGCTGCGATGTGACGCCCAAGGGCAATGTTGTGCAGGTTTACGCCAAGAAGGCGGAGTAGGGGCACCCCCACCCGGCCTCCCCAAGCCGCCATGTCACCCCCGCGAAATCGGGGGCCTCTGTTGCGGCACGAAACCAGAGGTTCCCGCTTCCGCGGGAATGACCCGGTGAGGGGTGGGGTGTCGCGCAGGCAAACCCCCACCCGGCCTCCCCTGAAGGAGGGGAGGAGCCGCTTCGCGTTCTTCGCTGTCTTTGAGCACACCGGATAGGTCCCTCCCCTTGTTTCAAGGGAAGGTTAGGTGGGGGAGTTGGGGGCTCCGGCCATCTCCCCCAGCCGCGTAAGCAGGCGCGCCTTTTCCTGGCTTAGCCCCTTGTAGTCGAGCTGTTCGGGTGTCAGCGCCGCGATCTGGTCCATCAGCGATGCCGCAATTTTCGCCCCGTCGGC
The DNA here is from genome assembly GCF_025809055.1 of Devosia sp. Taxonomy (NCBI): domain Bacteria; kingdom Pseudomonadati; phylum Pseudomonadota; class Alphaproteobacteria; order Hyphomicrobiales; family Devosiaceae; genus Devosia; species Devosia sp. The sequence continues at coordinate 2,507,222 of NZ_CP075529.1, read as the reverse complement.
ATGGGCCTCCAGCTTCTCGATCGGGTCGATGGAAATGCGGATGGTGAAGGCGATGGCCCCGGTTTCCGGCAGTTTGCGCAGGGTCTGCCGCTCGACCCGCAGAAAGACCGGGTCGGCCCGTTGGCCGCTGCCGAATCGTGGCGCGTCCGGCCCGGCGCTGTCGGGGTGAAACAGCCGGTCGTCGCCATAGAGCGAAAAATTCCAGCGGATCATCGGCGTTTCGGGGCGCATGGCGTCGAACATGCGGGCCATGATTTCGGCCTGCCGCGTGCCGGGGCCGAAGCCGGGCACGGGGGTGTGGATGGCGTCGAGCCTCTGGCCGATCTTGTCCGCGAGCCGCCAGGACGAGGGAAAGCAGAGGCTCGCGGCCACCAGGTGCCAGCCCTGGTCCTGCCGCTGCAGCAACATGAGATCGTCCTGCACCAGCCGTGCCGCTATGGCGAGCGGGCTTGCCCCGTCGTCCAGCGCCACGGTCGCGCCGGTTGGCACCACATGCATCGCCGGGCCCTGGCGCTGCCAGCGTTCGGGAAAGCGGGCCGGCAGGTAGCCGGCCAGCAGGGCGAGCAGTTCGGCCTGAGCGGCACTGCTGCCGGGCAATTGCGCAAAGACCGCCCGCTCCTGGTCCCGGAACAGGCGGTGCTTTTCGCGCAGCTGGTCGGCCATGGCCTGGTCGGGCTCGAGCCAGTCCGCCGGGTCGAGAGGCCTCGTGCCGATGCGAAACAGGGGAGCGGAGCCATCATAGGGGGTGGGCAGCATGGTGCGATTTTCCGGCAGGATCGGCAGGGTTTCCATCCTCTTTGGCGCTGCCCAGAGCATGTCTCCCGAAAGTGGGCACCGGTTTCGGGATGAAGACATGCGCGAAAACAACGCGCTTCAGTGCAGACCGCCAGCGGCATAGAGGCGCGGCCGGGCCGGTTTGGCAAGGGCGGTCTTGACTATGCTGCGGGGATGGCTTCTGCCTCATTCATCCGCGAAGGGAGCGTTCGGGCCATGCGCCAGAGACTGAAAGAGCCTTTGACCTCGAAGACCTGGGAACAGGCAATCGTTGCCATCATCGTGGTCAATTCCATCATTCTGGGGCTCGAAACCGATGCCGGCATCATGGCGGCCTGGGGCCCGGTGCTGCACGCGCTCGATGCGGTGATCCTCGCCATCTTCGTCATCGAGATCGCCCTGCGCATCTATGCCTTCGGTCCGGCCTTCTTCCGCGACCCGTGGAGCCTGTTCGATTTTGCCGTGGTGACCATCGCCCTGGTGCCGGCCAGCGGTCCGTTCCAGGTCCTGCGGGCGCTCCGTATCCTGAGGGCCCTGCGGCTGGTTTCGGTGCTGCCCTCGCTGCGCCGCGTGGTCGGCGGACTGATCGCCGCGCTGCCGGGCATGAGCTCGATCGTCGTGCTCATGGCCATGCTGTTCTATGTGGCGGCGGTCATGGCCACAAATCTGTTCGGCACCAGTTTTCCGGACTGGTTCGGCTCGCTCGGGGCCTCGCTCTATACGCTCTTCCAGGTGATGACGCTGGAAAGCTGGTCCATGGGCATCGTGCGCCCGGTCATGGAGGCCTATCCACTGGCCTGGGCCTTCTTCGTGCCCTTCATCCTGCTCTCGACCTATGCGGTGCTGAACCTCTTCATCGGTGTCATCGTCTCGGCCATGCAGGAAGAGACCGAGGCGACGGCGGTCGCCGATCGTCAGGCCCTGCATGAGGACAGCGCCACCATAATCAGCGAATTGCGGGCCCTGCGCGCCGAGGTCACCGCCCTGCGGCGCGAGCAGAAGGGCGGCGAATAGACCTATTCGACCCGCAGGGCCGGAGTGTCGCGTCCGTTCTGGTGCAGCGTCAGGGCGCTGGCCTTGCCGTCTTCCACGGTAAAAGTAATCTGGGCATTGACCACCCGGTAGAAGAATTTGGTTTCGCTCTCGGCAAAGATCTCAAAGCGCTCCTGGCCGGTCATCTGGGCAAAGAGCCGGCCGTCCTCGGTGCTGATGGTCAGCACCAAACCCGGCGCCACCAGATAGTCCCCGGCGAGGCCCGGCAGCACCGACGTGTCGATCTCGACGGCGTCACGCGGTTGGGGCTGGTCGGCCAGCGGCAAAGCCGGGTCGAGCAAGTGTGTGCCGATATCCTCGATGCCCGATGGGGTCACCATATTGGACAGTACCACCACGCCCTTGCCGCTATTGCGCTCGAAGCCGGCAAAGCTGCGGAAGCCGGCGGTGATGCCATTGTGCCAGACGATCTCGCCGGCGCCGGTCTGGGTGACGAACCAGCCAAGCCCGATGGTCGCCTCGCCGCCGGCCGGTCGGGTGCGGGCCAGCATGATGTCGAAGGCGCCCGACAAATCACTCTCACTGGCGCCGCTGGCGGCGGCAATGAATTTTGCCATGTCGCTGGTGGTGGTGACGAGGCCCCCCACCGCGGCAAAGGCGTCAAAATCCCAATGCGGCACTGCCTCGCCCGCCCCGTCATGCCCGGTGGCCATGTCGGGAAGGGTGGTGCCGGTCAGGGCCAGATGGGTTTCGGTCATGTCGAGCGGCGTCAGGATGCGGTCCTGCAATAGGCTCGGATAGTCGGCGCCGCTCACATGTTCGATTGCCTGGGCCAGCAGCGCCGTTCCCAGGTTGGAATAGGCAAAGTTTTCGCCCACCGGGCCGATGAGGTCGATATCCGCCATGGCCGCCATCAGCGCCTCGCGGCCATAGCCGGAATAGGGATTGTCGAGCCCGGCACTGCCCATGTCGGGGGGAATGGGCGGCAGGCCGGCCGAATGGGTGGCTAGGTCAAAGGCGGTGATCGGGCGCTCGGCATCGCCGGGCACGCTGGTGCCTTGGGGCAAATAGTCGGTGATCGGCGCGTCGAGGTCGATCAGCCCCTCCTCGACCAATTGGGCCAGAAGCAGGTTGGTGAAGACCTTGCTGATCGAGCCGGCCTCGAACAGGGTATGTTCATCGACCCGGCGCGCATCGTCCCGGCCCCATTGACCATGGGCGGCATAGCGTACTTCGCCATTTTCGATCACGGCCACGGCAATGCCGATATTGGCCTTGTCGCGGTCGATGCGGTCGGCCAGGATCTGGGTGATGTCGGTCGTGTTGGGCATGGCCGCCTCCTGCGCCAGGGCTGGCATCACACTGAGGGCGGAAAAGGCGAGGGCGGCAAGCGTTTTCATTGGGCAGATCTCCGGCATAGTCCAAAAGGTACAATGCCGGAGACCGGGATCGGTCGCAGCCTATTTGGCAGACTTGGCCATTTCGATGGATTCGAGGATGACCTTGCGCGCATCGGCCAGGTCGCCGATGCGGTCGATCTTGGCCCATTTGCCGGGCTCGAGATCCTTGTAGTGGGTGAAGAAGTGCTTGACGCGCTCGAGCTGGATTTCCGGCAGGTCGCCGATATCCTGGATGCCGTCATACATGCGGGTGAGCTTGCTGACCGGCACGGCGATGATCTTTTCGTCCTGGCCGCCATCATCTTCCATGAACAGGACGCCGACCGGCCGGCTGCGCACCACGGCGCCGGGCACCAGGGGGCGCGAATTCATCACGATGACGTCGAGCGGATCGCCGTCGCCGCACAGGGTATGGGGCACGAAGCCGTAATTGCCCGGATAGCGCATGGGCGTATAGAGGAAGCGGTCAACGAAGAGCGCGCCGCTCTCCTTGTCGATCTCGTACTTGATCGGCTCGCCACCCAGGGGCACTTCGATGATGACGTTGAGCTCGTCGGGCGGATTCTTGCCGGTGGGGATTGCGTCGATGTTCATGTCTAGCCTTTAGCAGCCGTTCGCGGGGGAGGGACGGAACGGGGTCAGCTTCTGCCCAGTTTGGCCTTTGATGGCAAGCGGCAAAACCGACAGGTGGTGCAACCTGGGGGGGGCAATGACTTGTTTTGCCCGTTTTGGCATGTCCAGATGCAGGTGTGGAGAAAAGGAGACCCCGATGCCGGCCAATGCGATGCGAAAGGTGAACAGTCTGCTAACCGCAACGACCCTGATGCTGTTTGCCGGCTCTGGCGTGGCGCTGGGCCAGTCGGGCTTTACCAGCGCCTATACCGATCTCAATCTCAATGACTGCCTGGTGCTCGATGCCGATGATTTCGGGGCCAGCTGGGCCTGTCCGGGCTACAAGGGTTATCCCCTCATGGTGCAGGAAGGCGATTTGCGCTTTTCATTGAGTTACGGCTTCAATGTCGACAAAAACAGCGCGGGATTTCAAACACTTCCGCCGTTCAATCGGCTGGGCGAGAAACTCGAATGGCGCCTGTCCAACGCCTCGGGGCGCTGGCTGCCGATTGCCACCATCGTGCGCTATTACACGGCCGATCCGGAAACCGGGGAGGACAAGGGGCAGGTGCTGGTGGTGAGCCAGATCGCCGATGGCAATAGCTGCCACATCGCCTATATCGATGCCCGGGCCAATCGCAACGCCAATGAGCTGGCCCAGCAAGCCGCTGATAAGGCTGGAGATTTTGACTGCCTGAGCGACGAGGTCGAGATCGTGGGGGCCTTTGAGGCCTATTGATCCTCGGCCTCGGCGGCCTTGCCGCGGACCTGGTTGCGCAGGATGGTGCGATCGCGGCTGGACACCCCAATGAGCTCGGCGATGCGCCAGACCATGTTGTCCTCGAGCTCGTGATTCTTGCGATCGGCAAAGACCACGGTCCACATCATGCGGATGATCTCGACCCGGTCATCCATCTCCAGCCGGGTCAAGCCACTGGTAAATTTGTAGAAATCGACCGCGTCGGCATCCTGCTGGGCGGCATCGCGGATGAGTTTGTCCACGGCCGGCTCGTCTAGGTCATAATGATCCATCAGCGCGCCGCGAATGGCGCGACGTTCGTCTTCGCCCATGGATCCATCTACTGCGGCCAGATGCACCAGCAGCGCCGCCACGGCCAGTTTGGGGTCGGACAGGTCGGCCGGCGTTTCGGTTTTGCCGAACAGGCGGGTCAGGGCCTCGAACATCAGGTCTGCCTTGAATGGGTAGAGGGTGAAGTGTGTGGTGCCCGGGAGCAGGCGGTCCACCCTTAGCCATCTGGGCGCGCGGCTCAATGGCGGTTCGGGCCGATCGCGCGGTCTTGTTCGGCTCTGATGCGCTCGCGCCACAGCAAATGCGCAAAAGGGACTCGACTCCGGTTGGATTCGGAGTCAATGTGTTCCTGTTTTGTTCACATATCGGTCGTCCCATGCAGACCCCGGATCACCCCCAGCGCCTTGCCGCGCTGCGCACTGTCATTGCCGATATCGAGCGCAAGCCGGCGCTGGCCGAGGCGCGTGCGCGGGTGACTGCCGGGGATAATGACTTTCCGGTTCTGGGCGGCGGGCTGGTCCAGGAAGTGTTTGCCGATGATCCGCGCGACGGCGGGGCGAGCCTCGGGTTTGCCCTGGCCCAGGCCCGGAGCCTGGTGGCGGCGCGCCGGCCGGCGATCTTTTATCTGCAGCTGGGCGAGGAGGCGCAAAAGCTCGCCATGCCCTATGGCCCGGGCCTGTCCTGGTTCGGGGTCGATCCGGCCCAATTGGTCATCATCCGCGTTGCCGACATGACGGAATTTCTCTGGGCGGCGGAGGAGGTGCTGTCCTGCCGGGCCGTGGCGGGGCTGGTCGCCGATGTGCGCGGGGAGCCCAGGCTGCTCAATTTCACCGCCAGCCGCCGCCTGAGCCTGCGGGCCGCCAGCAGCGATGTGTCGCTGTTCCTGCTGCGCTACGGGCATGGCCGCGTCAGCAGTGCCGGGCATCTGCGCTGGCATGTGCGGCCGGAACGCAGCGGGCGCGCTCCCTACGACGAGCGGGCGCCGGGGGCGGCGCGCTGGCGCCTGCATCTCGAAAAGGGACGCATTGCCGGAAATCGCACCGAATGGGTCTTGGAATGGACGAAAAATGGTTTTGCAGTCATCCCCCAGTCCGCGCCTTCTCGCCGCCAGCACGCCGGCGCGCCGCTTCCTGGTGCTGTCCCTGCCATTCTGGGCCACAGACTATCTCAAGCGGGTTGATCCGGCGCTTCGGGACAAGCCGCTGGGGCTTTTCGGGCCCGTCAAGGGCGGGCTGCGGATGGCCGCGCTCGATCCTGAACTGACCCGGGATGGGCTGCGCCTGGGGCAGAACCTGGCCGATGCGCGGGCCATCCGGCCGGACATGGTGGCCAAGGAACTGGACCGCCCCCTCCTGAGCGCGGCGTTCGACGCCTTTGCCGACTGGCACTCCAATGCCAGCCCGCTGGTTTCGGTCCTGCGTGAGGTGAGCCCGTTCGGCGATCTGGTGCTCGACATTACCGGGGTGGATCATCTGTTCGGCGGGGAGGCGGCCATGCTGGGGCATCTGCTCACCCGCCTGCGCAGGCTGGGCTATCGGGTCCGCGGGGCCATAGCGCCCACCATCGGGGCCGCCTGGGCCGTCAGCCATTATGCCCGCAGCCAGGTCGTCACTGCCGAAAACCTGGAACAGGTGCTGGACGCCCTGCCGGTGCATGGGCTGAGACTGACGGAAAAACAGGCAGCCGATCTCGGCCAGATGGGCCTGGCGCAGATCGGCCAGGTGCGATTGCGGCCCCGCAAGCCGTTGCAGGCCCGGTTCGGCGCCCTGCTCCTGACCCGGCTGGACCAGGCATTCGGCCTGGTTGCCGAAAGACTGGTGCCGCGCCTGCCGGTGGGCGAGCATGGGGTGGAGCGGCGGCTGGCCGAGCCGATCGCGCGTCTGGACGATGTTCTGGGGCTGACCGCCAATCTCGCCGATGACCTGTCGGCGCTGCTCGAGGGGGAGGGCCTGGGCGCGCAGGCCTTTCACCTCTTTCTCTACCGGGTCGACCACAAGGTGATGACGCTGTCGCTCAATGCCGCGCGGCTAACGCGCGATGCGCGCCATATCACCGATCTGTTCCGGCATCGCGCCCAGCGTCTCGAGGGCGACTATGATGCCGGTTTCGGCATCGACATGGTGCGGCTCATGGCCTCCGGCACCGAACGGCTCGATGCGGTGCAGGCCGGGGCCTTTGCCGCCGAAAGCGGGCTGGAAGACGTTGATCGGCTCAATGACCGGCTGTCGAGCCGCCTCGGGGTGGCCGCGGTGCTCAAAAGCGAAATGGTCGCTTCCCGCCTGCCCGAGCGGGCGGTGCGGCTGGTGCCGGTGCTGGGCGCCGCGATCGCGCCGGTTCAGGCGCCGCTGCTGCGGCGCCCGCTGCGTCTCCTGCCCGTTCCCGAACCGATCGCGGTCATGGCCGAAGTGCCCGATGGCCTGCCGGCCTCGATGCTCTGGCGGCAACAGACCTATCGTCTCGTCAGGGGCGAGGGCCCCGAACGTCTGGGCGCGGAATGGTGGCGCACCGGGCAACGGCTGAAGTTGGTCGAGCCTCCCGCGCCGAAAGAACCGGCACCCGGCGAAACGCCCAAACCGCCGCCCCATGTGCCGGACCTGCCCCTCTTCGAGCCGGATGCTGCAACCCGGGACTATTATGTGGTGGAAGATCAGGACGGGCGGCGCTTCTGGGTGTTCCGGCAGGGCTTTTACACCGGCCCGACGCGTCCGGCCTGGTATCTGCACGGGTTTTTCCCATGACCACGGGCCCGATCGCGGCTGGTGCCGGCTCAACGGGGGCGCCGCCCTATGCCGAACTTGTCACCACCACGAATTTTTCCTTCCTGCGCGGCGGCTCGCATCCCGAGGAACTGGTTGCCCATGCCATGGCCATGGGCATGACCGGGCTGGGCGTATGCGACCGCAACTCCTTTGCCGGCGTGGTCCGGGGCTATGTCACGGCGCGGGACCATCGGGATGACCATCCCGATTTCCGCTACCTTGTCGGGGTCCGGCTGTGCTTTGCCGATGGCACGCCCGATATCGTGGCCTATCCATCCGACCGGGTCGCCTATGGCCGGCTCTGCAAGCTCCTGACCATCGGCAACACCCGCGGCGAAAAGGGCAATCCGAGACTGTTCTTCAGCGATCTCTTCGGCACCAGCGCGCCGGTTTCAGCCGAGGAGCAGGGGCCGATCGAAGACTTTTCGCAAGGCCAGCTCTTCATCCTCATGCCGGACGAACAGGATTGGGGCCTGACGGAAGGGACGCTGGACCGTCTCGGCCGGCAGGCGCCCGGGCGCGTCTGGGTGGCCGGCGTGCCGCATTTCGATGGCGGCGACCGGGCCCGGCTCAACCGCATTGCCGCGCTGGCCCGCCGGCATGGCGCCGCCATGATCGCCAGCAATGATACCCGCTACCATCGGGCCGACCGCAGCATCGTGCTCGACGTGGTCACCTGCATTCGCGAACACGTGACGCTGGACGGTGCCGGGTTCCGGCTTGCCGCCAATGCCGAACGCGGTCTCAAGACGCCGGGGGAAATGAGCCGGCTTTTTGCCGATCACCCCGAGGCCATTGCCCAGACGCAGGTGTTGATCAGCCGGATCGGGTTTTCGCTCGACCAGTTGCGCTACAATTATCCCGAGGAAACCGTGGGCAATGGCGAAACCGCGCAGCAGACCCTGGAACGGCTGACCTGGCAGGGTGCGGCGCGGCGCTATCCCCAAGGGGTCAGCGATGCCGTCAAGCGCAGCCTGTGGACCGAGCTTTGCCTCATCGCCTACAAGGGCTATGCCGCCTATTTCCTGACCGTGCACGATATCGTCGTCTATGCCAGGGAAGACCGCAAGATCCTGTGTCAGGGGCGCGGCTCGGCCGCCAATTCAGCGGTCTGTTTTTGCCTCGGGATCACCGAGGTCAATCCGGCGCAGGCCCGGCTGGTCTTCGGCCGGTTCATTTCCACCGAGCGCGACGAGCCACCCGATATCGACGTCGACTTCGAGCATGAGCGGCGCGAGGAGGTGATGCAATATGTCTATCGCAAATATGGCGGGCGCCGGACCGGGCTGACCGCCAATGTCGTCACCTACCGCTCCAAGGGCGCGATAAGGGAAACGGCCAAGGCCTTTGGCGTATCGGATGATATCGTCGCCGCCTTCAATCAGTTGCACTGGGGCTGGGGCAGCCGGATCGACCTGGCTGACCTCAAGGGTATCGGGCTCAATCCGGATGATCCGGTGCTGGCGCAGATGTTCGAGGTGGTCAAGGTGCTGCGCGGCTTTCCGCGCCATCTCAGCCAGCATGTCGGCGGCTTCGTCATCACCCGGGATTCGCTCGAAAGCCTGGTTCCCATCGGCCAATCGGCCATGGACAGCCGGGCCATCATCGAGTGGAACAAGGACGATATCGACGCCCTGGGCATCCTCAAGGTCGATATCCTGGCCCTGGGCATGCTGACCTGCCTGCGCCGCGCCTTCGACCTGCTGCATGTCCATTATGACCGGCGCCACACCCTGACCGACCTGCTTGCCGAAGAGGTGGGGCAGGGTCCGATGGACAAGGGACGGGTCTATGCCATGATCCAGCGGGCCGATACGCTGGGCGTGTTCCAGATCGAAAGCCGGGCGCAGATGACCATGCTGCCGCGGCTGAAACCCAGGGAATTCTACGACCTCATCGTGGAAGTGGCCATCGTGCGGCCCGGCCCGATCCAGGGCAATATGGTCCATCCCTATCTGCGCCGCCGGCAGGGACTGGAAAAGGTGGACTATCCCAGCCCGGCCCTGAGGGATGTGCTGGAACGCACCTTGGGCGTGCCGCTGTTTCAGGAACAGGCCATGCAGATCGCCATTGTCGGGGCCGGGTTTTCGCCGGGCAAGGCGGACCAGTTGCGCCGGGCCATGGCCGCCTGGCGGCGTACCGGCAGGATCGCCCAGTTCGGCGACGAGTTCATCGCCGGCATGATCGGCAATGGCTATACGCTCGATTTCGCCAAGCAGAGTTTCGCCCAGATCCAGGGCTTTGCCGAATATGGCTTTCCGGAAAGTCATGCGGCCAGCTTCGCGCTGCTGGTCTATGTGTCCTGCTGGTTCAAGTGCCACTATCCGGATGTGTTTGCCTGCGCCCTGCTCAATTCCCAGCCCATGGGGTTCTACGCTCCCAGCCAGATCGTGCGCGATGCGCGCGAACACGGGGTCCTGGTGCTGGAAGCGGACGTCAACCGCTCCGATCTCGAATGCGTGCTCGAGGCTGATGCGGGGCGCCGGGTTGCCGATCATATCTGGCCGCGCCATGCCGAAATGGCGGGTGACATTCTCTCGAACCGGGCTATCCGGCTGGGCCTCAGCTTTGTCGAAGGCCTGGCCGAGGCCGATATCAACCGCATCGTGGCCCGGCGCGGTTCAGGCTATCGGTCGGTTCGCGATCTCTGGCTGCGCACCGGCGTTCCCATTGCCAGCCTCGAAAAACTGGCGCGGGCCGATGCCTTTGCTTCCATGGGCCTCAATCGCCGGGAGGCGCTTTGGGCAGTCAAGGGACTGGTGGGCACCCACGGCGCGGAAACCCTGCCATTGTTTGCGGCGCGTTCCCCTGAGGCCGATACGCATCCCGAGAGCCCCGCCGGTCTGCCGCTGATGGGGCCGGGCGAGGAGGTCATCCACGACTATTCGACGCTCTCGCTGTCGCTCAAGGGCCATCCAGTGGAATTTCTCAGGCCCATGTTGATGGCGCGCGGCACGACGCGGGCGGAAAATCTCGTGACCGTGCCCCAGGATGTCATCGTGGAGGTGGCCGGCCTGGTCCTGGTCCGGCAGCGCCCCGGCACCGCCAGCGGGGTGATCTTCGTAACGCTCGAAGACGAAACGGGGGTTGCGAACCTGGTGGTCTGGCCCAGCCTCTTCGATGGCGATGACCGCCTGCGCAAAATCCTGCTGTCCAGCCGCATGCTGGCGGTGCGGGGCAAGGTGCAGTCGGGGCAGGGGGTCATCCATGTCATCGCCCAGGATATGGAGGATCTGACCCCGCACCTGCTCGACCTGTCGCATGGCAAGGATATCGGCGATCACCTGCTGGCGCGGGCCGATGAGGGCAAGTCGGGGCCGCCGCATAGCGATAGCCGCAATCGCGACGCGGTTCGTGAAATCGAAATGGCCCGTCGCCGCGCCTATGCGGCGCTGCCCGGCGGGCGGAATTTCCATTGAGCGTCAGCCGGCCAGGGCGTCGATCTTGCCGGCCATGGCGATATCCTTCTCGCTCAACCCGCCGACATCGTGGGTAGAAAGCGTGATGGTCACCTTGTCATAGACATTGGACCATTCCGGATGGTGGCCGGTCTTTTCCGCCAGAAGCGCCACGCGGGTCATGAAGGCAAAGGCATGCGAGAAATCCGCAAAGCCGAACTTGCGGACAATGGCGTCTTTGTCCGGCTGATAGGACCAGGCCGGCAGCGATGCCAGAGCTGCCTCGCGCGCCGATGCCGATAGTTTTTCGACCATTTTCATTCTCCTGTGCCGTCCCCAGCACAACGCATCAATACCCGCAAGGATACACAGCCCGATCACATTTTCTTCCCGGGCGGCAGGAATTAACCTCGGATTCATTGATCGCGCGGAAAGCCGCGATGAAAACGTTATCGGCAAGGCCTTATTAAGAGCCTTCGGGCGGAATGGTGCCGCAACAGGAACCACGCCGTGCTGACCTCGGCCAAGAAAACCATGCCCGCCCTGGACTATGTGTCCATCATCCGCTCCGTCTATGGTGACCGGCGGGCGATGCTGGCTGGCGCCTTTGCCAGCGCGCTTTCGGCGGCGCTGACGGCCTACCGGTCGCAATCGCTGGCGCTTTATGCCATCGCCGTGGCCTTTGTCGTCCTCGGCATCATCCGCTATTTCAACATGCGCGCCTTCTGGCGGGCAGGCATCGGCCAGACCGATGCCCATACCGCGCGCAACTGGGAAGACCGGGCTGTCTGGACGGGTTCGGCGCTGGCCCTGGCCTATGGCCTGTGGTGCCTGTTCGCCATGACCCTGGTGGACGATCCCTTTGCCGAACTGGCCAGCATTTCTCTTTCCATCGCGGTCATGGTGGGCATCTGTGCCCGCAATTTCGGGCTTGACCGGCTGGTGACGCTGCAGATGCTGGGGGTGATCGTGCCCATGGGGCTCGGTTTCTTCCTCAGCGGCGATCCCTACCATGCCGTGCTGGCCGTCCTGCTGCTTGTCATGCTGGCCAGTTTCCGCAAGCTCGCGGGTGATATCAGGTCCATCCTGCTCAGCGCCGTGCATGGACGGGTGGAGGCCTCGCGCCTGGCCGCCGAACTCGACCTGGCCATTACCACGCTCGAGCACGGGCTGTGCATGCTCGACGAAAACGGTACCGTGACCCTGGCCAATGAGCGCGCCGTTCGGACCATGGCGCTGATCAATATTCACGCCCTGATCGGCAAACCGTTCGACGCCGTGCTGAGCGATCTGGCTGCCACCGGGCGCATCCCCCAGACTGCCATCGACCGGCTGGGCACCATGGTTGGCGAAAACCAGTCCGGCAAGGTGCTCCTCGCCCTTGGCCCAGGCCTCTATTACGAGGTCACGGTCAGCGCCCGCGGCACCCGCATCGTTCTCTTGTTCGAAGATATCAGCGAGCGCGTAAAGGCCGAGGAGCGGATCAGCTTCATGGCCCGGCACGACACGCTGACCGGTCTGCCCAACCGCAACTATTTTGGTGAGCTGGCGCTGGACGAGCTGGCCGAGCGCGCCAGCCGGGCGCAGCCCTCGCTGCTGATGATCATCGATATCGACGAGTTCAAGCACGTCAACGACAGCTATGGGCATGTCGTCGGCGACGAATTGCTGCGCCAGGTGGCGACGCGCCTGCAAAACGCCCTGCCGGCCAATGCCGTGCTGGCCCGCCTGGGTGGCGACGAATTCGTGGCCCTGATCGGCCAGGGGCAGGAAGCCGATACCTTCATGGCCAGCGCCGATATGGTGCAGGCCGCCTTTGCCGACCCGTTCCTGCTCAAGGGCATCACGCTGCCGGTCCGGGTCAGCACCGGCATTGTCGTGTCGGCCCTGACAACCGATACGCTCGAAGACCTGATGACCAAGGCCGACCTGGCGCTCTATGCCGCCAAGGGCGACGGCAAGGCCCGCAACGAGGTCTTCCATGCCCAGATGGACATCGACTACCACTATCGCCAGCGGCTCAAGGCCGACCTGACCGACGCCGTGGCCCAGGGGCAGATCAGCCTGGCCTTCCAGCCGCTCGTGGACATCCGCACCCGCAAGGTGGTGAGCTGCGAGGCTCTGGCACGCTGGACGCATCCCGATCTCGGACCGATCTCGCCGGCGACCTTCATTCCGCTGGCCGAAGAAATGGGCATGGTGTCCGACATCACGGCCTGGGTGGTCCGCAATGCGGTGCGCGAATGCAGTCAATGGACGGGCGACGTCGGCGTCGGCATCAATGTATCGGCCCGTGACTTCCGCGGGCTCGACCTGTCGCGCCTGATCAATGCGGCGCTGGATGAGTTCGATCTGCCCCCGCAACGGCTGGAAATCGAAGTGACCGAAACGGCCGTCATCGAAGAGCCGCAACTGGCCAAGCGCGTGCTGGGCGGGCTGAACCATCAGGGTATTTCCATTGCCCTGGACGATTTCGGCACCGGCTATTCCTCACTGAGCTATCTCAATGACCTGCCGTTCAACAAGCTCAAGATCGATCGCTCCTTCGTCATCGATGTCGGCAGCCAGGCCAAGGCCCTGCGCCTGCTCGCCAGCGTCGCCCGGCTGGGCCGCGATCTCGATCTGACCGTGGTGGCTGAGGGTGTCGAAACCGAGGAACAGCTCCAGGTCATGCTCGAACACACCCATGTCCAGCAGGTCCAGGGCTACCTGTTCAGCCGTCCGCTGCCGGCCCGCGACATTGCCGAGTTGATCGCCAGGCTCAATGCTCCGCTTCCGCGCCAGCGCCTGGCGAGAAAGTACAGTCATAGTTAATCCACTATAAACCATTGTCCTGATTTGCGTTTTGCCCGTCCGGGTCATCCGCGCCCGTCTCACCATGGGAATTTTCCCAATGCGGGAATACCTAACAAATGGTTAAGGTCCGCCCGGGCAATTGAGGGCACTTTGGATGGGTATGGCGGCACACCCTTCGACCGGAACGGCTTCCCGTTTCGCAACCACGCTGATGGATATTCTGGACCGGGTGGAGTATCGGCGCGTGTCGCCGGTGCATCGCGAGGATCCGGTCTATCGCTTGCGCTACGAGGCGTACCGGCGCGAGAATTTCGTGCCCGTCAACGATGTGGGCATGACCCGCGACGCTTATGACGATGCGCCCAACTGCCGGTGCTTTGGCGTCTATATCGACAACCAGCTGGTCAGCTCCATTCGCCTGCATGTGGTGACCGCCGGCGAGCCGACATCGCCGAGCCGCACGATCTGGCCCGACGTGCTGGGCGGCATGCTCGAGCGTGGCGAGAGCTACATCGACCCCAGCCGGTTCACGGCGGACCATGAGGCCTCGCTCGCCTTTCCCGCCCTGCCATACCTGACCCTGCGCCTTGCGGTAATGGCCTGCGAATATTACCAGACCACCCATTGCATCTCCTCGGTCCGCCCCGAGCACGGCGCCTTCTACCGGCGCATCTTTGCGCTCGAGCAACTGGCCGGCGAGGGGTTCTGGGGCGAATTGACCTTCCCGGTCTGCCTCTTCGGCGCACGGGTCGAAGTCATCTACGACCGGGTCATGCGGCGCTTCCCGTTTTTCCTGTCGACTCCGGAGGAGCGCGCGGCCCTGTTCACCGAGCCCGGCCTGCAGACCACCCGCGTGCGACCATCGGCACGCCAGGTGCAGCGCTTGGACATGCTGTCGGAAGTGGGCTGAGAAGTGGTGCCGCTTGCGTGACTCGAACACGCGACCCCATCATTACGAATGATGTGCTCTACCAACTGAGCTAAAGCGGCAACGGCTGGCCTTTTACGTCGGGTTTTGGGCCGGTGCAAGAGGCAAGGGTGCCTCTGCGGGCAATTGCGCGACAGGTTCGGAACCACCGGGCGGGGCGATGCGCGCCGGCAAGGTCACGGGCACCTTCCATTCAAAGGCGTCGAGCCTGCCGGTGACCGGCGAGATGGGCTCCCACTCGTCGCTGATCATGCCATCCGCCGTCCAGGCCGGATCGCGCGGGGCCCGCACGGCCCTGGCCAGCCATTCCCGTGCCTTGCCCTGATCGCCGTTCTGGCCCTCTTCGATTTCAGCCATGAGGCCGCACACGCCCTGCGTTGCGTCGTCGCCGGCAAAGGGGGCAAGCGCCTGGCGCGCCAGAGGCCAGTCATAGGCGTCGATCGCCGCACGGGCCAGGGCCATGCCGGCAGCCCTATGGGGCGGTGGCAATTCGATGATCTCCTGGGCCCGCTTCAACCGGTCGACGGCCGAGGCGCCGGGCTGGGCATGGGTGTAGAGCGCGGCGATATCGGCATGCCCGGTGGACCGCCAGATGCGGCGCAGCACGCTCTGGGCGCGGCGGATCTCGCCGCGGCTCGAATAGATACGGGCGGCGATGAGTGCGGCGGGCACGAAATCGGGCAGGAGCTTGAGCGCGGTCAGGGCGTGATCGAGCGCCGCATTGGGCTGGCCGATTTCACTTTCCCGGGCCCGCGCTGTTTCGATGACGGCCTGGCGCCGACGCTTGTGGGCCTTCTCTTCGCGGCTGGTGGCCACCTCGTTATTGACCATGGCCACGGCATCGGCCCATTGGCCGCGTCGCGTCAGGTCCTCGAACACCGCCTGAGACGCCCATTGGGCATCGGGGGACAGTGCCAGCGCCTTGCGGGCAAAGGTCAGGGCGGCATCGGACCGGTTCTGTGTCCGGGCCTGATCGAACAGGCCGGTCAGGGCGGCAACGGCGGTTTTCTCGCTGGCGATAAGGGCGCGATAGTGCTCGCGGGCTGCCGACATGTCGCCCAGGGCGAGGTCGGAGCGCGCCTCGAGCAGCTTGGCCGCATTGCTGCCGGGCAGCCGGGCCTGCGCCTCGCGCGCCATGATGCGGGCACGGGCCGGGTCGCCCGATTGCAGGGCAATGACGGCGTCCGAGAGGGCTTCTATGCCCTGCTCGCGGCGCTTGGCGGCCCGGCGGCGGGCCATGGCCTTGGGGGCGCCGATGATGCGCCGCACAATGGCCCAGATGGCGATGACCAGGGCTGCCGCCACCAGCAGGATGACCACGGCGGTGCCCAGGCCCGGCTGCATGCGCTGGCCGCCAACTTCCAGGGTCAATGTGCCCGGCAGGGCGATGATCCAGGCCGCAATGCCGGCGACGACAAGACTTCCGATGATCCAGGAGGCCAGTCTGATCATTGAGCGCCTCCCGTGGCTAGGGCGTCGCTGCGCAGCTGCGACAGGAACTGCCCGGCTTCAGCCAGCAGGCCGATGTCGGCGGCGACGGGGCCGGCAGCGAGCTGCATTGGTTCGGGAAGGGATGTCAGTTCGGCCTGCGCGGCGGCAAAATCCTGACGGGCGATTGCGGCCTCCAGGCGCGCAACGACGGCATCGGGGCTCGTGCCTTCCACCTCGCCCGCCGGGCGCATGGCAATGACGCCGCGGAACCAGTCAGCGGCATTGTCCTGCCAGGAGGCGTCGGCGCTGACCGGCCGTCCCGCCAGCATGGCGGGCAGGACTTCGGCAAGGCGCCGCGCCATGTCCGCCGGGCGCGGCAGGCCGTCGGCCGCGCGCAAAGTCACCGGCTCGGGTATAGCCGCGCCCGGCTGGGCGGCGATCAGGGCTGCAAGCTCGGTTTCATAGGGTCGCCCGGACGCAAAGGCGCTTTCGAGGCCGGAGAAGATCAGCGGCAGGCGGGCCTGGTCCTGGTCGCTGGCAGTGGCCTCGGCGGCGCTCGTGGTGAGGGCATCGAGCTGGCTCTGGACGGTGTCGATCTGACTGGCCTGGCCAGCGGCCTGTTGGGTCAGCGTCTCCAAACTTTGGCGCAGGGCGGCAAGGTCTGCGGCCATGGCGTCGGTTCCGGCGCCATCCATGGGGGCGGCGGCTGTCGCCTCAAGCGCATCGAGGCGATCGGCGAATGCCGACAGGGCTTCGGCAGACGGACCGGTCCCGGCCTCCGGCGCCTGGGTGGCCAGTTCGTCCACCCCTGCCTCAATGGTCGCGACCCGGGCGCTCAGGCGCGACAGCTCGTCCTGAACGGTATTGGTCACGGTCTGCAGTTCCGGCACGGCGCTGGCGACCTGGGCGATACGCGGGTCGGCCGGCACTTCGGCCTGGGGCACCGCCGGCCAATAGCCCAGAACGGCAAGCCCATAGGCGGCGCCAAGGCCGATGGCACCGCCCAGGAGGCCGGCCAGCCAGGGCGCGCCACCACCGGAGGCGGCTTCGGGCGTTGGGGGCGGGGTCCGCGGGGTGGGTGCAGGTTTTTCGGCGCTCGTAGCCGCGTCTGCGCCCGGTTTGGCGCTGCCGGCGGATGATGTCGTGGCCGAGGCGCCGGCAGGGCGCGCCGTGCCATCCAGCACCGGCGGCCGTACGGCCCCCGAAGCACTCTTCGGATCGCTCGTGGATTTGTCCTTGCCGGTCGTGTCAGCCATGAGACGTCCTCTTCTTGTTCCGAATCATGGACCAGTTTGCTCGCGGGTAAAAGCCAGGGCCAGAGCCATCATGGCTTCTTCGCTCGGATGGTCGGCCAGCATGACACGATTGAAATGGGTTTCGATCAGTGGCGCCGCAACATTTTCCGACAGGCACAGCATGGCCAGGTGCCGCCGCTCCGGCTCGGGAAGGTGCGGCGCTACAAGGGCACTGAAGATCTGTGCCGTCCGCGCGGAATAATGCAGGACCGCACCGCATGTCCGTTCGCTCAGGGCGCGGGCCAGCGGTTCGGGGAGTTGGGTTTCGGCCACCATTTCATAGACCGGCACGGTCACGACCATCAGGCCCTGTGGCGCCAGGGCATGGGCCAGGTCGCCGCTCAGATGCTTGCCGCAAGGATAGAGCACGGCGCCGTCCGGCCGGGCCAGCGCGATCAGCGTTGCCAGGTCATCGAGGGTGCCCTGGGCCGCATGGACCTCGGAAAAGCCCAGTTGCCGGGCCTCGTGGGCCGTGCGGTCGCCGACGGCAAAAAGCGGAATGCCGAGCAGGCCGGTGAAGTCGGGGCGTTCGGCAAGGCTGCGCAAGGCATTGGCGCTGGTGACGGCGAGTGCCGCAAAACCCTCGGCCGGTGGCAGCCGGGCGGAGAGGTTTTGCCGTGTCAGCAGCGGAGCGAGGATCGGCTCGATACCCAGCGCCGCCAGCCGCTCGGCGCTGGCTTGCGCGTCCGGCTCGGGCCGCGTGACGATCATGCGCATCACCGGACCCATTGCGCCATCCACTCCGGCCCGGCCTGCTCGAGCAGGTCGCGGCCGACTGCAGCACCCAGAGCCTGGGGGTCGGCGCCGGTCGACTGGGCGCGGAATGTCGTCTGCCCGTCGGGGCTCAGAATTTCGCTTTTGAGGGTCAATATGTCGCCGTTCCGCGTCGTAAAGGCCCCGACCGGCGTGCGGCACGAGCCATCGAGCACGGCCAGCATGGCCCGTTCGGCGACGATGGCGGCATGCGTTTCGGCATGGTCGAGTGGAGCAACGCATTCCGCGAACCGCGTGTCGCCCTCGCGGATTGCGAGGCCAATGGCACCCTGGGCCGGAGCGGGCATGAAAGTGTCGACGTCGAGAATGGCGGTCGCCCGATGCGCTTCGCCCAGACGGTTGAGACCGGCCAGTGCCAATAGGGTCGCATCGGCGACGCCATCCATGAGCTTTTGCAGCCTTGTGTGCACATTGCCGCGAAAGGGCAAGATGCGCAGGTCGGGCCGCAGGCGGCGGGCCTGCGCGGCGCGGCGGATGGACGAGGTGCCGAAGCGGGCGCCATCGGGCAGGTTGTCCATGCCCTTGACCGTGACCGACAGGAAGGCGTCGCGAACGTCCTCGCGCTCGAGAAAGGCGGCAAGGACCATGCCCTGCGGCAGGCCGGTGGCCACATCCTTGCTGGAATGGACCCCAATATCGATGCTGCCGGCGAGCAGGGCGGCATCGATCTCCTTGGTGAACACGCCCTTGCCGCCGATTTCGGACAGGCTGGTATTGGCGGCCTGACTGCGGTCGCCACCGGTGGAAAACACCTCGATGGCAATGTTGTCTTCGGCAACGCCATTGGACTGGGCCAGAAGGGTGCGCACCAGCTTGGCCTGGGCGAGAGCCAGGGGGCTGCCGCGTGTTCCGATCCGGGCGAATGGTGTGGGCGATTGCATGTCCGGGCGGTCCTGGTGTAGGCGATAGTCTTTGTGATGGGAGTAGACCAGATCGTCGTGACCGGGCAAGCACAAGCCATCATTCTGGGCATCGAGACCAGCTGCGACGAGACCGCCGCAGCGCTGGTCACCAGGGATGAATCCGGTCGCGGGGCCATTCGTTCCAACGTGGTGCGTTCGCAGCTGGATGAACATGCGGCATTTGGTGGCGTCGTTCCGGAGCTGGCGGCCCGGTCGCATGTCGAATGGCTCGATCACATCATTGCCCAGGCCACCGACGAGGCGGGTATGGACCTTGCCGATGTCGATGCGGTGGCGGCCACGGCCGGGCCGGGTCTGATTGGCGGGGTGCTGGTGGGCCTTACCACCGCCAAGGCCTTGGCGGCCTCGCTGGGTAAACCGCTGATCGCCGTCAATCACCTCGAAGGCCATGCCCTGACGGCCCGGCTCACCGATGGGGTGGAATTTCCTTATCTCATGCTGCTGGTATCGGGTGGGCACAGCCAGTTCGTACTGGTGCGCGGAGTGGGGCAATATGAGCGCTGGGGCGGAACGATCGACGATGCGCTGGGCGAGGCCTTTGACAAGGTTGCCAAGCTGCTCAGCCTCGGCCATCCCGGTGGACCGGCCGTCGAGCGGGTGGCGCGGGACGGCGATCCGCGGCGCTTTCGTTTTCCCCGGCCGCTGCTGCGCGAGGCAAGGCTCGACTTCTCCTTTTCGGGCCTCAAGACGGCGGTGCGCTTGCAGGCAGAGGCCTTGGCGCCTTTGTCGGATCAGGACGTCGCCGACATCGCGGCAGGCTTTCAGGCCGCGGTCACCGAAATTGTCGCCACCCGATCGCGCCAGGCCCTGGAGCGGTTCGGGCAGGTCTTGCCCGGTGTGCAGCCGCAATTGGTGGTCGCCGGCGGTGTCGCGGCCAATCGGGCCATCGCTGCGGCCCTGGATAGGGTCGCCCAGGACATGGGCGCGCCGCTGGTTGTGCCGCCTATTGCGCTCTGTACCGACAATGGCGCCATGGTGGCCTGGGCGGGTGCCGAACGGCTGGCGCTGGGCGACATGAGTTCGCTCAGTGTGGCGGCTCGCCCGCGCTGGCCGCTCGATGACCCGGACATGGGGGTAAATCAGCATGGCGTTTGACACTCTGGCGGTGATCGGCGGCGGTGCCTGGGGCACGGCCCTGGCCCAGGCAGCGGCCAAGGCCGGCCGGCGCGTGTGCCTGGTGGTGCGCGATGCTGCCCAGGCCGACGCCATCAATACGACCCGGATCAATGCGCCGGCCCTGCCGGGGCAGGTGCTCGAGGAAACGGTTGTTGCGACCACCCGTTTTCAGCGTTGTGACATCGTCATTCTGGCCGTGCCGGCGCAGGCGAGCCGGACGCTCCTGTCCGGACTTGAGCCGGGGCTATTGGCCGGCCTGCCGGTAATCCTGTCGGCCAAGGGGCTGGAGACCGGCACGCTGGCCCGGCAAAGCGAAATACTGGCCGACATGGCCCCCGAGGCCGTGCCCTATGTGCTCTCCGGACCCAGTTTTGCCGCCGACGTGGCCGCCGGCCGGCCGACCGCAGTGACACTGGCGGGTGACGATGCCACCCAGACCTCGGATCTCGCGGCCGCCCTGGCCGGACCCAGCTTCCGGCCCTATGCCGCCGATGACCGGATCGGGGTGGAAATCGCCGGTGCCATCAAGAATGTCTATGCGCTGGCCTGCGGTGCGGTGGATGGGGCGGGTCTGGGGGCCTCCGCCCGCTCGGCGCTGATCGCCCGCGGCTATGCGGAAATGGCGCGGCTGGTGACGGCCATGGGCGGTTCGGCCCATACCCTGACCGGGCTGGCGGGCCTGGGTGACCTGACCTTGACCTGCACCTCGGTGCAATCGCGCAATTACCAGTTCGGCATGGCCCTGGGTGCTGGTCGCCGGACAGAGGATATCCTGGCCTCCGGTGCCAAGCTGGCCGAAGGCGTCATGACGGTGCCGGTGGCGAGCGAGCTCGCCCGGAGCCTGGGCATAGACGCCCCCCTGATCGATGCCATCGACGCGGTCGTCGCCGGCAAGGCCGATATCGCCACCATCGTTGCGGGCCTGATGACCCGCCCGCTCAAGAGGGAACACTGACCATGCTTTTCGCCATGATTGCCAAGGATGCGCCCGGCGCCCTGCAGGCCCGGCTCGATACCCGTCCGGTGCATCTGGAGCATCTCAACAGCCTGGGCAAGAAACTGGTCTTTGCCGGTGCCCTGCTCGATGCCGAGGACAAGCCCGAG
Source organism: Devosia sp. (assembly GCF_025809055.1). Lineage (NCBI taxonomy): Bacteria > Pseudomonadati > Pseudomonadota > Alphaproteobacteria > Hyphomicrobiales > Devosiaceae > Devosia > Devosia sp. The sequence goes on along the minus strand of NZ_CP075529.1, from coordinate 2,485,889 downwards.
GGCTCGATCGTTGTGTTCGAGGCCGAGACGCTGGCCGAGGCCGAGGCCATGGCGGCTGCCGATCCGTTCGTGCCAGCCGGGGTTTTTGCCAGCTATGAAGTCAGGCGCTGGCGGATGGCAATCAACAATTCAGGCGCGGAGCTCTGAACATGGCCTATTGGCTGATGAAATCGGAGCCGGACGTGTTTTCCTTCGACGACCTGGTGAAAAAGACCGGCAAGGGCGAGGTCGAGGAATGGCATGGCGTGCGCAACTATGCGGCCCGCAACAATATGAAGGCCATGGAGGTCGGCGACCAGGCCTTCTTCTATCATTCCAATATCGGCAAGGACATTGTGGGGATCATGACCATCGTGGCCCCGGCCCATCCCGACAGTACCGCCGAGCTCAATGCCAAGGGCGAAGTGGTCTGGGAATGCGTCGATGTACAGTCGGTCAAACCCTTTCCCCGGCCGGTAAGCCTGGCCGAGATCAAGGCGACGCCGGAATTGTCAGAGCTTGAACTGGTCAAGTTGTCCCGGCTCTCGGTGTCGAAAGTGTCTGACGCCGAATGGAAACTGCTCTGCAAGATGGGCGGTCTCTAGACTAGAGCTCGGCAGCTCGACAGCCGGGGAACCCGGTCCCGGCCGTCCTGGCGGCTGGTAGAATGGCGCCTGCGGGGCTAGACTGGCCGGGCGCAAATCAGCGCTTGGGGGAGACAATCATGACTCATTTTGCCGTGAACTGGCTGGCTGTGATCCTGGCCACTGTCGGCAGCTTTGCCTTCGGCGCCGTGTGGTACATGGTGCTGGCCAATCCGTGGCTGGCCGCCATCGGCAAGAGCAAGGACGAAATCGACAGCAAGGACGTTACGCCCTTCATCTGGTCGGCAATCGTCCTGTTCGTCATCGCCTATTTCATCGCCCTGCTGACGCCGGCGGTGATGGGGGAAACCAATGTGGCCAATGGCCTGCTGCTCGGCGCCCATATGTGGCTCGGCTTCATCCTCACCTCGATGATCCTCAATCATCGCTATGAGGGGCGCAGCTGGAACCTGACATTGATCAATGGCGGCTATCTGCTGGTCGTCTGCCTGATCGATGGTCTGGTGGTCGGCTTGTTCGGTTAAAAAACCGGCGCCGGCGGTCAGGTGGCCGCCGGCGGTGCCTCGACCGGATCGGGGATGGGCGCGTATTTGTTGAGCAGGGGCACCTGCGTCATCGAAAAGACCACGGTCAGCGGCATGATGCCCCAGACCTTGAAGGCCACCCAGAAGTCGGTCGAAAAATTGCGCCAGACAACCTCGTTGAGCACGGCCAGCACCACGAAGAACAGGCCCCAGTTGAGGGTCAGCTTCCACCAGCCTTCGGGCCGCAGCTTATAGACATCGCCAAAGACATATTTCAGCAGCGACTGGCCGAATACCAGCCCGCCCAAAAGCACGGAGGCGAACATCACATTGGTGATGGTCGGCTTCATCTTGATGAACGTGTCGTCCTGCAGCCAGAGCGTCAGCCCGCCAAAGACCAGCACGACGACGCCGGTCACCAGGGGCATGACGGCGATCTTCTTGAGGATCAGCCAGGACAGGGCGAGCGAGATGACCATGGCGGCCATGAACCAGGCGGTCGCGGCGAAGATATCGGCACGCCCGTTCATGACGAAGAAGACCACCAATGGCCCCAGTTCCAGCGCCAGCTTGATGATCTGGGGGCGCAGTTCGTCCCAATTGACTTCGGGTTCGGCAGTCTTGTCGGTCATCGGTTTTTCCATGGCGTTGCGGCCAATGTGGCTGCAGCGGGCCCCTGTTGCAACCCGATAGCGGTCAAGAATGGTTAGATTTTGTCGGCTGGAGGGCGGGCATGGTGCGGCCGGTGGCAGCTGCCTTTAGTCCTCGCCGGCAATGGCCCGGGCAAAATCGGTAGCGGCAAAGGGTTCGAGATCGTCCACGCCCTCGCCGACGCCGATGAAGTGGACGGGCAGGCCGAACTTTCTGGCAATGGCGACGAGAATGCCGCCGCGGGCCGTACCGTCGAGCTTGGTCATGACGAGGCCCGTGACCCCGGCGCGCTGGCCGAAGATCTCGACCTGCTTCATGGCATTCTGCCCGGTTGTGGCGTCGAGGGTCAGAAGGGTCGCGTGCGGCGCCTCGGGGTCGACCTTCTTGATAACGCGGATGACCTTTTCGAGTTCGTTCATCAACTCATCGCGGTTCTGCAACCGCCCGGCCGTATCAATGATGAGCACATCGCGACCCTCGGCCCTGGCTTGGGTGACGGCGTCGAAAGCCAGGCCGGACGCGTCGGCGCCAGCGGGTCGGGCGATCACAGGCGCACCGGTGCGCTGGCCCCAGACCTGCAATTGTTCGATGGCGGCGGCGCGAAAGGTGTCGCCGGCGGCGAGCATGACCGAGCGGCCTTCGCGGGCCAGTTTTTGCGCCAGCTTGCCGATGGTGGTGGTCTTGCCGGAGCCGTTGACTCCGATCATGAGGATCACGAAGGGCTTCTTGCCCGCATCGATATCCAGCGGGCGGGCCACGGGCGCCAGCACACTGGCCACTTCGGCGGCCAGCACGGCGCGCACGTCCGCGTCCGAGACGTCCCGCTCGAAGCGGTCGCGGCGCAGCGTTTCGGTAATGGCCATGGCCGTGTCGATACCCAGATCGGCCTGAATGAGCACATCCTCAAGCTCGTCAAGGGTTGCGGCATCGAGCTTGCGCTTGGTGAAGACTGAGGTGATCGAACTCGTCAGATTGTCCGATGACCGCTTGAGCCCGGAGGAGAGGCGCTGGAACCAGCTCTGGCGCGGCGCTGCCGGGGCGGCGGTGGCCTCCGGGCCTCGAACGAGGCTGTCCTCGACCTCCTCGATATAGTCGGGGGTCGTTTCCGGTGGACCGGGCGGCGGCAGGTCTTGTGGTTGCGGCTCGACCTCGGGCTCCGGAGCCGTGGGTTCTGGCACCGGCTCCGGCTCTGGCGGAACGGTTTCCGGGACCACTGGCATGGGTTCGATCGGCTCTGGTTCGACCGGCCGGGGCTCGACTTGTGTTTCGGGCAGGGTTTCAGGCGGAGCAGGTGCTGGCGCCGGGTCGGGCGTGGGCGTGCCGAAGAGGCGCTGGAAAAAGCCGGGTTTCTTTTCGGTCATCGTTTGTCTTTCGCTTTACGCCGCCTTGCGCAGCACATCGCCCACCAGACCCCGCTGATCGGTGCCACTGATGCGCACGTCGAGCAGTTCGCCCGCAGCCCTGCCAGGCAGGCGGACGGGAACGAAGTGTTCAGTGCGGCCCACGCCATTGCGCTCCATCAGCACGCTTTCGGTGCGGCCAAGGCGCGATCGGCAAAGGCTGGCGAACTGCTCCTCACCGGCCTTGCGCAGCGCTGCGGCGCGCTGGCGGGCCACGCCAGTGTTCACCTGCGGCATGCGCGCCGCGGGCGTGCCGGGGCGGGGCGAATAGGGGAAGGCATGAATGTAGGTGAGGCCAGCCTCGGCAATGAAGCTGCGCGAATTTTCGAACATTGCCTCGGTTTCGGTGGGAAAGCCGGCAATGATGTCGGCGCCAAAGACCATGTCCGGGCGCTGCGACCGCAGTTTTTCGACCACGGCAAGGGCATCGGCGCGCAGGTGACGTCGTTTCATGCGCTTGAGGATCAGATCGTCACCCGATTGCAGCGACAGGTGCAGGTGCGGCATCAGCCGGGGGTCGGCGACGGCATCGTAGAGCGCAGGGTCGGCCTCGATTGAATCGATGGACGAAATGCGCAGCCGGGGCAGGTCGGGCACGTGTTTGAGGATGGACTGGGTCAGCATGCCCAGGGTGGGGGCGCCGGGCAGATCGGGGCCATAGGAGGTGATGTCGACGCCGGTCAGCACGATTTCGGAATGGCCATTGGCGACGAGCTTTTTGATCTGGTCGACGACCAGGCCCATGGGCACAGAACGCGAGGGGCCACGGCCGAAGGGAATGATGCAGAAGGTGCAGCGATGATCGCACCCATTCTGCACCTGCACGAAGGCGCGGGTGTGTCCATCCATGCCCTCGATCAGATGGCCGGCGGTTTCCCGCACGCTCATGATATCGTTGACCTGCACCTTGTCGTTGAGCGGCATGCCGAAGGCCATCGGCCGGTAGCTCTCGGCCTTGAGCTTGTCGGCATTGCCGATGACCAGGTCGACCTCGTCCATGTCGCCGAAGGATCGCGCTTCGGTCTGGGCCGCGCAGCCGGTGACGATGATGCGCGCCGCCGGATTGTCGCGGCGGGCCTTGCGCACGGCCTGCCGGGCCTGGCGCACCGCTTCGGCCGTCACCGCGCAGGTATTGATGATGATCGCATGTTCGAGCCCGGCCTTCTCGGCCTCGGCCTTCATCACCGCGCCCTCATAGGCATTGAGGCGGCAGCCGAACGTCAGCGTCTCGACGGCCATCAGGCGGCCTCGCTGCGCGTCCAGGCACCGGTCATCGGGTCGAGCCTGCCGCGCCATTCGAATTCGGCCGGGCCGGTGAGGGTCACATGGTCGTTGTCGAGCCATTCCACCACGAGGTCCCCACCGGGCACGGTGACGGTGGCCTTGCGGGCGGTGCGGCGGGTGCGGGCGCCATTGACCAGGGCGGCGCAGGCGGCGGTGCCGCAGGCCTGGGTAAGGCCGGCGCCGCGTTCCCAGGTGCGCAGGATGATGTGGTCGGGCTTGATCACCTCGGCGATGGAGATATTGGCGCGCTCGGGAAACAGCGGATGGTTTTCGAGCAGCGGGCCGAAGCGGTCGAGCGCATAGGACCAGACATCGTCCCTGACCCAGAATGTGGCCTGCGGATTGCCCATGGACATGACCGAGGGGGAATGCAGGACCGGCGCATCGATGGGCCCGATCTGCAATTCCACCTGGCGGGTATCGGCAAATTCCTCATTAAGGGGAATATCGTACCAGGCGAATTTGGGCGTGCCCATATCGACCGTAATCTGGCCGTCCGCGGCCTCCTCGCCGAACAGGATGCCGGCCAGGGTTTCGAAGGTGAAGCGCTGACGGCCCTGTTCACCCGACAGCCATTGCACCACGCAGCGCATGCCATTGCCGCAGGCCTGGGCGAGCGAGCCGTCGGAATTGATGATCTCGATATAGTTGGCGGTGCCGGGCGTGCGGGGATCGTGGATCGCCATGATCTGGTCGAAACGGGTTTCGGGCCGCGCATTGATGGCGACGGCGGCGGCCGGGGTGACATGCGCCTTGGAGCCGCGCATGTCGGCAACGATGATCTGGTTGCCCAGCCCGTTCATCTTGTAAAAGGGGATGTCGCTCAATGCGCAAGTTCCAAGCGAGGACCTGCCCGCTGCAGGGTCTATGTCCTATATGGCGGATATGGGCCGCAATTGCCAGCCCATGCGCCCCGGCCGGGCGCGGCCAGTCTGCAAAGTCGGTCGGATTTTCTTTTGGCCTTAACTAGTTGAACTGCATCGGCGCTTAACCAGTCGCCGAGCTTTCGCGTGCACCTGGACAGGATTGGTCTAGGGTTGAAATTGAGAAACCAGCATCCAGCGTGGCATCGGGAGTCTGCACCATGAACATGCCGTTCGTTACCGACCAGATCATCACCGACTGGCAGGAACATTACCCCAAGCTCTGGGGCAATCAGTCCTTGCGCCTCCACCACGCCCTGGCCAGTTCCGAGCTCTTCTCGGATGAAGCCCTTGCCGACCTGATCGACCGCTCGCCGCGCGAGGCCTATCACGTCAATTACTCCCAGAAGACGCCGGGCAATCCGCCGAAGCGCCGTGAGGGCCAGATCCGCGGCCTGTCCGGCCGCGACGTCATCGATGTAGTGCGCAATGGCAATATCTGGGTCAACCTGACGGCCCCGGCCAAGACCAATCCGGCCTATGGCCAGCTGCTCGACAGTCTCTATGCCGAATTCGAAGAGCGTGTGCCCGGCTTTGCCAGCTACAAGCGCAACCTCACCATCCTGATCTCGTCGCCCAATGTCTCGGTGAAATACCATTCCGACGTACCAGGGCAGAGCCTCTGGCAGGTGCGCGGCACCAAGAAGGTCTATGTCTATCCGGCGCAGGCGCCGTTCATTTCCCAGCCGGCGCTGGAAAAGCTGATCCTGGGCCAGTTGCGCGAAACCGACATGCCCTTCGAGCCATGGTTCGATGATTTCGCCCAGGTCTATGACCTCGAAGCCGGGCAGATGCTGCACTGGCCGCTCAATGGCCCGCATCGCGTGGTCAATCACGGCATGCTCAATGTCAGCTTCACCACCGAGCATTGGACGGACGAATTGCGCAAGCATTATGCGGTCAACTACGCCAATGGCATCCTGCGCTCCAAGCTGGGCATGAAAAAGCTCAGCCAGCAGGTGAGCGGTCTCAGCTATCTCAGCAAGCTGGCCATTGCCGGCGCCGTCAAATTCAGCCCGCTCAACCCGCAAAAGAAAAAGCTCTACACGGTCGACTTCGAGGTCGATCCGGCTGCGCCCGAAGGCGTGCGGGACATAGCGGCGACCACGTTCGAGAAATAGGCATGGCTGATGCCCTGACGCTTGCTGGCGGCGTGTTGAACCCCTCCCGGCCCCGTGCCGTGGAGGCAGGCAGCGTTCGTCTGGTGCGCGAGAGGGGCGACATGGCGGCGCTGCTGCCCCAGTGGCAGGATTTGGAAGCCGCCGATGGGCAGGCGGGCCTGTTCCAGTCTCCCGGCTGGGCCTCGGCGATTTTCGATTTCGAGGCCGGCCGCGGCAATACCAATTTCGACCCGGTCATCGCCACCGCCTGGCAGGGCACCGACCTCGTGGCGCTGCTGCCGCTCGAACGGGTTAGTACCGGCATGCGGCGCGTGCTGGTGCCACTGGGCCATGCCTTTGCCCAATATTCGGACCTTCTGATCCGCCCCGGTACGGATGGCCCACTGGTGCTTGAGCAGATGGTGGCGGCGCTTTCGGCCGCAGTGCCGGCCGACACGCTGAGCTTTTTCAAAGTGCGGGACGGATCGAGCCTCTCGGTGGCACTGCCGCCCGAACGCGTCGTGACCGGCGAGGAACAGGGCGCGCCCTTTGTCGATCTCTCCGGCTTTGCCGATTTCGCGGCGTATTTTCATACCATCAAGGCCAAGACGCGCAAGAACATGCGCAATGCCCGAAACCGGCTGGAACGCGATGGCGCGGTGCATCATCTGGTGGCGGAGACGGCAGCGGACCAAGGCGCGATAATCGGCCGGACGCTGGCCGGGCGGGCCGGGCGGCTCAAGCAACAGGGTCTGACCTCGCGCGCCTTTCGCGACGGCGGCTTTGCCGATTTCTGCGCCAGCCTGCCGGGCCGGGAGGGATTGAGCCTTTTGGCCTTCAGCCTCACCCATGGCGATCAGCCGATCGCCGAGCAATGGGGGTTCGTGCATGGCGGCCAGTACTATGCCTATGTCGCCAGCCGCGACTTTGCCATTGCCGAGGAAAGCCCGGGCAAGCTGCATCTGGGCGAGGTGATCGCAGCGGTGCAGGAACGGGGCGTGCAAGGCTGTGACCTTGGCGTGCCCGCCATGCCCTACAAGTTGACCTGGGCGACACTGACAGTGCCGGTGCGGGACCATGTCCTGCCCCTGACCCTGAGGGGGCGCCTGCTGGTGGGCCTCTGGGACGTACGGCTGCGGCCCCTGCTCAAGTCGGTCGCCATGCGGTTGCCGCCCGGCCTGCGCACGCGGCTGATGGGGCTCGTTCACCACGGGCACTGAGCCGCCTCGTCGCAATCAAGGTTAATCCTTTCTTACCACATCGCCCCGTATCGTGTCGGAGCTGACACGATGGAGGGGATCATGCCGGCCGAAAATCTGCGCGCCGAGGGCGAGAGGCGCCGGCAAGGCGAAACCGGAATCGGGGATCGGGCCGGCCGTCTTGGCGTCGAAATCGCCGATATTGCGGGCCTCGTCACCGACCTGTCGGCGATCAGCCAGCAGCAGGCCCTGCAGGCCGATGCAGCCCTCGAGGCGGCAGCGGCGCTCAACGCCACGACGTCGCGGCTGGGCCGCTCCATGGGAGAGGCACGCCAGGCGGCGGGCGACGTGCGGGTCGTTCTCGACCAGAGCGCCACCACGATCTCGGACGTGGTGACCCGCACCACGCGCACCATGGCCGCGCTTTCGGAAGGAGCGATGACGGTCGAGGCGACACTGGGCAATGTTTCGGGCACCGTGGCCGGGGTCGAGCGCGCCAGTGCCGCCATCGCCCAGATTGCCCGCGAAACCAAGCTACTGGCGCTCAATGCCTCGGTGGAAGCGGCGCGCGCGGGAGACGCGGGCCGGGGCTTTGCCATCATCGCCAATGCGGTCAAGAGCCTGGCCGATCAGATCCAGGATTTTTCCGGGCAGACCGTGGCCCATCTCGGCGACCTGACCGAGGCGCTGGGGCAGTTGCGGCAGAAGGCACAGGGCAATGCCGAAGCGGCACAACTGGCCATGGCCGAAGCCAGCGCCGCCGAACAGGCCACCGCCACGCTCGAGAACCTCGTCGATTCGGTGGGCCGGCTGATGGGCGATATCGACACCATGGTGCAGCCGGTGGAGCAGTCGATCGCCGGATTTGAATCCATGCAGGCCGAACTTTCGGCTCTGGCCGAGGGGGTCGAAACCGGCCGGGGACATCTGGGCCGGGCCGAACAGCGCACCCAGTCCATTCTGTCGATTTCCGAAGAGTTCATGCTCTATCTGGTGGAGGCCGGCGTAGAGACTGCCGACGCGCCCTTCATCAAGCTGGCACGCGCCAAGGCCGATGAAATCGCAGACGCGTTCGAGGCGGCGCTTGGTCGTGGCGAAATCACCCTTTCGGACCTGTTCGACGAGGCTTATTGCGACGTGCCGGGCAGCGATCCCAAGCAGGTTGTCACCCGGTTCACCGCCTTCACCGATCGGGTTCTGCCGGCCATCCAGGAGCCGGTGCTGGGCTTTGACAGCCGCATTGCCTTCTGCGCGGCGGTGGATCGCAACGGCTATCTGCCGACCCACAACAAGGTCTATTCCCAGAAACAGGGCAGCGACCCGGTGTGGAACGCCGCCAATTGCCGCAACCGGCGCATGTTCAACGATCGCACCGGGCTGGCCGCGGGGCGCTCGACGCAACCGTTTCTGCTGCAGACCTATCGCCGCGACATGGGCGGCGGGCAATTCGCCCTGATGAAGGACTGCTCGGCGCCCATCGTGGTCAGGGGCCGCCACTGGGGTGGAGTCCGGGTGGCCTTCAAGGTCTGACGATTGCGCAAATCTTGCTGCCAGGGGCTGACAGCAGGGCGCGCGATGGTGCGGGCATGAACGATACGGTTTCACCACGCATAGCCAGGGCCATCGCAGCGCTGCCCTTGCGCCCGGACATGGTCGTGCTCGAGATCGGCTGTGGTCCGGGCGTGGCCGCAAGGGCAGTGGCGCGATTGCTGACCAGTGGGCGCATCCTCGCCATCGATCGCTCGGCCAAGGCCATTGCCCAGGCCAGAGCCGGATCGGCCACAGAACTGGCCACAGGGCGGCTGGCCTTCCGGCAATGTGCGATCGAGCAATTTGTCGCCTTGCCCGGCGAAGGGCCGTTCGATCTGGTCTTGGCGATGCGGGTCGGGGCGCTGGACGGCCGGCATCCGGAGCTGGAGACGCAGGCAATGGCGCACATCAGGGCGGTGCTTGGGCCGGGTGGTCTTTTGTGCATCGACGAGCAGGCACCCGTTATGGCGCGGGATATTGCCGGCCTTCCTTGACTCCCCGGCCGCTTTGACCTAAAGCCAGCCCGTTCATCAGGCCTTTGCTCCTGACCAGCCGACCGGGACCCCAAAAAGGGTTTCACGATCCCGGAGGCCAACATCCGCCAGCGCGTTGCGCCCGCGGGTGGGTTTTGCATTTGGCCCGGTGGATACCATATGGCTCACTGGACGAGCGAAGCGAGGACCACGGCGATAGTTCGCCGCCCCGCGGAGGGCCAGCGAAGCCGCCAGCGCGGTTTTAGCGCGTCGGCGGCGCAGCGGCACGGCCCGTGAGCGAAAGGATAGAATATGTTCGAGAGCCTCTCAGACCGGCTTGGCAAAATTTTCGATGGTCTTCGCGGACGCGGCGCGCTCAACGCTGCCGATGTCGACGCGGCCATGCGTGAAATCCGCCGCGCCCTGATCGAGGCCGACGTCTCGCTCGAAGTCGTTCGCGCCTTTGTCGAACAGGTGCGCGAGCGTGCCGTGGGTGCCGAGGTTACCCGTTCGGTGACCCCGGGCCAGCAGGTGGTCAAGATCGTCAATGACGAGCTGGTCCAGGTGCTCGGGTCCGACGCCGTCACCATCGACCTCAATGCCCCTTCGCCGGTGACGCTGCTGATGGTGGGTCTGCAGGGGTCGGGCAAGACCACGACCACGGCCAAGATCGCCAAGCGCCTGAAGGACCGGCAGAAGAAGAAGGTCCTGCTCGCCTCGCTCGATACCCGCCGCCCGGCGGCCATGGAGCAGTTGCGGGTACTGGGCGAACAGGTGGGCGTCGATACACTCCCCATCGTCACCACCGAGACCCCGGTCGAGATCGCCCGCCGCGCCGAGCGCGAGGGGCGGCTGGGCGGCTATGACGTGCTGATCCTCGATACGGCCGGTCGCACCCATATCGATGAAGAGCTGATGGCCGAAACCGTCAGCATCAAGGACATCGCCCGCCCACACGAAATCCTGCTCGTGGTCGATGCGCTGACCGGACAGGACGCGATCAATGTCGCCCGCTCCTTCGACGGACGGCTGGACGTGACCGGCATCGTCATGACCCGCGTCGATGGCGACGGCCGCGGTGGCGCCGCCCTCTCCATGCGCGCGGCTACCGGCAAGCCGATCAAGCTGATCGGTGTCGGCGAAAAGATGGATGCGCTCGAGGATTTCCATCCCGCGCGCATTGCCGACCGCATCCTGGGCATGGGCGACATTGTCAGCCTCGTGGAAAAGGCTGCGGAACACGTCTCGGCCGAAGACGCGGCCAAGATGGCCAAGAAGCTGAAGAAAGGCTCCTTCGACTTCGAGGACCTGCGCGCCCAGCTCATCCAGATGAAGAAGATGGGCGGCATGGGCGGGCTGATGGGCCTGCTTCCGGGTGCCGGCCAGATCAAGAAGGCCATGGCCGGGGCCAATATCGACGAGAAGGTGTTCGACCGGCAGGTTGCCATCATCAATTCGATGACCCGCAAGGAGCGGGCCAATCCGGACCTGCTCAATGCCAGCCGCCGCAAGCGCATCGCCGCCGGCGCGGGTGTTGAAGTGTCCGAGATCAACAAGCTCGCCAAGCAGCACCGCCAGATGGCCGACATGATGAAGAAGGTCGGCAAGGGCGGCATGGGTGCTCTTGGCGGCATGTTCGGCGGCAAGATGGGCGGGATGCTCGGCGGCATGCCGGATCTGTCCAAGATGGACCCCAAGCAGCTCGAACAGATGGCCCGCCAGGCTGGGATCGATCCGGCCCAGCTCAAGGGCCTGCCCTCGGCCGACCTGCCGCCGGCGCAAAAGGCCCTGCCCACCGACGTCAACGCGCTTTTGAAATCCTCCGGCGGACCGGCTCTGCCCGGCCTCGGTGGTGCTCCCCGTTTCCCTGGCCTTCCCGGCCTGGGCAAGAAGAAATAACCGAACCCAACCGACTTCAACCGACTTTACTGACAGGACTTACAAATGGCTCTCAAGATCCGCCTTGCCCGCGCCGGCACCAAGAAGCGCCCCTTCTACCACATCGTCATCGCCGACGCCCGCTCGCCGCGCGACGGCCGCTTCATCGAGAAGCTGGGCACCTTCAACCCGCTGCTGGCCAAGGACGCTGAAAACCGCGTCGTGCTCGACGCCGAACGCGCCAAGCACTGGTTGTCGCATGGCGCCCAGGCCACCGACCGCGTCGCCCGCTTCCTCGACGCTGCCGGCCTTCTCAAGCGCGAAGCCCGCAACAACCCGAACAAGGGCGTGCCCGGCGAAAAGGCCAAGGAACGCGCTGAAGAAAAGGCTGCCCGCGAAGCTGCCGCCAATGCTCCGGCCGAAGAAGCCACTGCCGAGTAAGTTCGGCGGCCTTTGGTCAGAAACACAATATCCCCGGTCTGGTGACCGGGGATATTTTTTGCGCTGATGCTGGAAAACCGAAGTTAAGCCTTCAGCTTCGCCAGAATCGCAGCGCCCATTTCCTCGGTGCCGACAGTCTTGCGGTTGTCCTGGGCAATATCGCCGGTCCGCAACCCGTCGCCGAGCACGGCGGCGATGGCGCCTTCGACCCGGTCAGCCAGTTCGATCATGTTGAACGAATAGCGCAGGGCCATGGCGAAGCTGGCAATCATGGCGATGGGGTTGGCGATGCCCTTGCCGGCAATGTCGGGGGCCGAGCCATGGACGGGCTCGTAGAAGGCCTTGCGCTTGCCGGTGACGGGGTCGGGTGCGCCGAGCGAGGCGGAGGGCAACATGCCCAGCGAGCCGGTCAGCATTGCAGCGACGTCCGAAAGAATGTCGCCGAAGAGGTTATCGGTGACCATGACGTCGAACTGCTTGGGTGTGCGGACCAGTTGCATGGCGGCGTTGTCGGCCAGGATGTGATGCAGCTCCACATCGGGATAATCCTTGGCAACGCCCTTGACGACTTCGTCCCAGAGCACGCCGGACTTCATGACGTTCTTCTTGTCGGCCGAGTGGACCTTTGAGCCGCGGGTGCGGGCCAGATCGAAGGCGACGCGGGCGATGCGGTCGATTTCGTAAGTCTCATAGACCTGGGTATCGATGGCGCGCTTCTGCCCGTCGCCGAGATCGGTGATGGTCTTGGGCTCGCCGAAATAGACGCCGCCGGTCAATTCGCGGACGATGAGGATATCGAGACCTTCGACCAGCTCCTTCTTGAGCGAAGAGGCTTCGGCAAGGGCCGGGTAGCAGATGGCGGGCCTGAGATTGGCGAAGACGGCCAGTTCCTTGCGCAGACGCAGCAGGGCAGCCTCGGGCCGGTGCTCATAGGGGACATTGTCCCATTTGGGACCGCCAACGGCGCCGAAGATCACCGCATCGGCGGCCTTGGCCTTCGCGACGTCTTCGTCGGTGATGGCGACGCCATGCTTGTCATAGGCCGCGCCCCCGGCCAGGCCACTATCGGTAGAAAAGTCGGTGAGACCTTCCTGGTTGGTCCAGGCGATGAGCTTTTCCACCTCGACCATGATCTCGGTGCCGATGCCGTCGCCGGGCAGAAGGAAAAGGGAATGGGTGGCCATGGTCGGGAGCTCCTTGCCGTACTGGTGGGTACACTTGGGCGCACATAGCGGGATTTTGGTCCTTTGCGCAAGGCGACTTCAGACGAATCCGTTCCTGTCAAACAGCACCCAGAAGGCGAAGATATTGGTCAGGGCATGGGCGATGGCGGTATAGAAAACCGAGCCGGTGCGCCAGGTGATCCAGGCCCAGAACAGACCCAGCACTGCCGCGCCGCCGATCAGGGCTGCGGCACCGCCGTCATAGACAAGGCCGGCGGCCAGGGCCAGGGGCACATGCCAGAGGGTGAACAGGCCCAGACCCAGCCAGAAGCCCAGGCGGGGGCGGTCGCGGAAGGTGGCGAGAAAGCCGCCGCGCCAGGCGATTTCCTCGAGCGGGCCGTTGATCAGGGCAATGAGCAGCGCCAGGTACATGCCGCCGTGGCTGAGCATGGCGGTATTGGGCGCGAAATTGACCACGGCGACGACGCTCACCTGGAGGAGCAGCAGGGGAATGATCCACCAATCGCGCCAGGGCAGCTTTTCGGAAAACAGCCGTCCGTCATTGCCGGATAGGGCATGCCAGCCGATGACCGGCAGGCAGAAGAACAGCCAATAGAAGGTGAGCGTGAAGAGGTAGCCCGCCCGCAGGTCCCAGGCGGTGAGCGCGGGCACGAGGAAAAACAGCGCCCCGATGAGGAGCGCTGCGTGCATGATAAGGGCAACCTGTTTTCCCGTCACGGCCAGGACTTTCGCAAAGCCCGCACCTTGAGCCCGCCAAGAGGCGCGGCCGATGGCGCGGTGACTGCGACCTCGTGGTTCGACAGGCTCACCATGAGGTCTATCCGCATGAGGTCTGTCACCATGAGGTCCGTCACCATGAAGTCCCCGGGTCAGGCGTGGCTGGTGGCGGCGCCGATGCGGGCGGTGACTTCGATCTCGATCTTCATGCCCGCTTCGATCATCTGGACGATCAGCATGGAGGCGGCGGGGCGGATATCCTTGAACACCGGGCCGACGGCGGCGACGACCTCGTCCACCAGGGCGCGATCGCCGACATAATAGACGACGCGGACGGTGTCCTTGATCGAGGAACCCGCTTCTTTGAGCGCCTTGTCGATGGTGGCGAGGGCATTTCTGGCCTGCTCGCCGACGCTGTCCGGCATGGTCATGGACGCATAATCATAGCCGGTGGTGCCGGAGACATAGACGGTGTCCTCGTGCCGGACGGCGCGGGAATAGCCGAAGGTAGCCTCGAAGGGGGAGCCGGTGGAAACGCGCTGAACCAATTGTGTCTCACTGCTGGTGAAGGTTAGAGCCAGGGGCGCTCGGATGCCATCTTGCCCTCGAAGGCGGAGATGGACGGATCGGATTTGAGAGTGCCGGCAATGTCGTCGAGCCCTTCGAGCAGGATATGCTTGCGGGCCGGGTCGATGTCGAAATGCAGTGTCCCGCCATCCGGACCCTTGATGGTCTGGGCCTCGAGATCAATGGTGAGCGTGGCATTGGAGCCGCGCTCGGCATCATCGAGCAGGAGTTTGAGCTGTTCGGGGGTGACGACCAGCGGCAGGATGCCGTTTTTGAAGCAGTTATTGTAGAAAATGTCGGCAAAGCTGGTGGAGATCACGCAGCGGATGCCGAAATCGAGCAGGGCCCAGGGCGCGTGCTCGCGGCTCGAGCCACAGCCGAAATTGTCGCCGGCAATGACGATCTGCGCGCCGCGATAGGCGGGCTTGTTGAGCACGAAATCGGGGTTTTCCGAGCCATCCTCATTGTAGCGCATTTCCGAAAACAGCGCGGTGCCGAGGCCGGTGCGCTTGATGGTCTTCAGGTATTGCTTGGGGATGATCATATCGGTGTCGATATTGATGATCGGCAGGGGCGCCGCGACACCGGTCAGGGTGGTGAATTTTTCCATTGGGGCTCTGGACCTCACGAGGGCATTTGGCGCTTCCGGGCCGGGACCATTTTGGCCAAAGCGCGCTGTTGCAAGCGTCATCGCCCGAAAGCGGGATTTTGGCAAGGCCAAACCGTACCGAAGCGTACGGTTGCGGCATGCCGGGCACCGGAAGGGGCAAAAGCCCATGGGAAAGCCCCGGGGGCCCTGGGGGCAACCGGCATGGATGGACGTGTCCCGAGGCGCGTGCGTCTCGAAGGGAAGGAAGTGGAGACGTCGCCGCCCCGGAACGCCGGTTTTTCGGGCCCGAGTCACCCCCCATTGAACGCTCGTCGCCGGGGCAAGATGTCTCGCGAACGCGCAAGGAGAGCGACCTCCCCGCGTCCGGCTCCCCCCGCAAAGTTCGCTGCAGTCCGTCCGCGCGGGGGTGATGAGCACAGGATAAGGGGAGTTGGGGAAGCGGGGATAAGATTTTTGGCGGTGAGAAAGCCGACTGGCCGGAAGCGACCCCATTTCAGCCAGATTGACGTCCTGCGCACGCTCCCCAAAGCAGCCGCGTAGGCAGCCGCCATCGCGAAACCTGAGAGTTGTTAGAATGCGCCTTTTCGGCCGGGCCAGATGGCGCGGTTCCAGTGACACCCTCACTCGCAGCAGTTAGTATGAAGGCATGGACCAGTTGACTGAAATCATGGAGAAGGCGACTGCCGCGATCGAAGCTCGCTTCATGCAATTGCCGATCTACAAGAGCTCACCAAAATATCGGGAGCGGGTCTACTGCTACGAGCTATATCACCAGATGCGTAGCCGCTGGCCGAACCCGTGTGCCTATACCCTCAATGGCGAGGTCGATAAGCGCGGTCATGAAACCCTGCAGGCACTCGAGGCCGACAACACTATTCCTGACCTGCTGGTGCATATCCCGGGCAACTGGGATGGCAATCATGCCATCATCGAGGTCAAACACGCCGATGCGCAACACGGCGGAATCGCGAAAGATCTCCGCACGCTCGATGTGTTTCTCAAGCGGGTCGATTACGAACGGGCCATCTACCTGTTCTACGGTGGGCTGCCCGAAACTTTAATCAAAGCCATCGCTGCCGAAATGCCAGATATCGCTCCAATCGAGGTTTGGTTGCACCCGGAACCTGGCCAGCCTGCCAGGAAGGCGTTCACGCTTCCGGGCTGATCATAGGTCACGCTTTTACGCATGAATTCGCCTTGTTGGAAAAATCGGTCCGGCCTGAGGCCGCGTTCTCGGTCTTCCAAACAAGAGCGCAACATCCGCAGACCATCGCAAAATTCTTCGTCTAAGATCACACGATGCGTAGCAAGTCGCCATCGAAAAGCCCCCGGAAACCTGGGATCCAAACGTTACACGCACGACTGATGATGTGCCCTGACCTTCGAAGGGTTGTGTCCCACCCAGACGCAATGATTTGAATGACTTAGCTGCCACCCTTTGCTTTTAAGGGAGTGAATCGGCTCTGTAGCAAGCCATGAGGGGGAAGACGCAGTTCGGCTCTGCACCGGCACATGAATGCCCGTTTGCCCCGCCGTTGATCCCCGCAGGGCATTGTTGAGCACAGTCGAAACGCCAAGGGGCGCCCTATGGTAAGCGGGCACAGCTCCATGGCGGGTGCCGGCCCTATTGCGGTCATTTGACAAAGCTTTGTAATTTCACAGAAGCTGCCGTCGACGACGATCGTTTGCTCGTTCTTGGATTCTAACCGGCCTGGATGGGCCGTCAGTGCAAGTTATCCGCCTGATGGGACTTGCTATCTCTGCGACCGCTGCTCGACCAGGACAAACCCGTGCCTTTAACAACCGACGACCTGAGAAGGCTTGCACGTGGAGAGCCGGTGCCGCTGCCACCGGAACTCTTTCGCTCGCCCGAGCCTAGGCTTTGGCAGGACGACAGGGATCTGCGACGGGCAGTCGACTGGTTGAAGAGCTATATTGGCGACGATTGGGAACGTCGCCGCATCGCTGCATTTGTCCGGCTTCACGCTTCGGCCATCGGGGACAATAGCGGTGACGAGAAAGGACGGTTCTTCGACCCTACGGATATGTTCGGATGGTATCTTTTCCAAGCAGAGGCAGTGCTTGACCACTTATGGAACTCCGAACCCATGTATGCTTCACGCATTGTTCCCGTCCTGCGCGAAATTGGCCGATCTTTGCCCCTGCTCCTTGATGTGCCCGGCTTAGAAAGTCGCGTCAGACGACTTGTCGGTCCTGAGCGAAAGCAACCCAACGGCGGGATGTTCGAATTGTTAGTTGCCGCAGCATACCGACGGCGCGGTGCAGCCGTGGCCTTCAAGGAAGAGCCTCGAGGGGAAAAGGCGCATGACTTGGACGTCACTCTGGAAGGTGTGACTTACGCAATAGAATGCAAGCGGATGGAAACGAGCGAATACGGCGAGGCCGAGCGCATGCGGATGCGTCATTTATGGTATCCTGCATCGGACCTAATGGCCAGTTTGGGACGAAGCGTTTTCGGCAACGTCGACTTCAAGGTTCCACTGTCTGACGTTCCCGACCGCTACCTCATCGATAAGGCTCGTGACTGGCTCGATTCGAGCAATCCCTCCCTTCTTTGGCAGGACGAAATGGCAGTCGGTGTGATCGGCGATCTTGACTTAGAGCCCCTGCAAACAGCGCTTGAAGATAATGAAATCCTTGCTGCTGGAACCTTGGTCATAAAGCTTCTAACCGGCCGCTACCGTCGACACGAAAGTCACCTGCAAGCCATCAAGTTTAGCGTCGACGGTTCGCCCCGCTATATGAGCAAATGCGATCAGGCATTGATCCTGCGATGGAAATGCTCGGCGGAAGCATCGGTGAACGCCAAGGCAAAAGACGTCGTCGCAAAACTCTCTCAGGCTCTGGACCAGCTTCCCAAGGACAGGCCTGGGATCATTCATGTGGGACTAGAAGCGGTCGAGGGAGACGCTTCTGAAGCAGCAAGGATAGAGCGGATACTCAAGAGCCTGAAACGCTTTGATCCAAGGGGCAAGCCATTGGAATTTGTGTACGTACATTACTTCATTCCCGATAGTCCGCCGGAAGCGGCCTTTGATTTCGAGGAGCGAGTGGACTGGCAGCGCATTACCGGAACAAGAAAGCGCCCTCTGCAGCCGGAAACCCTGATCACCTTCCCTTAAGTGGGCGGAGCGGGTCACCATGTTGACGGTGGTACAGCAGGCAGCCATTGGCGAGAAGGTCCCGGTGGCTTTTCTTCCTTCAGATCCTGAGACCTCCTGGTCTGCTACCAGCCTCGAATATGGCAAGCGACCTATGTCAGCTTTTTACTTAACTCCGCCAGCACCAGACCGTCCGCTCCCCACCCCATATCGGCCGGTACCGGATCCGGGGGAGGTGACAAGTCCAAGGTGGGCCTGGTCATCCGGTGGAGTCACCCCCTCCCTAGTTTCGCTAAGGCCTGAAGGCCTAGTGCACTACCCTCCCCTCAAGGGGGAGGGTGTAGGCGGGGAAGGGCGAGGGTGCGAGTAGGTCGAAGAGTGGTGAGGCGCGCGCGGGGAGCGGGCGCGCTCAGTCTTTGATGGGTTGCGGTTTCGATCGCCGGGGGGACGCAAGGGGAGAAAAGTGGTGTCCACTTTTCTTCAAAACCGCTGCCGTTACCCCTCGAGGCTTTCGCGGGGGTTGACGCCGAGCATGATGTTGAGGTTCTGCACGGCGGCGCCGGAGGCGCCTTTGCCCAGATTGTCGTAGACGGCGCAGATGACGGCCTGGTTGGCGGCGTCATTGGCAAAGACATGCAGGGTCAGCGTATTGGTGCCGTTATGGGCCTGCGGGTCGAGCGCCGGGG
Organism: Devosia sp.; assembly: GCF_025809055.1. Classification (NCBI taxonomy): domain Bacteria; kingdom Pseudomonadati; phylum Pseudomonadota; class Alphaproteobacteria; order Hyphomicrobiales; family Devosiaceae; genus Devosia; species Devosia sp. The sequence goes on along the minus strand of NZ_CP075529.1, from coordinate 2,467,016 downwards.
TTTTGGCCAGGGTCTCGTCGTAGGGGGCGACGCGGACAAAACTGTCGGGTATGGCGGCGTAAAAATCGCTCAGGGCCGCGTGCAGGTCCTTGCCGGTGGGGATTTCGGCGGACATGTCGGTGTGAATGGGCAGGCTCGTGGTCATGCCCTGGGCGAAATTGCCGACCACCGGCTCGAACAGCGGGGCGCGGCCGAGTTTTGCGTAATGGGCCATTTCCGGCAGGTGCTTGTGCTTGAACGTGAGGCCATAGGGCATGAACTGGCTGGCCTTGTCGCCCTCGGCCACATAATCCTCGATCATCTGGCGGCCGCCGCCGGAATAGCCGGAAATGCCGTGATAGGAGAGCGGGTAATCGCCCGGCAAAAGCCGCGCCTCGACCAGCGGCCTTGCGGCGGCGATCAGGCCCTGCGGCCAGCAGCCGGGATTGGCGACATAGCGCGCCTTGGCGATCTCGGCGGTCTGTTCGGCATCCATTTCGGCAAAGCCATAGGCCCAGCCATCGGCCACGCGATGGGCGGTGGAGGCATCGATGACGCGGGTCGTGTCATTCTCGATCAGCCGCACGCTTTCCTTTGCCGCGTCGTCGGGCAGGCACAGGATGGCCACATCGGCGGCATTGAGCAGGCGCTTGCGCTCGTCCTGATCCTTGCGCTTGTCCTGGGCGATGGAGATGACCTCGAGATCACGCCGGCCGGCCAGACGCTCGCGGATCTGCAGGCCCGTGGTTCCGGCTTCGCCATCGATGAAAATCTTCGCGACCATGGTGTTCCTGCCTCCTGCTTGCGGCGGGCCGTAAATGGGGCCCAGGGGGATTTGCGTCAAGACCATAGTGCATGATCGGGGCAAAGGGTTCCCAGGCCGGGATTGTCAGGACAGGGTGGGAGTGGCAATGATTTGACCAAATGGACAAAAACGGAGAGGGACATGACCACGCCGCACAATCACGCCAAGCCCGGAGACTATGCCGAGGCCGTGCTGCTGCCGGGCGACCCGCTGCGCGCCAAATGGATCGCCGAAACGTTTTTCGAGGCGCCGCGCCTGGTCAATTCGGTGCGCAATTGCCTTGGCTATACCGGCACCTGGAAGGGCAGGCCGGTTTCGGTACAGGCCTCGGGCATGGGCCAGCCGTCGCTGTCGATCTATGTGCATGAGCTGATCAACACGTTCGGGGTGAAATCGCTGATCCGCGTCGGCACCTGTGGCGGGCTCAATGCCAAGGTCAAGGTGCGCGACGTGGTGCTGGCGCAGGGGGCGACCACGGACAGCTCCATCGTCAAGGGCCGGTTCGGGCCCTATAATTTCGCCCCGATCGCCGATTTCGGGCTGTTGCGGTCGGCCGCCGACAAGGCCGATGCCAAGGGGCTGAAATTCCATGCCGGCAATATGCTGAGTTCGGACATTTTCTATCATGCCGATGGCTTTGCCGGTTACGACAAGCTGCCCGATCACGGGGTGATTGCGGTGGAAATGGAAGCGGCGGCGCTCTACACGCTGGCGGCGCGGTTCGGGGTCAGGGCGCTGACCATCTGCACCATGACCGATTGCCTCGTCACCCATGAGGAGATCGATGCGGAGGCCCGCCAGACCTCGCTCAAGGACATGGTCGAATTGGCGCTGGACGTGGCGGTGGAGGCCTGACGCGGCTGGCGGGCCTGCCCGGCGCGTGCCAATGTGGGCGAGGAGGAACGATGATGCGATCCATGCTGACCCTGATGCTCGCGGCCCTGCTGGTGATGCCGGCAGCGGCGGCGCCGCCCGACATGTCCGGCCTCAGCGCGGCGGAACAGGATGGGCTGCTGCACGAATTGGTCTGGGCCAATGTCGCGGGGGTCAATTGCCCCGATCACATGAGCACCGACTCGGAATGGCGCTTCGTGGTCGATGCCGCCGACCAGCTGGCCGAGCATCTGGGGCTCGATACTGGCGCCTATGACGACGACTATTACAAGCCGGCCTTCGACGCGATCGATGATGATCCATCCTTCTGCGCCGTCGAGGGGCCGAAAATTCTGCCGCTGATCGACCGGCTGGTCGAGATGGGCGGCCGCGTCGACAAATACAAGATCAGAGGTTGAGATGGCCATCATTGCCATGATCCTGGTGGGGCTGGTGGCCCTGCTGCATGTCTATATCATGCTGCTCGAAGTGCTTTGGTGGGACAGCCCGCGCGGGCACAAGGCCTTTGGGCTGAGCCCCGATTTTGCCCGCGCCACCAAGGTGCTGGCGGCCAATCAGGGGGTCTATAACGGCTTTCTGGCGGCGGGCCTCGTCTGGGGGCTGGTGCATCCCGATCCGGCCGTGGCCTGGCAGATCCAGCTGTTCTTCCTCGCCTGCGTGGCGGTGGCCGGGATTTTTGGCGCCGTGACGTCGAGCCGGAAAATCCTCTTCATCCAGACGGTGCCGGCGGTGATCGCAATCATCGCGGTGTGGCTGGTTTAGTCGGAATCCGGCGCTGCCCTCGGACTTGATCCGAGGGCCACTATGATTGGATTTGCGGGACGTGGCCCTCGGGTCACGCCCGAGGGCAGCATTGTGCAAGCGAGGGCAACGTTGCGCCCTTCAGCCTTGTGCCAAAGCGCCGAGGACGCGTACCCAGCTGCGGATGCCGCGGTGGTAGCTTTCGAGGTCGTATTTCTCGTTGGGCGAGTGAATCTGGTCGTCGACATGGGCGAAGCCGATGAGCAGGGTGTCGAGCCCCAGGATGCGCTTGAAATCGCCGACCACGGGAATGGAGCCGCCGGCGCCGGTGATCACCGCCTGCTTGCCCCATTCATGGGTGAGGCCATCGAGCGCCTGGCGCAGGAGCGCGCCATCGGCGGGCACGGTGATGGCCGGGGAGCCGCCATGGGGGGTGAACTTTACCGTCACGTCGGCGGGCAGCATGGCCTCGACATGGGCACGGAAGGCGGCGCGGATCTTTTCGGGGTCCTGGCCCGAGACGAGGCGGAAGGAAATCTTGGCGCTGGCCCGGGCGGGAATGACGGTCTTGAAACCGTCGCCGGTATAGCCGCCGCTCATGCCGTTGATCTCGCAGGTGGGGCGGGCCCAGAGCTGCTCGAGCACGGAGCGGCCCTGTTCGCCGGCGGGAACCGACAGGTCGACATCGCCCAGGAACGCCTTTTCGTCGAAGCCGAGCCCCTGCCACTGGGCGCGCAGTTCGGGGGAGATTTCGGCGACGTCGTCGTAGAAACCCTTGAGGGTGACCGAGCCATCGGCAGCGCGGAGGCTGGCGATGATCTCGGCCAGGAGCTGGTTGGGATTGCGCGCGGCATTGCCGAACATGCCGGAATGCAGGTCCTTGTCGGCGGCGATGATCTCGATCTCCTCGGCGACAAGGCCCCGCAGCATGGTGGTGATCGAGGGCGTCTGGCGGTCCCACATGTCGGTGTCGCAGACCAGCGCGATATCGGCCTTGAGCTCTTCGGCATTGGCCTTCATGAAGGGCGGCAGGTTCTTGCCGCCGCTTTCCTCCTCGCCTTCCAGCATCAGCGAGACGCGGACGGGGAGCGCGCCGGTGGCCTCCTTCCAGGCGCGGCAGGCCTCGATGAAGGTCAGCATCTGGCCTTTGTCGTCGGAGGCGCCGCGCGCCACGATGACCTTGCGGCCGGCCTTTTCGACGATCTGCGGCTCGAAAGGATCGGAGTGCCAGAGATTGAGCGGATCGACGGGCTGGACGTCATAATGGGCATAGAACAGGACATGGGGGCCCGCCTGTTCGGGACCATGCGCGACCACGACAGGGTGGCCCGGCGTGGGGCGGGCGGAGGCGGCAAAGCCCAGGCTGTTCAGTTCGGCGGCGATCCAGTCGGCGGCCTTCCGGCATTCTGCGGCATAGGCCGGATCGGTGGAAATTGACTTTATGCGGAGAAGGTGAAACAGCCGGTCGAGGCTTTGGTCCAGACCCTTGTCCACGGCGGCAAGCACGGTATCGATGGTCTGGGTGCTGGTCATGGTGGCATGGTCCTTTGATCCGAATCCTCAATTGAGGGGAACATGGCGCGGCCGATGCCCGGCTGTCCAGCCTTGTGCTGGCGCGTTATTGTCATACTAATGGACCTGTGATTTGGTCGCCCTATCCGGCGGCCCGGGGGGAACGGCATGGACAAATCCGGCATACGCACACGTCACTCCGGCGATCTCATCGCCGCGCTGTCCGGGCGCAATCCGGCGCGCAACCTGCATTCCGACGTGCTGTGGGAAATGGGTTTCGCCATCGTCTCGGGCCAGTATGCGGAGGGCGCCATCCTGCCCTCGGACAGCGAATTGCTCGACCGCTTCGGGGTGTCCCGCACGGTGTTGCGCGAGGCGCTCAAGACCCTGGCGGCCAAGGGGCTGATCGAGGCCCGGGCCCGCATCGGCACGCGGGTGCTGCCGCGCAACCGCTGGAACCTCTTCGATGCCGACGTCCTGGCCTGGCATTTCGAACTCGGCCCGGATGTGCGGTTCCTGCGCAGCCTTGCCGAGGTGCGGATCGGCATCGAGATCGAGGCCGCGGCGCTGGCGGCCGAACGGCGCAGCGACGAAGAGGCCGAGCGGCTGATCGCGGCGGTCGAGCGCATGGCCGGGGCCGAAAGCCCGGCGGATTTTGCCCGCTTCGATCTCGACTTCCACAAGGTGGTGGCCGAAGCCTCGGGCAATCCGTTCATGGCCTCGATCAGCGCCCTGGTCGAAATGGCGCTGACCGCTGCCTTCACCATTTCCTCGCCGGTCAACGAGCCCGAAGCGCTGATCGAAACCGTCGGCGTGCACCGGCGCATTGCCGAGGCCATCCGCGATCGCGACCCCGCCGGGGCCCGCGCCGCCATGCGCGATGCCATTGCACAGGGTTTTGACCGCGCAGCCGGGCGCATGGGCAAGCCGGGCTGATCACGGGCTTGCTCAAGAGCAAGTCACCGCAGAACTGACCTTGCGAGAGGCGCTTTTGCCTTCTGCTCTGCGGCAGAAGCGGGATTGTAGAGGCGGGGCCGGAAACACCCCCACCCAGCTTTGCTACGGCCCTGCGGGCCGAGCGCCGCTACCTCCCCCATCAAGGGGGAGGTGGGGTGCCTGGAGACGAGATCAGTTCACAGGTGAGACGCTCTTGGGTGGCAGATCAGCGCCCGTTCTGTTTGCGCCAGGCCTCGAATTCGCCGGTGAATTCGTCTTTGGTTTTCGGATAAAGGCCGATGACGGGGGTGCCGGATTTGACCTTTTCGACCACGAAATCCTCATAGGCGGTCATTTCCACGGCCTCGTCGGCCACCTCCGCGGCGATGGCCGCTGGGATGACGATGACGCAATCTTCGTCACCGACGAGGATGTCGCCGGGGAAAACCGCGACGTCGCCGCAGCCGATGGGCACATTGAGGTCGAGCGCTTCGTGCAGGGTGAGATTGGTGGGGCTGGACGGGCGGCTGTGATAGGCGGGAATATCGAGCCCGCCAATGGTCGCCGCATCGCGGAAGCCGCCATCGGTGACCACGCCGGCCACGCCGCGCACCATGAGGCGGGTCACCAGAATATCGCCGGCCGAAGCGGCGCGGGGGTCCTTGCGGCTATCCATGACCAGGATATGCCCGGCAGGACAGGATTCCACGGCGACGCGCTGGGGATGCTCGGGATTGCGGAATTCGGCCAGCTGGTTGCGATCCTCGCGGGCGGGGATGTAGCGCAGGGTATAGGCCGGGCCGACCATGTTGACGCCCTTGGCCCGCACCGGATGCACGCCCTGGATGACCTGATTGCGCAGGCCGCGCTTGAACAGGGCCGTGGCCAGGGTGGCTACCGAAACGGTGAGAAGCTTGTCGCGCAGCGCGGTGTCCATCGGAAAGGTCCTTAAGTCAGCTTGTTCTGGGCGATGAAGGCGTCGAGCTTGGCCTGCTGGGCGCCGGTCAGGGGCCAGGCCGAGGGTGGGCGCGTCGGCCCGCAATCGCGGCCCAGCGCCAGGAGCGCGGCCTTGACGCCGGTGACATTGGTGCCGTTCATTTCCTCGGCGCGGATTTCCTCGAACGCCTTCATGCCGGCGATGAGCGCATTGGCTTCGGCATAATTGCCCGCTTCGAGCGCCGCATGGATGGCCAATGAGCGTTCGGGCCAGACATTGATGAGGCCCGAGGTGAAGCCGCGCGCGCCAACCGCGTAGAATGCGGGGGCCCAGATTTCGGCCAGGCCGCCGACCCAGACCAGATCCGGGTCGCAGGCCGCCCTGGCTTCGGCAAGTTTTAGCGGATTGGGCGTGGCCCATTTAATGCCCTTGACCTGGGGCAGGGCGCAGAGATCGGCAATGGCTTTGGTGCCGATGGCGTCATTGCGCAGATAGAGCATCATCGGCAGGCCGCCCGAGGCGTCGGCAACAGCCTTCAGGTAGTCGAGAATGCCGCGCGGCGAGACGAAGGGATCGGGCGGCTGGTGCACCATGAGCGCGGTGGCGCCTGCCTCGGCCGAAATTCTGGCGAGCGCGGTGGCATCGCGCACGCCCCGGCCGATACCGGCCAGGACCGGGGCCCGTCCGTCGACCAGCCGGACCACGTCGCGCACCATGATCGCGGCTTCCTCGGTGGTCAGGGCATAAAATTCGCCGGTATTGCCATTGACCACCGGCATGTGCAGGCCCGCCCCAAGCGCCCGATCGAGAATGGGAGCAAGCTTTTGCGGGGCGACATCGCCTTTTTCGTCATAGGGCGTGACCAGGATGCCGGAAATGCCGGTCAGGGCCTGTTCGAGGGTGAGGGCCATCATGAGTGTTTCCTAGAAAATGTCGGGTTCGCCGGCGGCCTGGCCGAAATTGCGTTCGAGAAAATCGAAGTCACAGCCCTTGTCGGCCTGGGTGACGTGCTTGGAATACATCCAGCCCCAGCCGCGCTCGAAGCGCGGGGCGGGGGGCTGCCAGGCGGCCCGGCGCCGATCGATTTCGGCCTCGGCCACCAGCATGTCGAGCCGCCGGTTGGGCAGGTCGAGGCGGACAATGTCGCCGGTCTTGAGCAGTGCCAGGGGGCCGCCCACAAAGCTTTCGGGGGCGACATGCAGCACGCAGGCGCCATAGGAGGTGCCGGACATGCGCGCATCGGAAATGCGCAGCATGTCGCGATGGCCCTGCTTGATCAGCGCCTTGGGTATGGGCAGCATGCCCCATTCGGGCATGCCCGGACCGCCCTGGGGCCCGGCATTGCGCAGGACCAGGACATGATCGGGCGTCACGTCGAGATTTTCATCGTCGATGGCCTTCTTCATCTCCGGATAGGAGTCAAAGACCAGCGCCGGTCCTTCATGGACATAGTATTTCGGATCGCAGGCGGCTGGCTTGATGATGGCGCCATCCGGGCAGAGATTGCCACGCAAAACCGCCAGCGAGCCCTCGTGATAAACCGGGTTCGAAAGTGGGCGGATGACATCGTCGTTATAGACGACCGCCTCGGCGATATTGTCGCCGAGCGTCTTGCCATTGGCGGTGATGGCTGAGGTATCGAGACGATCGGCGATCTGTTTTTCGAGGGCCAGCAACCCGCCGGCGAAGTAGAAATCCTCCATCAGATACTCCTTGCCCGAGGGGCGGACATTGGCGAGCAGCGGGGTGTCGCGGCCCAGGGCGTCGAGATCGTCGAGCGACATGTCGACACCGGCGCGGCGGGCCATGGCGATCAGATGCACCACCGCATTGGTCGAGCAGCCGGTGGCCATGGCGACAATGGCGGCATTGCGCACCGAGGCGGCGGTGACGATGCGGTTCGGGGTCAGGTCTTCCCAGACCATGTCGACCACGCGGCGGCCGCAATCGGCCGACATGCGGCTATGGGCGGAATCCACGGCCGGAATGGACGAGGCGCCCGGCAGGGTCAGGCCCATGGCATCGGTGATGGCCGTCATGGTGGAGGCGGTGCCCATGGTCATGCAGACACCCGCCGAGCGGGCAATGCCGCCCTGCAGGCCACGCCACTGGTCATCCGAGACATTGCCGGCGCGCCGCTCGTCCCAGTATTTCCAGGCGTCGGAGCCCGAGCCCAGCGATTTGCCGGCATAATTGCCCCGCAGCATGGGGCCGGCGGGCAGGTAGATCATGGGCACGCCGGCGGTTATCCCGCCCATGACGAGGCCCGGCGTGGTCTTGTCGCAGCCGCCCATCAGCACCACGCCGTCGAGCGGGTGGGAGCGGATCATTTCCTCCGCTTCCATGGCCAGAAGGTTGCGATAGAGCATGGAAGTCGGCTTGGTGAAGCTCTCGTCCACCGACAGGGTCGGCAGTTCCACCGGGAAGCCGCCGGCCGCGAGGACACCGCGTTTGACCGCCGCGACCCGCTCGGGGAAATGGCTGTGGCAGGAATTGAGCTCGGACCAGGTATTGAGAATGCCGATCACGGGCTTGCCCATGAAGTCGTCCTCGGAATAGCCCAGCTGCATCATGCGGGAGCGATGACCGAAGCTGCGCAGGTCATCGGGCGCAAACCACCGGGCTGACCGCAATTCGGCGGCTTTCTTGCGGACTTTCGGGTCCATTGGCTCCTCCATTTGCGGTCATTGTGTATGCGTATACATCAAGCCCTGTCAACTGGCACGCCTTTATGACAGGCTTGGATTTTGTGGCGTCTTGACAGCGGCAAGCAAGTTGCGCGACATATGTGTATGCGCATACATTGCGTAATCGCAACGGCCGGATCGCGAGGACGATCCGCCGTTCAGTTCGATTGCCGCCTTGTCGCGGCTAGGGAGGATCAGAAACGATGAACCGTCGTACGCTTCTTGCTGCCTTTGGCGCAGCGCTACTCGTATCCACGCCGCTTGCCGCACAGGCCCAGAACCTGCCCGGCAATATCCGCATGGTGATTGGCTCGACCTCGACCGGTGGCGACACCTACCAGAACTCGGCCATCGTCGCCGAAGCGCTGGCCGCGCATCTGGGCATCAATATCAAGGTCGACCCGGTGGGCACCAGCGAGGGCCTCAAGGCGCTCGACCGCGACAGCCGCGGCACCACGATCATGCTGCATCACGACCAGATCTACCTGTCCTATCTCTATGGCGTGCCGGGCAATGACGATCCGTTTGCCAACTACGTCGTGGGTCCGACCGTCGCCATCAATCCCGGCGACAGCTTCCTCGTGCCGGCCGACTCGCCCTATCAGAGCATGGATGACATCCTGACTGCGGCAGCCGAGGGCACGCAGATCCGCGTCGCCATCCAGCCCGGCGGCGTGTCCGAGATTGGCTTCACCGCCATGCGCAATGCGGCAAAGGTGCGCGCGCCCGGCTCGGAAGAGAATATCGTGGCGGTCAATACCGGCTCGCAGGCCGACAAGAACCAGGCCATGTGGGATGACCTGGCCGATGTGATCAACGGCTCGATCCAGGCCAATGAGCAGTTCACCCAATTGCCGGCCGACGATCCCAAGGCCATGCGCTTCGTGTGGATCACCGCCCGTCCGGCAACGCTGGAACAGGCGCCTGAAGCGGGCATGGGCGCAACGACGCGGGCCGACTTCATGCAGTTTGCAAGCCCGGCCACCAGCGTCACCCTGGACGGCAGCGAAGACTTCGTGTTCGACAAGGAATTCTTCCTGCTGTTCAACAAGGACATGGACCCGGCCCTGATGGACGCCATCGACACCGCGCTCGAGGAAGTCTATGCCGCCGGCGAGATCCAGAAGCGCCAGGCCGAGGCCTTCTTCATCCCCAACTATCTGCCGCGCGCCGAGGCCCTGGAGCACCTGAGCGCCAAGAGCGAGCGGATCGGGGGCATCATCGAAGACCTCAAGGCCGAATAGGCCGCATGTCTCCGGGCCCGGCGGTTATTCCGCCGGGCTCTTTCCAATGACAAGCAGGGATATTGGTCATGGGTGAATGGACCCGTGTGAAGGTCGATTTCGCGACTTCGCATCTCATCTTCCCGACACTGATTGGCATCGTGCTGATCGTGCTGGGGGCGGCAATCCTGATCACGCAGCGCCGCGCAGTGCTGGGATCGGGTGCCATGTGGCGCGAGACCTTTGCGCGCATGGACAAGGCGCGCTTTCTGGGTGGGCTGGGCCTGACCGTGCTCTATTTCCTGCTCATGGTGCCGGTGGGCGACATCTGGCCCAATACCGGCATGGGCTTTCTGCTCTGTTCCATCCCCTTCGTCGCGCTGACCGGCATCCTGTTCATGCACAGCCGGACCCTGGGCAACATCATTCCCGTGCTGATCATTGCCGTCGCCGGCCCGCTGCTGGTGTGGTGGCTGTTCAGCGATATCTTCTATCTCACCCTGCCCTGAGCCGGAGAGGATCAGACCATGGACTTCCTCTCGCTCATCTCCCCGCTCTTTGTGATGCTGGCCATCGGCGGCACGCTGGTCGGCATCATCTTCGGCGCCATTCCCGGCATGACCGCGACCATGGCGGTGGCGATCTGCCTGCCGCTGACCTATTCGCTGGGGCTCGAAAACGGCCTCGCTTTGCTGCTCGGTCTTTATGTCGGCGGCATTTCCGGCGGTCTGGTGCCGGCGATCCTGCTCGGCATTCCCGGAACACCCTCCTCGATCACCACCTGTTTTGACGGCTATCCCATGGCCCAGCGCGGCGAGGGCGAGAAGGCGCTGCGCATCGGCATTATCGCCTCGCTGGTGGGCGGCCTGATTTCGCTGGCAGCGCTCTATTTCTTCGCGCCGGCGCTGGCCGACTTCGCCATCCGCTTTTCCTATGTCGAGAAATTTCTCATCATCCTGTTCGCGCTGACCGTCATGGCGGCACTGTCGAGCAATATGCTGCTCGGCATCTTTTCGGGGTTTCTCGGCATCTTTGTCAGCCTGATCGGGGTCTATGACGTCACCGATGGCGGCAACGGGCATTTCCGGCTCATTCCGCCGGGCACCGATTACTGGCTCGACGGCGGCTTTTCACTGCTGCCGGTCCTGATCGGCCTCTTCGGGCTGACGGCCATTCTCGATGAGGCCGAAAAGGGCATGCCCAAGGGCATGTCGCTCGACCAGATCAAGGTCGGCGCCCATTCGCGCTTTTCGTTCTCGGTGTTCAAGGGACAGGTGCTGAACCTGGTGCGGTCCTCGGGCATCGGCACCTTTGTCGGCATCCTGCCCGGCGTCGGCGGCTCGGCCGCTTCCATCCTCTCCTATACCGCGGCCAAGACCACGTCCAAGCATCCCGAACGCTTCGGCAAGGGTGAGCCGGGCGGCATCATGGCCTCGGAGGCCGGCAATAACGGGCTGACCGGGGGTGCGCTGGTGCCGCTGCTATCGCTGGGCATTCCCGGCGACAGCACCACGGCGCTGCTGATCGGTGCCTTTGCCCTGCAGGGGATACAGGTCGGCCCGCTGTTCATCGGCAATAACGGGGATACCTGGAACGCCATGATCGTGGCGATGATCGTGGCGAACCTGGCCATGTTCGTGATGATGTATTTTGCCATCCGCTGGTTCGCCATGGTGGTAGCGGTGCCCAAGCACATCCTCTACCCGATCATCCTGATGATGTGCGTCATCGGCGCCTATACCATCAATTACGGCATCATGTTCGATGTCTGGACCCTGCTGATCTTCGGCGTCTTCGGCTGGCTCGCCACCAAGCTGAAACTCGAAATCGCGCCCTTCATCATCGGTTTCATCCTGGGGCCCTCGGCCGAGATCTATTTCGTCAAGAGCCTGGAATCCTTCGGCGATTTGACCATCTTCTTCACCAAGAGCCCGATCGCGGTCGTGCTCTGGGTCCTGATCATCGGCTCGGTCGCCATCTCGGTCCTCATGGCGCGGCGCTCCCGGCAGCAAGCGGCCGGAGAGCCACCCTTGGCGTGATTGGGGGCATCCGCTAGAGCCCTCGTTCTGACTAGATCAGAACAAGGGCTCTAAGTTGTTGAATGGTCACGTTTTCGAACCAGAAAAGTGGTATCCACTTTTCTTGAAAACGCTCTAAGAGCATGCCATGGCAAACAAAACCCGAGATCACGGTCAATTAAAGCGCGGTGGCGGCGTCACCATGGCCGAAGTCGGGCGCCTGGCCGGGGTGTCGCAGGTGACGGTGTCGCGGGCGCTGTCTTCGCCCGGAAAAGTGTCGCGCGAGACGCTGGAGCGCATCCAGGACGCCATTGCCCGCACCGGCTATGTGCCCAATGCCGTGGCCGGGGCGCTGGCTTCCAACAAGTCCAACCTGATCGCGGCGCTCGTCCCCTCGGTGACCAATATTGTCTATTCGAGCGTGCTGCATGCCTTTTCGGAGATCATGTGGGACCGGGGCTATCAGATCATGCTGTCCGAGACCGGATTCGAGCTCGAGCGTGAGGAAAAGGCCATCGCCACGCACCTGTCGCGCCGGCCCGACGCGATCCTACTGACCGGGGTGCGCCATTCACCGGCGGCCCGGCGCATGTTGCACAATGCCGGCATTCCGGTGGTGGAAATCTGGGATGTTTCGGACACGCCGGTGGATTGCTGCGTGGGCTTTTCACACCTTGAGGCGGGGCGCGCGGCGGCCGATTTCGCCTTTGGCGCCGGCTATGCCCATGCCGCCACCATCACCGCCGGGGACGAGCGCGCCGTGCGCCGGCGCAATGCATTTGCCGGCCGGTTCGAGCAATTGACCGGCACCAGGGTCTTGCCGGTGGATTTCTCGGCTCCCGCGACGCTGGGGCTCGGGCGCGAGGCTCTGGGGCAGCTGCTCGAGCGGCAGCTGCCGCCCGGCTCGGTTATCTTTTGCAGCTCGGACCAGTTCGCCCAGGGCGCTTTGGTGGAGGCCTCGGCGCGGGGGCTGTCAATACCCGGGGATGTCGCCGTGATCGGGTTCGGCGACCAGGAATTTGCCGCCAGCACCGCCCCGGCGCTGACCAGCGTGCGCATCGACCGGCAGGTGCTCGGACAGACCGCCGCCAATGCCCTGCTCAGCCGCTTCGCCGCCAGTCCCGAGCCGGCCATGGTGCACGACATCGGCTTTGAGATCATCCGTCGCCAATCCGCCTGACCGGCACGAACCGTCTGGATGCGCCTGATTGGCGCGGATCACGGTGGTGGAAATGGCGATGGGGATTGGTGGAGCTGAGCGGGATCGAACCGCTGACCTCGTCATTGCGAACGACGCGCTCTCCCAACTGAGCTACAGCCCCTCACCAAGGCGGTATATGGACAAAATCGCGGGGCAGGGCAAGGGGTGCGGCGGTGGATGTGATGCGCCGCGCCCCCCTTTGTTCGGTCAGACGAGGCCGTGCTGGATCAGGCTTTCGGCGGTGGCGAGTACGGCGGTTTCGGCCGGGATGAGCGGCTGGCCGAGAAGGGCGATGGAGGGGGCGGCGTCGAGGCGCTTGGCATAGCCCAATTCGCCCAGATTATCGCGCACGTCGCGATCAAAGAGCGCATAGAGACGCACGGCAAGATCGGGCATCTGCAAGCGGGGAATCCGCCGGTCGGGGTAGCGCTGGCGCAGGGTTCGGGCGACATCGATGAAATATTGCGGCGCGACCGCCAGCGGGAAGCGCTGGCCGCCTGCCTCGGGCGTGGTCATGGCCGCCAGATGGGCCGCCGCGACGTCGCGTACATCGACCGGGGTGATGGGAATGCGCGGGGCCGCCGGCACGGAGCCATCGAGCAGGCGGCGGACGAGGAGGGCCGAGGTGCCCGGATCCTCATCGAGCAGGGGGCCGAAAATGGCGCCGGGATTGATGGTGGCGAGGTCGGCGCGGCGGCCCGCGTCGTCCATCATCTGCCAGGCGCGGCGCTCGGCGCGGGTCTTGGATTCGACATAGGCGTTGATGGGGCGGCCATCGAGCCGGGTCCAGTCGGCGGCAGAAAAGCAGGGCGCCCCGGTCTTGTCGTGGCCATAGGCAATCGCGGCCATGGAAGAGGTCAGCACGATGCGCTTCACCCCGGCCCGCAGGGCGGCGCCGATGGCGCGCTCGGTGCCCTCGACGGCCGGGCGGATCAACTCGTTGCGGTCATCGGGCATGTTGAGCACGAAGGGAGAGGCGGTGTGCTGCAAAAAGCTCACGCCGTCCATGGCGGCATCCCAGCCTGCGTCCCGGGTCAGGTTCAGTTCGACAAAGCTCAGCCCTTTGGTGTCGGCCCCGGCCCTGGCCAGGGTGTCGCGCACCTTGTCGGCCTTGGCGAGGGACCGGACGCTGCCGCGCACGGGAAACCCGGCTTTCAGCAAAGCAAGGGCGACATGGCCGCCCAGAAAGCCGGAAATACCGGTCAAAAGAACAGTCTCTTTGTGGGCCTCTGTCATGGGTCACTCCTTGATTTGAACGAAACATACGTATATCGTTCAATTAGTTCAAGAGTTGGAGCCAAAGATGGTGAAGGCAAGCGGGGATCGGGCGGCGGAAAAGCGCGAGCGCATCCTCGTTGCGGCGCGCCGGCTCTTCCTGCGCCAGGGCCTGCGGGCGACCACCATGGAGGCCATTGCGCGCGAAGCCCAGATCGCCAAGCCGACGCTTTACACCCAGTTTGCCGACAAGCATGCCGTGTTCGGGGCGCTGCTCGAGCAGCTGATCGCGGCCAAGCATGAGGCCTTTTTGCGGGCGCTGTCTGCCGAGGGCACCATCAGCGAGCGGGTGGGGCGAGCGCTGGTGGCCAAGTTTGCGGTGATTTCCGAGCTCCTGGCGGGCTCGGCCCATGCCGATGAACTGTTTGCGGCCCATGCCGAGGGGGCTGACCTCTTCGCCCGTTCCAACCGCTTCATCGCCCAGGCGCTGGGGGGCGCGCTGGCGGAGGCGGGCCTTGCCCGGCCCGATCAGCTTGCCGGCCTTCTGCTGGCCGCCGCCAAGGGCGTGGCGGAAAGCGGCATCACGTCCGAGCGCCTGGGCGACGACCTGATGATGCTGACCGCGCGATTGCTGGGGCCTGATATCGCGGCAGGCGGGTAGGGACCCTTGCGCATCTACCATTGGACGGACTGGCGGCCCTTTTGCGGATGAGGGGTTCAAATGGCTTAGTCAGGGGACGTTCACCCCTCACCCCGGGCCTCTCCCCATACGGGCGAGGGGGCGATGGAGCCGGTGGGTCAGTGCTCAAATATAAGGCTCTGGTCGTTGGCCGCGCGTTACGGGCCGACCCGGGCCCAGGCGCCGGTCTTTTCGCTTTCGAAGATGGCATCGATGACGCGCATGGAGGCGATGGCGTCGTCGACGCCCCAGGGCAGGGGTTTCTTGCCCAGCACGGCCTGGGCAAAGGCTTCGGCCTGTTCGGTATATTGATCGCAGGCGGGCAGGATTTCGCGGCGGGCCAGGGCGCCATCAAAGGGCGCGCCGATATCGACGGTGATGGCGGTGCGCTCATTGGCCGGGGCGTTGAAGGGAATGATGATCTCGGCCTTGGCCCTGGTACCCAGGATCAGGACGCGCTGATGCGGGGCCGCCTGGGTGGAGCAGGTGAAGCTGAGCTGGCGGCCATTGCCGAAATCGGCGATGACGCTGGCCAGCCGATCGGTGCCAAAGGCGGGATCGCGCTCGACCAGTGAAACCAGCCTAAGCGGCTCGGCCTCGAAGAAATAGCGCGCCGCGGTGATCGGATAGCAGCCGATATCCATGATGCCGCCGCCGCCGATATCGGCCTGGTTGCGGACATTGGCCGGATCGACATTGTGATAGGCGAAGATGGCATTGATGCTGCGGATTTCGCCCAATTCGCCCGAGCGGATGATGTCGCGGATGCGGGCCCATTGAGGATGGAAGCGCACCATGAAGGCTTCGAGAAAGACGATATTGCCGGGAATGTCGCGGAGCTGGCCGGCCTCTTCGGCCGAAAGCGCAATGGGCTTTTCGCACAGCACGTGCTTGCCGGCGCGCGCCGCGGCCAGGGTCATGGGCACATGCAGGTGATTGGGCAGGGGGTTGTAGATGGCGTCGATGTCCGGATCGGCGAACAGTGCCTCATAGGAGCCGTGGGCCCTGGCAATGCCGAGCCTGGCGGCCGCGGCTTCGGCCTTGCCCAGATCACGCGAGGCAATGGCGACGACCTCGCAGCTCGGGGCCTGCTGAATGGCCGGAATGACCTTCTGCATGCCGATATTGGCGGTGGACAGAATGCCCCAGCGGATCTTTTGCGTCATCTTGGCCTCCATGCGATGGCTCCTGCCTAAAGTGCGGGGCCGGCTGCCGCAAGGGGCGGAGGATTTCACCGACTTGTCATCGCCCCGGCATTAACCTTGGGCCGTTCGCCTCGCTTCTGCCTGCTTTGGCTGTGTTAACCTGAGGTTAAGGCCCGGTGGCGGGCCAGAGCGTTGCGGGGACCTGATGCAGCTCAAGCCAAATGCCTTCCGCCTGCATGAAACCGCCAGAGGCGTGGAAACCATGACGCGCTTCGCGCTGGCGGTGCTGTCGCTGGCCTCGGGTGTCTATACCTATCTCGGTGTGCGCGGCCTGCTCGATGGTTCGGCGACCTTCGTGTTCTTCGCCGCCATCATCTATTCGGCGGCGGTGTCAGTCGCCATCTATGCCTTCTGGACCTATATGATGCGCTTCGTGCCGCTGGTGATCAGCGGCGTGCAGCGGGTCGGCCTGTTCATCACCATGGCCATTGGCTGCGCCATGATCATCGCCATGAGTTCGTGGCTGAATGCGGCGGCGCTGGCCGGTTCGGCGGCGCTGGAACAGCATATGGCGGTGACGCTGCAGGGCTATGCCGCCGATCTCGACGATGCCCATGCCAAGGCGCTCGCGACCCAGAGCCTCTTGCCCGACGTCGAGCGCGCCTCGGCCCGCTTTGCTGCCCTGGCGCAGGACGAGCGCGACAGCGGCGCACTGACCGGCACGCAGGGCTCGGGCAGCGTCGTGCAATTGCTCACCCAGATGAGCACGCAGATGACCCAGCTGGCCGCGACCATTACCGGCTCGCGCGACGAGGTGTCCGAGCTTTTCGAACAGGGGTCGGCGCGGCTGGCCAGCATGCGCGAACTGGTATCGACGCCAGGCGCCATCGAGCCGCGTTCGGACGCTTTCCAGGCCGAGGCGGTGCAACTGTCGGCTGTGATCGCGGCCCTGCAGCAGACCGATGTGGCTGCCTCGGTGCAGCGGGCGGCGACGGACCTCTCGGCCGGGTTCATTGCGCCGGTGGCCAATGGCGGATCGGCGGACCTCGCCAACCGGCAGGACCAGGTGATGGAAACCGTACGGGCTTCGGTGGCGGCGCAATCGGCGGCGCTGACGGCGGCAGCCGATGAAATCCTGGCGCAGCCGGCGGTGGAGCAGCGCCGTTTCGTGCCCCTGTCTTCGGCCGAAGCGGTGATCCGCTACTGGCAGGATTTCGTGCCCTCCTGGGCCGGTGCGATCTCCATCGACCTGTTGCCGGTGGTGCTGGTGCTGGTGCTGATGGTGGTCAATGACGCCATGCGCCGGGAGGCCGAGACGCTCAAGGAAGCCGAGACCATCACCGCGGCAGAAATGCTCCGGGCCATGTCGCTTTACAAGCGCATGGAGGCAGAGGGCGCGGCCGAGGCGGCAGCGGCGCTGACCCCAAAGATCGAGGAATATCAGGCTACGCCACCCGCCGATCCGGCGGACGAAAAGGTGGTGGCGGAAAAGCCCGACCCGGCGGAGCCGGCCGACACCACGGTGACGCCGATCGACGCCGCCCAGCGCAAGCGTGGTGACGGACCGCGCCCGGCATGAAGACGGCAGCCAATGCGCGCGCCCGCAGCGACGAGGGCCCCTTCTACCGGCACGTGATCGCCTCGCTCGCCCGGATCGAGGATGGCGCCATCCTGCGCTTTGCCTTCTTCGCGCTGCTGGCCGGAACGCTGGGCGTGCTCTATGTCGACTTCCGTGAACTCAATGCCAATGCCCCGGCCTCGCTGACGGCGGTGCCGCAGCCCATCCTGCCGCCGGCCAGCGCGCCGGATGAAAATGGCCGGCCAAGGCCGCCGATCACCAGCGCGCCCGAGGTTCTGGACGAGCCGCTGGACATCGCGCTGGGCAGCGGCGGCCTGCTCTCCCTGACGGGCACGATCGACCCGGGATCGGCAGAGCGCTTTGCCGCCGAGATCGCGGCGCGCGGCGAATATGTGTCAAGAGTGCTGCTGGATTCGCCCGGAGGATCGGTCGACGATGCCCTCATGATCGGCCGGCTGATTCGGGAACAGGAGCTGTCGACCGAAGTGGCGGACGGCAAGCTCTGCGCATCGTCCTGCCCGCTGATTTTCGCTTCGGGAGCCGAGCGCTTTGCCGGCCGGGACGCGGCGATCGGCGTGCACCAGGTCTATGCGGCGGCGCTTTCCGGCGATGCGGTGGAGGCTTTGAGCGTGGCGGGCGTCGCCATGGCAGATGCGCAAAGGGTGACGGCAGAGATCACCCGGCATTTGAGCGAGAGTGGTGTCGATCCGGCCCTGTGGCTGCACGCGCTCGAGACGCCGCCGGACCGGCTCTACTATCTCAGCCCCGAGGAGATGGAGGCATACGACCTCGTCACCGACTGGCTGGAGAATTGATCGGCCGAACGGGAACCGCCGGAGGACGGCCCCGTTAGCCGCTATATGGAGGAGAGGCCATGCAACAGACACATATGTTGACCCGGCATCGGGATATCCAGAACTGGGTCAATGACCGGCACGGCAAGCCGGCCATTGCGCGGGTGCGCAATCAGCTCGGCCAGGAGCGGGCGCAGCTCAAGCTGCATTTCGACCGGCAGCGGGATGGCGAGCTCGATTGCGGCATGAGCCCGTGCTCGTGGAATGCCTGGCTCGCCGAACTGGACCGGCAGAACCTGGCGCTCAGGGTCGATCCGGCCGGCCGCTTCGACCTGGTGTCGCGCTCGACGCTGAACTAGGCGAAGCGGGATTGAGGGTAAACGGAGGTCCCCGCTTTCGCGGGGATGACACTGTGTTGTGATGGCCCGGTGAAGCGCACAGATCTGCTTGGCTCGAGTGCTGGTGCTCGCAGTTCGAGGTGGCGGCCAAACCCCTCACCCGGCCCTCTCCCCAAAGGGGCGAGGGGGCGATGGAGCCGGCACCCCGGTCGAGGCGGTGGTATCCGCGCTGTGTGCCGATGCAATTCAGGTGCGCGGTGTGCCGACGCCGTTCAGGCGCGTGGGGTGATGCCGAGGGCTTCGGCGAGCAGGGCATAGGAGCGGCGGCGCAGGTCGTAGGAATGGATGGTGGTGGTGATCATCACCTCGTCGGCGCCGGCTTCGCTGGCCTTGGCGCGGATGGTTTCGGCCATGTCCTGGGGATTGCCGACAAGCCAGAGACTGGACTGGTGGTCGATGACCTGCTGTTGCTGGGGCGACAATTGCCGCCGCGCGGCCTCTTCGGGCGGCATGAGTTGACGCTGTTCGCCGGTGACGAACAAGGCCCAGCTCACCGCCTGCGAGGTGGCGAGAAATTTCGCTTCTTCGGTGGTGGGCGCACAGATGACCGACAGGCAGAGGATGGTGCGCGGTTCGGCAAAATCGGCCGTCGGCTGGAACGCCTCGCGATAGGCAACGAAAGCCGGCGCGGCCGGTGTGTGGCTGAAATGGGCGGCAAAGGCATAGCCAAAGCCCAGTTGCCCGGCGGCCTGGGCACTGGCGCCGGACGAACCCAAGAGCCATTTGGGGGGCAGGGTGATGCCGCCCGGCGAGACCGGCACGCGCGCATAGGGATGGTCGGCCGGAAAACTCTCTTCGTCAAAAGCCATGAGCTCGGCCAGATAGGCCGAAAATTCCTCACCACTACCGCTGCGCAAGGCGCGCATGGCATAGCCGTCGCCGCCCGGGGCGCGACCGAGCCCCAGATCTATGCGGCCGGGATGAAGCGCTTCGAGGGTGCGATAGGCCTCGGCAATGCGCAAAGGCGCGTGGTTGAGCAGCATCACCCCGCCCGAGCCGATGCGTATGCCGCTGGTGGCGGAAGCGGCGCTGCCGATCAGGATTTCGGGCACGGATGAGGCAATCGAGGGCATGCCGTGATGCTCGGCATACCAGAGCCGCTCATAGCCCAGCCGATCCGCTGCCTGGGCCAGGCGCACGGTTTCCGCCATTGCCTCTTGCGTGGACGTCCCCTGGGCAATGGGTGCGAGATCCTGAAGCGACAGGCGGAAAGGGACGGACATGGCTCAACTTTCGGTCTTTGTTTTATCGGTAGATCACGATGATGAGCCGTCGCGTCAAGGGCGGGCGAAACTTTTCTCTCCTCGCCGCCGTAGCTCCTACCGACGAACAGATCGTCTCAAGGGAGGAATAATCATGCTTACAAAACTGCTCGGGGCCGTCGCCCTTGCCGCCAGCCTCACCCTTTCGGGTGCCGCCTATGCCCAGTCGAACCCCATGGTGGGTGGGGCCGCCATGTTCGCCGACAAGAACATTGTCGAGAACGCGGTCAATTCCAAGGATCACACGACGCTGGTCGCGGCCGTTACCGCTGCCGGGCTGGTCGATACGCTGCAGAGCGCGGGCCCGTTCACGGTGTTCGCCCCGGTCAACCGTGCCTTTGCGGCCCTGCCGGCGGGTACGGTCGATACGCTGCTCATGCCGGAAAACAAGGCGCAGCTGGTCAAGATCCTGACCGCACATGTGCTGCCGGGAAAATACACGGCCGAAGACCTGATGATGCGCGCCGATGAGAATCCCGGCGGCTTCCTCATCAAGACCGTTTCCGGCGACAACCTGCAATTCACCAAGCTGGGTGGCGTGCTCTATGTGGTGGACGAGAACGGCAATGCCGCCCGGATCACCATTTCCGACGTCAACCAGTCCAACGGCGTGATCCACGTCGTCAACAAGGTGCTGCTGCCCAAGTAAGTCCCTCCAGCTAGTGGCAGCGATGCGGGCCCGCAACAGCGGGCCCGTTTTTGTGTGGCGGGGGCAGGAGGCGGGGCGTGAGGAATTGACTTGTTAAGGTCTTGCTGCGCCTTATGAGCGCGGTTCCTCAGACTGGAAGATGCCGCGCGTGCGTAACCTGCTCCCGATCCTTGCCCTTGCTGCCCTGGCCCTGCCGGTCCAGGCGCAGGACATGTTCGATCCGCGCCCGTCGGCCAGTTTCGTCGATGAACTGCGCATCGGCCTCAATGCCCATGACGTGGACACCACGCTCGTGCCCTTCAATTTCGGCAATTGGAAACTCAACCAGATCGAAGACATCAGCTTCGATGTGCTGTTCGTTTCGCCCGATATCGATGCCTTCCGCTGGATCGGCGCGCCGCGCCCGGAAGTGGGCGCCACCATCAATTTCGATGGCCAGGACAGCATCGCCCATGCGGGCCTCACCTGGCAGTTGCCGCTGTTCGATACCCCGGTCTATCTCGAAGGCACGCTGGGCGCAGCCATCCATGACGGCTACCTGACCGGGGCGCCGGCCGGGCGCAAGAATTTCGGCTGCCGTGTCAATTTCTACGAGCGCTTCGGCGTCGGCATGCATCTCAGCGACCAGGCCACGGCGACGCTGACTTATGAGCACACCTCCAACAATGGCTGGTGCTCGGCCAATGACGGATTGTCCAATTTCGGCCTCAGGCTGGGCTGGAAGTTCTAGGACTTTCTACGACCGAACTCATCTTGCGACCGGCGCCTGGCCTTCTGCTCTTGTGGCAGGAGCGGAACGCGGGCGGACGGATCTGTGCCGAGCCGAGGCTGGAAAACACCCCCACCTAGCTCTGCTAGGGCCCTGCGGGCCCGAGCGGCGCTACCTCCCCCATCAAGGGGGAGGTGAAGGGGGTCGAAACGATTGGTCAGTCCCCGATGAAACTGTTCAGTACTGATAGACCGCTCTCGAGGCGGCTTTGCGTTAACGCGCGATTAAAGACAATTTTCATCAAAACTTGCCGATCCGGGCGCGGGGGCGCCCAATGGCGCTGTCCCAAGGAGAGCGCCATGAAGTCCAGTTTTGTCCGCGCCATGGTTGTTGCCGGAGTGCTCCTTATGGCCCCGGCCGCCTGGGCGCAGTTCCTGCCATTCGAGGTGCGCGGTGGCGTCGTTGCCTCCGGCGTGACTGATCCGGGCGCCGACCTGTTCGATCCGACGCGGTTGCGCAATGCCAATGTGGAACTGCTTTATGCGCTGCCGAACTTCGGCGACATGGCGCTTCTGGGCGAGTTGCGGCCACATCTGGGCGCCACGGTCAGCTTCACCGGCCAGGAGCACCTGCTCTATGCCGGCATGAGCTGGACGGTAAGCGCGCCGCTGCTCCCGGTCTTTGCCGAAGCGAGCCTGGGTGGAGCGCTGCAGAGTGGGGCGCTGGAGCCGGCGGGCACGCCGACGCGCTTCGGTTGCGCCACCCTGGCGCGCGGGGCGGGCAGCGTCGGCGTTAATGTCCTGCCGGGGGTGTCGCTGATCGGCACCGTGTCCCATGTCAGCGATTTCGGACTGTGCGGGGTGCCGGACAATGGCCGCACCGATGTTTCGGTGCGGTTGGGTATTCGCTTTTAGGCGTCCTGCCCGGCGGCCCAACCGGAGGCCCAGGCCCATTGGAAATTATAGCCGCCGAGCCAGCCGGTGACATCGACCGCTTCGCCGACGAAATAGAGCCCCGGCACGGTACGGGCCATCATGGTCCTGGCGTCGAGACCCTTGGTGTCGATGCCGCCCAGCGTCACCTCGGCGGTGCGATAGCCCTCCGAGCCGACGGGCTTGAGGCGCCAGTTGGACACAAGGTCGGCGGCGGCGGCGAGTTTCTTGTCGGAAAGATCCCCGATCATGCCGGGCTGGTCGATGATCTCGCCCATCAATTGTGCCAGCCGCTTGGGCAGGTGCTCGCTGAGGACGGTCTGGATGTGTTGCTTGGGCGTCGCCTTGCGTGCTTCGCGCAACAGGGCCAGCGCGTCGCGGCCGGGCAGCAGGTCGACGGCGATGGCGTCGCCGTCGCGCCAATAGGATGAAATCTGCAGGATTGCGGGACCGGAGAGGCCGCGATGGGTGAAGAGCAGCGCCTCCTCGAAGCCCGTCTTGCCATGGCGGACCACCGCATTGGTGGAGAGCCCTGCCAGGGGCTTCAGCTTTTCGAGGGCGCCGGGCTCGAACATCAGCGGCACCAGAGCCGGGCGGGTCTCGGTGACGCCGAGGCCGAACTGGCGGGCAATGTCATAGGCGAGGCCGGTGGCGCCCATCTTGGGAATGGATTTGCCGCCCGTCGCCACCACCAGGCTCTGGGTGGTGACCCGCCCGTCGCCGACCATCACATCGAACCCTTCCGCCGTGCTCTCGATGCTGCCCACGCTCCGGCCGGTCCAGATGGCGGCGCCGGCCTGGCGGAGGTCATTGGTCAGCATGGAAACGATCTGGGTCGCCGGGCCATCGCAGAACAACTGGCCCAGGGTCTTTTCGTGAAAGGCGATCCCCTGTTTGCGCACCCGCTCGATGAACATGTCGGGGGTAAAGCGGGACAGGGCCGAGAGGGCAAAGCGCGGATTGCTGCCCAGGAACCGGTCGCGGCCAGTGGTATGGGTGGCGTTGATATTGGTGAAGTTGCAGCGGCCACCGCCGGAAATGCGGATCTTTTCGCCCGGATCGCGGGCGTGATCGACGACCAGCACCCGCCGTCCGCGCCGGGCGGCTTCGATGCCGGCCATCATGCCGGCGGCTCCGGCCCCCAGAACGATCACGTCAAAATCGGGCATGGTCTTCTCCTGGGTCCGGCATCACCACGGGCGCAACTGCCGGTCGGGAGCCTGTCGTGCCCCGGGACAGCCCGGCCGCGCGCTCCAGGTCCTTGCATAGCCGCCTTGGCGACCAAGGCTCTATTGGCCCATGGCCGGATTGGCAAGGGCCGCGCCGTCAGTCCCCGAGACGCTGATAAGTGACCGGCAGGGTGATGGTGCAGGCCTTCTGGCCGGGCACAAGTGTTACCGCGCGCAATGCGCCGGACAGGCTTTCGGTGCCATCGACGACCAGATCATAGGTGGCGAACATGGCGTCCGAACCGGGCAGGGCCGCCCGATAGCGGTTCGGCGCGATCTTGATCCAGTCGACCGATTGATCCGGCAGGGCCTGGCCGGGATCAAAGGGCGTGGCAAAACGGATGCTGCCGGCTTCGGCGAGCTTGAGGCCGGACATGGCGTTTTCGACGCCCGGCGGGCAGTTTTCGGCCCCGGCCGTGCCCATGGTGACGGACCAGGCGCCGTCGCGGGGCTGCAGGCCGCCCAGATCGGGATAGGTGGTGATCACATGGGGCGCGCCGGTGCCGCCAAACAGGACATTGATCTCTTCCGGAGTACGCTGCATGTCGACATAGTCGACCTGTTCCCCGGCATTGTTCTCCAGAAACACTACCGGCTTGCCGCGTCCCTCGCCGGACAGCGTGCCCATCTTGTCAAGCAGGCGATCCATGTCCTCATAGGAAAAGGGCGTGAGATAGGCCTGGCAGCCATTGCCACCATAACAGTAGAGGACCGTGACCCGGTCCGCGGCCGGCTGGGCGGCAGCGGCGGTGGCCAGCAGGGACCAGGCCGCCAGAGCCAGTGAAATGCGCATGTTGGTGTCTCCAAACCCGGTGGGAATAGAGCAGAGGCCCGGACGGCCATCAAGTTCATTGACTCTTTCCTATTTGGGAGTATGAGAAGTCCTGCTTTTCATAGGAAGCAGTGTTCGTCATGCGCAGCCGCAGCTTTTTTGCCGCTCTTGCCACCGCCCGGCCCCAGGCCGGGGGCACGCTCGCCATGACCGAGACCACCAAAACCACCAAAACCGCCTGACGCTTGTCCCCGGGCCGTCTCCCGCCGGGGAGAGGCGCCAATCACAAGCCGCATCATCTGGTGCGCGGGGGCGGAAATGGTAAGGGACCGGAGTTCCAAAAATGGGTTATCGCGTCGCTGTCGTCGGGGCCACGGGCAATGTGGGCCGCGAAGTTCTCAACATTCTGGCCGAACGCAAGTTTCCGGCCGACGAGGTTTTTGCACTGGCCTCCTCGCGCTCGATCGGCCGGGAATTGTCCTTTGGCGACAAGATCCTCAAGGCCAAGGATCTGCAGCATTTCGACTTCTCGACCGTGGATTTCGCGATCATGTCGGCGGGCGGATCGATTTCCAAGGAATGGGCGCCGCGGATCGCGGCTGCCGGTGCCATCGTTATCGATAACTCCTCCTATTGGCGCTATCACTCGGACGTGCCGCTGATCGTGCCGGAAGTGAACGGGCATGTGCTCGATCGTTGGCTCAACGACCCCAAGCGCACCAATATCATTGCCAATCCGAACTGCTCGACGGCGCAATTGGTCGTGGCCCTGAAGCCCCTGCACGACGCGGCCACCATCACCCGCGCCGTGGTCTCGACCTATCAGTCGGTTTCCGGCGCCGGCAAGGAAGGCGTGGATGAGCTGTGGAACCAGACCAAGGGCATTTTCGTCAATGACAGCCCGAGCCCGCAGAAGTTTCCCAAGCAGATCGCCTTCAACGTCATCCCGCATATCGATGTGTTCATGGAAGACGGCTACACCAAGGAAGAGTGGAAGGTGCTGGCCGAAACTAAGAAGATCCTCGATCCCAAGATCAAGGTAACCTGCACCGCCGTGCGCGTGCCGGTTTTTGTGGGCCATTCCGAAGCGGTGAACCTTGAATTTGCCAAGCCGATCACGGCCGATGAAGCCCGCGATATCCTGCGCGAAGCACCGGGCATTTCCGTGCTCGACAAGCGCGAGGCCGGTGGCTACGCGACCCCGGTGGAAACCGTGGGCGAATACGACACCTATGTCAGCCGCATTCGCGAGGACGTGACGGTCGAAAATGGCCTCGCGCTGTGGGTGGTTTCGGACAATCTGCGCAAGGGCGCGGCGCTCAACACCATCCAGATCGCCGAGACGCTGATCGAAAAGGGCTTTGCCAGCCGGCTGGCGGCCTGAAGTTCACCTTCTCCCCGAGGGGGAGGGGAAAAGTAAGACATGACCGGCCCGGATGACCTGTGAAACGGCCTCCCTTCGGGGAGGCCGTCTGCTTTAGGCAGGACGGTTTGCCCAATTGCGGTCTTGAGCCGCGGACAGGGCAGGCGTAGAAGCACTACCGTACCGGACGTTACTCCATGCCCTTGCGCGATCTCCTCCTAGTCCTGCTCGTCGTGTCCATCTGGGGCGTGAACTTTGTCTTCATCCGCTGGGGTGTCGAGGATGTGCCGCCCCTGTTCATGACCGGGCTGCGCTATCTGGCGGCGGCGCTGCCGGCGGTGTTCTTCGTGCGCCGGCCCGATGTGCCGCTTGCCACCCTTGTGGGTTACGGGCTTGCCATCGGCGTGGCCCAGTTCGGGCTGCTGTTCATGGCCATCAGCCTGGGGATGCCATCGGGCCTCGCCTCGCTCATCATGCAGTTGCAGGCCTTTTTCACCTTTGCCCTGGCCTTCGTCTTCCTGGGCGAGCGCATCAACCGGTTCCAGTCCATCGGTGCCAGTATCGCCTTTGCCGGCATTGCGGTGATCGCGCTGGAACGGCTCGAACTCCATGTGCTGCTGCCGCTCCTGATGTGCGTGGCCTCGGCATTCTTCTGGGGCCTCTCCAACATCATCATCAAGAAAACCGGGCGGGTGGACATGTTCAGCTTCGTTGTGTGGTCGAGCCTGGTGCCGCCTGTGCCGCTCTTTGCCCTCTCCATGCTGGTCGAGGGGCCCGGGCCGGTCATCGACGGGCTCACCCGGATCAGCGGGCTGGGGCTGGCTTCCATCGCATTCAACGGCTATGCCGCCACCCTGATCGGCTTCGGTCTGTGGAGCGTCCTACTCAGCCGCTATCCGGCCAGCACCATTGCGCCCTTCTCGCTGCTGGTACCGGTGGCGGGCATGATCAGCGCCGGCCTGCTGCTGGGCGAAACCGTTACCGGCCTTGAAATCTGGGGCAGCGCCCTGGTCTTTGCCGGGCTGATGGTCAATGTTTTCGGGCCACGCCTGTCCATCCGGACCAGGGGCGCCTGATGCCGATCCGCCATGTGCTTCTGGCCCTGCTCGTCGTCTCCATCTGGGGCTTCAATTTCGTCGTCATCAAGCTGAGCGTCGAGGCGCTACCGCCGGTGCTGGCGGCGGCCCTGCGCTTTGCCGCAGCAGCCTTTCCGCTGATCCTGTTCGTGCGGCCACCCAAGGCGCCGGCCTGGACCGTCATCGGTTTCGGGCTGAGTTTCGGCTTTGCGCTCTACGCCTTTCTCAACCTGTCGATTTCATGGGGCATGCCCGCCGGGCTCAGCTCCATCGTGCTGCAGACCCAGGCCTTTTTCACCATGATGATGGCCTTTCTGCTTCTGGGAGAGCGGCCGAGCCGGTTCCAGATGCTGGGGGCAGCCATTGCCTTTGGCGGCATCGGCGTCATTGCCAGCGAGCGGGTGGGCAATGCGGGGCTTCTGCCCCTGTCGCTGACTCTGCTGGCGGCGATCAGCTGGGGCCTCGCCAATGTGCTGACCAAGAAGGCCGGCAAGGTCAATGCGCTCTCGTTTACGGTCTGGGGATCGCTGGCAGCGCCCTTGCCGCTCTTGGGCCTGTCGCTTTTGACCGAAGGCTGGCCGGCGATCAGCGCGGCCCTTATCGGCTTTTCGTGGAGCGATGCGGGCCTCATCGCCTTCCTGGCCTATCCGGCAACCCTGCTGGGTGGCGCCATCTGGAGCTGGCTCCTGGGCCGGCACCCCGCATCGGTGGTGGCGCCGTTCACCCTGCTGGTGCCCATCACCGGGCTGGCCTCGGGCTATCTGGTGCTGGGGGAAACAGTAACCCCGATCGAGATCGGCGGCGCGCTGCTGGTCATTGCCGGGTTGATCGTGACCCTGCGACGGGCCAAACGGGTCGAGCCGGCGATCCGGCTCGACTAGGCAGACCTATTCGGCGGCGGGCGCCGGGACCGTGCTGGGTTGCAGCGCGTCGAGTTCGTTGGCATCGAGACCACCGCTCATATTGAGGTCGGCGGCGTTGAATTCGTCTTCGGTGAGATCCGGCCAGACGGCGCGCAATTCCTCATAGCTCAACTCGCCATTGCCGTCGGTATCCACCTGGGCAAAGGTGAGGGGCGTCTGGGCGAGGGCGGCCGAGCCGGCAATGGCCAGGACGGCCAAGCTCAAAGCGATTTTCTTCATGGGAGTCTCCGGGGCGGGGTGTCTTCACCCCTCGCAAAATGCCGTCGCGCGGCATCGGAAAAAGCCGCGGCCACCCCGGGGACGTTCGGGGTGGCCGGCTGGTCTGTCGCCGTCAGGTGACAGGTACGGCCTTACTGGGCCGGTGCGGCAGAAGCGGCCACGAGGGCATCATATTCTTCAGCCGAGAGCTCGCCATTGCCGTCGGTGTCGGCAGCGGTGAACGCCTCTTCGGTCAGATCAGGCCAGGCCACCTGCGCTTCAGCCAGCGAGATGCTGCCATTGAGGTCGGTGTCCACCGAAGCGAAATCGGTGGCAGCCTGGGCCATGGCCGCAGTCGAAAGGCCGAGAGCGAAGAGGGAGGTCAGGACGATCTTACGCATGGGTTCATACTCCATGTTGACTTTGGGAGGAGACGGCAGCGGATTGTTCCGCAACCGACGGGTCGCTCTCCGGCGGCCCGTGGGACAGACAATCGCGGCCCAATGTGGCTGCTGCTCGTCTTCACTTTGGCGTGATCGGACTTTTGTCGGGGCTTTTTTCGGGCAGGTGGAAACGCCTTGCGGAACAGGTGTTGCAAGTTGCCGCCGGGCCGAACTTTTTGGGTCGTGCCAGTTCTTTGCCAGTGCCGGGGCCACCAATTGGGGCGGGGCAAGTGCAGCTTTGCGGCAGCGGCGTGGCAGCTTGCGGCGCGCAAATGAAAACGGCCGCCCCGAGGGACGGCCGTGACAGGAGATATCGGAGTGGGCTCAGATCACGGGGCGGATGAAGTCTCCATTATTGTCCATGACCCACAACTCGCCCGAGGAAATGTCGAACCAGGCGCCGTGTACCGCCAGCTTGCCTTCTTTTTCGAGCGCCGCGACATAGGGAAAGGTGCGCAGGTTGCGGATGGAATTGCGGATGGAAATGCGCTCCATGGCCGTTTGCCGCTCGGTATCGGTGAGCAGGCTGTTCTGCCCGAGCTGGCCGGGCAGCTCGCCCAGCATGCTCATCCACTTGCCGATGAAGTCGCCCGAATCGAGCGGCTTGAGGTTGGGATCGAGCGCCGCCTTGATGCCACCGCAGCGGCCGTGGCCCATGATCACCACATTGGAGATGGCCAGCGCCTTGACTGCGAACTCGATGGCCGCCGAGGTGCCGTGCTGGCCGCCATCGGGCTGGTAGGTCGGCACGAGATTGGCGACATTGCGCAGGACGAACAACTCGCCCGGCCCGGCATCGAAGATCAGTTCGGGCGCCGCGCGGCTGTCGCAACAGGCGATCATCAAGGTGGTCGGCTTCTGCCCGGCATCGGCGAGATCGCGATAGCGGTCGCGCTCGCGGGCATAGCGCCCGGACATGAAATTGGCATGGCCGTCGAGAAGGTGCTGAGGAAAACTGTGCATGGCGTCCCGATTAGCGTTAAGAGGCTTGCGGATCAATTGCCGGACCAGAATCCGGACAATGGGGGATGTGCATGCTTATCTACCGCTTTCTGACCGGGGAAGACGACTCTTCGTTTTGTCACAAGGTCACCAAGGCCCTTTCCGAGGGTTGGCAACTGCACGGCAGCCCGAGCTACGCCTATGATGCGGTGAGCAAGAAAATGCGCTGCGGCCAGGCAGTGACCCGGGTGGCCAAGGACCAGCCTTATGACCCGGACAAGAAGCTGGTCGACTACTAGTTCTCGTCACGTTTGGACTGACACGTCGGTGCCCTTCCCTTCTCCCCTGAGGGGAGAAGGTGGCGCGAGGCGCCGGATGAGGGGTTCACTTTCGCGTTCTTGCCGAGAAGCTTTCACCCCTCACCCCATCCCTCTCCCCTGAGGGGAGAGGGGGCGATGAAGGCGATGGTCCAGTTCACAGATGAAACGATCTAGCCAGGCACGAGGCCTGCCTGCAGCAGGGCAAGATGCTGGATCAGCACCACTGTCTTGGCATCGGTGATGGCGCCGGAGCTGACCATGGCGAGCGCGGCGGCAAATCCGATCTCGACCACTTCGATCTCTTCGCCTTCCGCTTCGATGCCGCCGCCGGCATGGCGGCGGGTGGTGGCATCATAGGTGCCGATATAGAGGCTGACCTTTTCGGTCAGCGATCCTGGGCTGGCATAGATATCGCAGACATGGCGGATGTCGCGTGGCGCGTGGCCGGTTTCTTCCAGCGCTTCGCGCGCCGCAGCGATTTCGGGGGCATCGCCGTCGAGCAGCCCGGCGCAGGCCTCCAGCATGTCGGCATCGTCGCCATTGCGCATGGCCGGGTAACGGAACTGACGCACCATCAACACCGTGTCGCGGCCTGGATCGTGCAGCAGCATGGCAGCGGCATTACCGTGGTCATAGACCTCCCGGTCGAAGCGCTGCACCTGACCGTCGCGGCGCCGGTAGTCGATGGTGGTCTTGCTGAGCGTGCCCCAGTTGCGGGCCAGTTCCTCGGTGGCGACAATCTTTACACGGTCGGTCATGCTGATCTCGATAGTCTCGGAGGGACGACGGCAAACGGCCCCGGGCGCGGGGTCCGGGGCCGAAATGGGGCGGGTCGGATAGGCGTCAGAACTCGTTCCAGTCCTCTGCGGCGGCGCCGCCGAAATAGGTCTTGGCTGCGGATCGCACCTTGCCCAGCAGGCCGCGGGCGCCAGTCGGCTCTTCGGCGGTGCGGGCCGGCCTTGCGGGCGCGGTGGCCTTCGCCTGCTGGTCAAGGGTGAAGGTGGCCACAAGGCCATCGAGTTTTCCGGCCTGGCCCTCGGTCTGTTCGATCGAGGCATTCATTTCTTCCACCAGCGCCGCATTGTGCTGGGTCATCTCATCCATCTGCCGCACGGCGACATTAATTTCGGAAATGCCCGAGGCCTGTTCCTGGCTGTCGCGGGCAATGCTTTCCATGAGCGTTGCGGTGCCGCGCACGCCTTCGACGATCTCGGTCAGGCGGCCGGCGACATCGGCGACGAGGCGCGTGCCGTTCTTGACCTCGGCTGCCGACTGTTCGATCAGCACCTTGACCTCGGACGAGGCCTGAGCTGCCGACTGCGCCAGGCGCCGCACTTCCACGGCCACCACGGCAAAGCCCTTGCCGGCTTCACCGGCACGAGCCGCTTCGACCGAAGCGTTGAGGGCCAGAAGGTTGGTCTGGAAGGCAATGTCGTCGATCAGCCCGATGATGTTGGAAATTTTCGACGATGAGGTGGAGATGCGGTCCATGGCATTGGTCGCATCGTTCATCACGGTCGAGCTGGCTTCGACCACGCCAGACATCTTGACCACATTGGCACTGGCCTCGTGGGCGCGCTCGGCATTGTCGGTGACGGTCGAGGCCATGCGCTCCATGGTCGCCGAGGTCTCTTCGATGGTGGCGGCCTGGCGGGTGGTGCGCTCGGACAGGTCATTGGCGCCGGCCAGGATTTCCCCGGTAGCGAGCTTGAGCGCCTGGGAGGTGGTGCGCAGGTCAATTACCATTTCCGCGAGCTTGTCGGCAACCTGGTTGGTCGAGGTCTTGAGGCGCTCGAAGGCGCCGCTATAGCTGCCCACCATGCGTTCGCGCAGATCGGCGCGGGAGAGCGATTCGAGAACCGTATCGGCTTCCGACAGGGCGGCCTCGACCGAGCCCATCATGCCGTTGAGATTGTCCGAAATCCGGTCGATCTCGGGATCGCCATAGCGGTCCGTGATGCGGCCGGAGAAATCGCCGGCAATGGCCTGTTCGATGACGCCATCGAAGGCGGCCTGGAAACGGGCCATGGTTTCGGCGCGTTCCGCCGTCTCGCGGGCGCGCTGCTCGCGCTCCTGCTCCGAGAGCGCGACCTGCTGGCCATTGATGCGGAAGGTTTCGAGGGCCCTGGCCATGTCGCCCAGTTCATTTCTGGCTTCGGTGCCGGCAATGGTCATGTCGTAATCGCCGCCAGCGAGGCCGTTCATGGTGCCGGTAAGGCGCGCAAAAGTGCCGGTCAGCCAGCGGGATGTCACCACGGCCAGCACGATGCCGGCGATGAGGCCGAGCAGGCTGACGGCGGCGGTGATCACCACCTGCAGGCGCTGCTGGCCGGCAATCTGGGGTCCGAGCTGGTTCTGGAAGTCCCTTGTGCGCTGATACATGCCGTCATAGATGGCGGCGATCTGCAGCCCCAGGCCGGTCGCCGTGGCGGTGGCCGGAATATTGTCGGCCAGCTTGCCATCGCCAATGCCGGTGGTGACCTCGTTGAAGGCGGTTTCGTACTCCCCGGCCAGGCGGGTGACTTCGGCGATCTCGGCCAGGGCCGTATCATCACCGGCAAAGAAGGCCAGGCCATCGGCGTCGGTGGTGGCGACGTCGAGGATCATCTCGCGGGTGAAATCCTCGGCGGCCCTTGTGGGGGTGCGAATATAGTCGACGAAGGAAATGCGCATCGTGTTGACGTCGCGGACATAGTCGATGATTTCCAGCGTCTGCTGGGCCTGCGAGCGATAGGCCGAGAACATCTGCTCGGCGCTCATCATCAGGGTAATGGCCGAACCACCCACGAGCAGCACGATCAGGGCCATGGCGCTGAAGGCTGCAAGGATACGGGCTTTGACGCTGTGGAGGAGACGCATGAATTCTTTCCTTCTGGAGACCGGCCGGCGGCCCGTGAGGGTTCTGGCGGCCGATCCGATTTGGGGTCGATCATGACCCGCTCGTGGTTAATTTTCGGCTCACGCGCCGAACCTGAACGGACAATGGAGGGGGCAATGGGCCTTCGAGGGCGCCGGGCCGTCCGCAACCCGAACAGTTTGTGCGTAAAGCGAACAAAGTGCGGTTTGCGCCGAAAGTAGCAGGCTGGGGCCAGATTGGGGCTTTGATTTCGTAACCATTGGTGGGTAGAAACCTCGAACAATTCCAAACTGGACACCGCCTGCCGGCGTCCACAGGCCCCCGGAATGAACATGTCTGTCAGAGCCCGACCCACCTCCCCGCATTTGCAGATCTACCGCTGGACCATCACCATGGCCATGTCGATCATCCATCGCGCCACCGGTATTGCCAATTATGCCGGCATGGCGCTGTTCGTGATCTGGCTGGTCGCGGCGGCGCTGGGCCAGGACGCGCTGATGGCGGTCAATGTCCTTTACGGCAGCTGGTTCGGCCAATTGGTGCTGTTCGGCTTCACCTGGAGCCTGGTGCATCACATGCTGGGCGGCATCCGCCACTTCATCTGGGACTTTGCTGTCCTGATGGAACCGGGCCAGCGCGAGGCCATCGCCTGGGCGACGATCATCGCCTCGGTGGTGATCACCCTCCTGATCTGGACAATCTTTGTGTGGGTGGGCTGAACCATGCGCGAACACATGACCACGCTTGAAACCATCGCCGATCCCAAGAGCCATTATGGCAATGCGCCGGCCTCGACGCGCCACTTCATCACCCAGCGCCTGACCGGGGCGATCAATATCGCCTTTCTCGGCCTCTTGCTGTTCCTGGTGGTCAAGCTGGGCGGGCAGGATCGGGCCGACCTTGTTGGCACCATCGGCAATGGCTGGATCGGGCTGCCGCTGGCGGTGCTGATCGGCATCGTCGCCGTGCATATGCGCAATGGCATGCGCGACACGCTCGAGGATTATGTCCACGGCCGCATGTATCGCCTGGCCATGCTGCTCAACACTTTGTTCTGTCTCACCGTGGCGCTGGCCGGCATCGGCGCGGTGCTCAAGATTGTCTTCTGGGGTTAGTCGCATGGCCGCTTATGAACTGATCGACCACGAATTCGACGTGGTGGTGGTTGGCGCCGGCGGCGCAGGCCTGCGCGCCACGCTCGGCATGGCCGAGCAGGGTTTCAATACCGCCTGCATCACCAAGGTGTTTCCGACCCGATCGCACACCGTGGCGGCGCAGGGCGGCATTGCCGCTTCGCTGCAGAACATGGGTCCCGACAGCTGGCAGTGGCACATGTACGACACCGTCAAGGGGTCGGACTGGCTGGGCGACAACGACGCCATGGAATATCTGGCGCGCGAGGCCCCGGCGGCGATCTATGAGCTCGAGCATTATGGCGTGCCCTTCAGCCGCACGCAGGAAGGCAAGATCTACCAGCGCCCGTTCGGCGGCCACATGACCGAGTTCGGCGATGGCCCGCCGGTGCAGCGCACCTGTGCCGCCGCCGACCGCACCGGCCACGCGATCCTGCACACGCTCTACGGCCAGTCGGTGCGCAATGATGCGCAGTTCTATATCGAATATTTCGCCCTCGACCTGATCATGGGCGATGACGGCTCCTGCCAGGGTGTGATCGCCTGGAAGCTCGATGACGGCACCCTGCATCGCTTCCGCGCCAAGCTCGTCGTGCTGGCAACCGGCGGCTATGGCCGCTCCTACTTCTCGGCGACCTCGGCCCATACCTGCACCGGCGACGGCAATGGCATGGTGGCCCGCGCCGGCCTGCCGCTGCAGGACATGGAATTCGTGCAGTTCCATCCGACCGGCATCTATGGTGCCGGCGTGCTGATCACCGAAGGCGCGCGCGGCGAGGGCGGGTATCTGACCAATTCGGAAGGCGAGCGCTTCATGGAGCGCTATGCCCCCAATGCCAAGGACCTGGCCAGCCGCGACGTGGTCAGCCGCTGCATGACGCTGGAAATCCGCGAGGGCCGGGGCGTGGGTCCCAACAAGGACCACATCTTCCTCCACCTCGATCATCTCGACCCCAAGGTGCTGCATGAGCGCCTGCCGGGTATTACCGAGAGTGCCAAGATATTTGCCGGGGTCGATCTCACCCGCGAGCCGATCCCGGTGCTGCCGACCGTGCACTACAACATGGGCGGCATTCCCGCGAACTATCATGGCGAAGTGCTCAACCCGACGCCGGCCGATCCGAACCGGGTGGTGCCCGGCCTGATGGCGGTGGGTGAAGCGGCCTGCGCCTCGGTGCACGGCGCCAACCGGCTGGGCTCGAATTCGCTGACCGACCTCGTGGTCTTCGGCCGTGCCGCCGCCATCCGGGCCGGGCAGGTGATCGACAAGGCGGCGCCGATCCCGGGCATCAATGCGGCACAGGACGAAAAAATCCTCGCCCGCTTCGACCGGCTGCGCAACGCCAATGGCAGCCAGCCGACGGCCAAGCTGCGCGACGAGATGCAGCGCACCATGCAGGCCGACGCTGCCGTGTTCCGCACTTCCGAATCGCTCAAGCAGGGCGTGGCGCGCATGACCGAGATCTATGGCCGGCTGGGCGATGTGAAGGTCAGCGACCGTTCGCTGGTGTGGAATTCGGACCTGGTGGAAACCCTGGAGCTCGAAAACCTGATGAGCTGCGCCATCGCCACGGTGGTATCGGCCGAGGCCCGCCACGAAAGCCGTGGCGCCCATGCGCATGAGGATTTCCCCAATCGCGACGACGAAAACTGGCGCAAGCACACCCTTGCCCATGTCGATGTCAGCAGTGGCGCGGTCAAGCTCGACTACCGCCCGGTGATCACCGAGCCGCTGACACCGCAGGACCAGGGCGGCATCGACCTCAAGAAGATCGCCCCCAAGGCGCGCGTCTATTAAGGAGCCGGACATGTGCCATCTCTGTGAAGAGCGCAGCTATGACGGCAAGCCAGCAGCCCCCGCTCCGGATCGTCGTGGCAAGCCCAGTGAACGCAAGCCCGCGGATGGTGCCGATGAAAAACGCCCGTAGCCTGGCGGCTGCCCTGACAGCCATGGTGCTGCTGGCCGGTCCGGCCCTGGCAGCGCCCAGCGCGGCACAAAAGCAGGAATTCTACGATGTCTGCATGGGCATTTCGCAGAATGCCGAATTGTGCGGCTGCAAGGCCGATGCGGCCATGACCCTGATCGACGAGCGCTTCATGGGCGTGGTGATCGCCTCGATGAAGGGCGGCGCGCCCGCCGCCGCCGATTTTCAGGCCTATAACAGCTATGTGGCGCGGTCGAACCAGATTTGTAAGCCGAACTACTAGGCGGCGTGATGACAATCGGAGCCAATTCCGCGCAGGCGGGAATGACCCTGAGACAAGACGAAATTCCTGAGCCGGCCCCGGCTTGTTGAGAAGGAAAGAGCGAGAAAATGGCCGAACTGACGCTTCGCAAGGCCGATCAGCCGCAAAAGGGCAAGACCTGGCCAAAGCCGGAGGGTGCGACGCGCCTGCGCGAGTTCCACATTTACCGCTATGACCCAGACAAGACCGACAATCCGCGGATCGACGTCTATTTCGTCGACCTGGACGACTGCGGCCCGATGGTGCTGGACGCGCTGCTCTATATCAAGAACAAGACCGATCCGACCCTGACGCTGCGCCGGTCCTGCCGCGAGGGTATTTGCGGGTCGTGCTCGATGAACATCAATGGGCTCAACACCCTGGCCTGTACCAAGGGGATGGATGACAGCACCGGACCGGTGAAAATCTACCCCCTGCCGCATATGCCGGTGGTCAAGGATCTGGTTCCGGATCTGTCCAATTTCTATGCGCAGCATCGCGCCATTGAGCCCTGGCTCAAGACCACCTCGCCCACGCCCGAAAAGGAATGGACGCAGTCGGTCGAAAACCGCGCCAAGCTCGACGGGCTCTACGAATGTATCTTGTGCGCCTGTTGCTCGACGTCCTGCCCGTCCTATTGGTGGAATGGCGAAAAGTATCTGGGCCCGGCGGCGCTGCTGCAGGCCTATCGCTGGCTGATCGACAGCCGCGACCAGACCACCAATGAGCGCCTGGATAATCTGCAGGACCCCTTCAAGCTCTACCGCTGCCACACGATCATGAACTGCGCCCAGGTCTGCCC
Source organism: Devosia sp. (assembly GCF_025809055.1). NCBI lineage: Bacteria > Pseudomonadati > Pseudomonadota > Alphaproteobacteria > Hyphomicrobiales > Devosiaceae > Devosia > Devosia sp. The sequence continues at coordinate 2,430,437 of NZ_CP075529.1, read as the reverse complement.
CAAGGGCCTCAACCCGGCCAAGGCCATTGCCCAGATCAAGAAGATGATGGTCGAGCGCAAGGTTGCTTAGGCGCAGACCGGCAGGGTGAAAGAAAAGCGGCGGGCCTTGGCCCGCCGCTTTCGTTTTGGTCAACCGTTGTGCAGAGGGCCGATAGACGGTCAGACTCGCGCTTTAGAGCGTTTCACTCGCGAGCTGAACTATCGTCTTCATCGCCCCCTCTCCCCTCAGGGGAGAGGGATGGGGTGAGGGGTGAAAGCCTCTCGGCAAGAACGCAAATGTGAACCCCTCATCCGGCGCTTCGCGCCACCTTCTCCCCTCAGGGGAGAAGGGAAAGGCTCCGTCGTTTCAGTCCTATCGTGAAGTGAGCTAGCCGGAGGCCTTCACCCCTCTCCCCCTCTGCCCTAAGGGGCGAGGGGGCGATGGAGCGGTTGGATCCGTCCAGCCGGGGTGCGCCTTAGATCAGCGTTGCCGTGCCCGCTTCGAAGGCGGCCCGGCAGTCGGTGGCATCGGCCTCGATGTCGCTGTCGAACACGGTGCTGGCGACGCCCGGACCTTCGAAGCGCGGATCGTCGCACTGGCCGTCATTGGCATAGCTGGAGCTGTCGTCGCCAAACTCGACATCAGAACTGTCATAGGGGCCGTTGGCAGCGTATTCGGGCGTATAGACCGGCTTGATGGAGACGCTGCCCTGCTCTTCGAGGCTGCGGCAATCGCTGGCGTCGCGCGCGATATCGTCGGTGCCCAGCTTCTTGGCCATGCCGTCGCCGGTAAAGCGCAGATCGTCGCACTGGCCGTCATTGGACCATTGCGAGCTGTCATCGCCATAGTCGAAACCGGCCGGAGCCGCGGCATTGGCGCTGCCCAGCGAGGCGGTGCCGGCCAGGAAGGCGGCGCGGCAGTCGGTGGCATCGGCCAGCCGGTTGTCCGCGGTTGTCCACTCGGCCACGCCCGGGCCGAAGAAATCCGGATCGTCGCATTCCCCGTCATTGGGCCAGCTGCCCGAATCATCGCCGAAGTCGATGCGCGCCGCCATGTCGGCTGTTGGCCGGGGCGCCGGATCGCTGTCGCCATCGGCCAGGGTGATGGAGCCGTCTTCATAGGCATTGCGGCAATCGGTGGCGTCGCGGCCGATATTGTCGTCCGTCAACTCGCTCGCCATGCCGGAACCTGCAAAACGCGGATCATCGCATTCCTGGTCATTGGCCCATTCGGAGGTGTCATCGCCAAAGTCGATCGCGGCATCGCCGCCGTCGCCGGCAAGGCTAATGTCCCCGGCCTCAAACAGGGTGCGGCAATCGGTGGCGTCGCGCCGGATATCCTCATCCACGGTTTCTTCGGCCATGCCGGTGCCGGCAAAGCGCGGGTCGTCGCATTCGCCGTCATTTGCCCATTCGGAACTATCGTCGCCAAAATCCACATCGGTCGCGGCAGCGGGGGGCGCTTCGGTGGCGTCTCCGGCGTCGCCAGCAAGGGTGATGTCGCCGGCTTCGAACAGGGTGCGGCAATCGGTGGCGTCGTGGCCGACATCCTCGTCCACCAGTTCCTCGGCCATGCCGGTGCCGGTAAAGCGCATGTCATCGCATTCGCCATCCCTGGCCCATTCGGAACTGTCGTCGCCGAAATCCACGTCGCCGGTGGCCGGTGCTTCGGTGGCGGTTTCAGCAGCGGCGCCCTCAACCAGGGTGATCTCGCCTGCGGTATAGGCAGAGCGGCAGTCGGTGGCATCCTTGCCGATATCGGCATCTTCGAGTTCGGCGGCCATGGCTGCGCCGGTAAAGCGGGGGTCATCGCATTCGCCATCATTGGCCCATGCGGAGCTGTCATCGCCAAAGTCGATCCAGGGTGCGGCCTCGCCAGCTGCATCTGCTGCTGCGTCGGCGGCGGCATCGGCCGCTTCGCCAGCCTCTGCAGCAGAATCGGAGACCGCGTCCTCGAGCAGGCTGATCGAGCCCCCGTCGAACAGGGCCTTACAGTCCGTCGCGTCCTTGCGGATGTCGGCATCTTCGAGTTCGCTGGCCATGCCGGTGCCGGTAAAGCGCGGATCGTCGCATTCGCCGTCATTGGCCCATTCGGAGCTATCGTCTCCGAAGTCGATGTCCTGAGCCATGGCCGGCGCGACCAGGCTGGTGCCCAGGGCCAGCGCGAAGAGCATGGCTCCAAGGCCCGATTTGACTGTGCGCATGACTGTCCTCCCTCAAATGCCCGATCCCATATGCGGGAACATTATCGCGTGAATGCGGCGGCCAGAAGCCCCCGTGAAAATTATGTCGAAGGGCCGCGGGCCCGCCGGTCATTGCGGGCAAACAGGGCCGAACCGAGCAGCACCAGGGCGGTGCCGATGGCGTGGAACAGCGTGAATTCCTCGCCCAGGATGAGCACGGCCAGGACGATGGTCATGATCGGACCGAGCGATGCGGTCGAGGCCGTGGCGCGGGCGCCGATGCGGGCAATGCCGGAATTGAGCAGGAATGAGGGCAGGACGGTGCCGAAGACACCCAGCATCAGTCCCAGCATCCAGACATAGGGACTGAAGGCGAAATAGGTTGCCGGCCCATCGACGACCAGGCTCTGGCCAATGGCCAGCACCGCGGCCGTCGACATGCCGATGCAGGTGAACAGGGCCGTGCCCACCACCACCATCTGCCGCCGGGCCAGGTGTTGGTAGAAGGCAAAGGTCAGTGCCGAGCCCAGGACGAGTGCGGTGCCGAGCAGGAGCCCATCGGGCCGCACGGTGAGGTTCCAGGTGAAGATCACCATGAGCCCGGCATAGGTGATGAGCATGGCCGGCACCAGCGCCCAGTTCATGCGGTCGCCGAAGAACCAGACCCCGAACAGGAGGACGAAGAAGGGATAGGTGAAGAGCACGAGGCGCTCGTACTGGGCCGAGACGAAGGCCAGCCCGGCAAAGTCGAGATAGCTCGAGACATAATAGCCCAGAATGCCCACTGCCATGCAGGCGATGAGGCGGGATGGGGTGAGCAGGGCGCGCGACTGCGGCTGGCGCCGCAGCAGGGTGAGGAGGATGACGAGATAGACCGGCAGCGCCACCAGCATGCGCAAAGCCAGGGTCGCCTCGGTCGAAACGCCCTCGGCAAAGGCCAGCTTGATGAAGATGCCCTTGGTGGAGAACAGCACGGCGCCGGCTATGGCGAGGCCATAGCCCAGGGCATCGCTGCGCATCGGATCCGGTTGGGCGGTCATGGGCTTCTGGTTATGCCGGGAAGGGGGCAACTGCCAAGGCCAATGCGTGCCGAAGCGTCCACACCCCTTTCAATCAGCCGCGTGGATGGGCCTTGGCATAGCTTTCCAGCAGCCGCTCGGTATCGACGGCGGTATAGATCTGCGTCGAGGACAGGCTGGCATGGCCCAGCAATTCCTGGATGGCGCGCAGGTCTCCGCCCTTGCCCAGAAGGTGCGTGGCAAAGGAATGGCGCAGGGCGTGCGGCGTTGCCGAAGGCGGCAGGCCCAGCGCCCCGCGCAATTGCTCGAGGCGCAACTGGATGAGACGCGGCGACAGCACCCCGCCGCGCACCCCGCGAAACAACCCATCTTCAGGCCAGAGCTTATAGGGAACCAGACCAAGATAGGTCTCGATCGCCTGCCGCACCGGCGCGATCAGGGGCACCATGCGCACCTTGCCGCCCTTGCCGGTGACCCGGAGCGTATCGGTGTCGAGATCAGCCCGGGTCAGCGACAACGCCTCGGATATGCGCAGGCCGGCGCCATAGCACAGGGAGATCACCGCCATGTCGCGGGCCGCAATCCAGGGCCGGTCTTCCAGCTCGTTGGTGGTCTCGATGGTGCGCTTGGCTTCAACCACGGTCAGCGCCTTGGGCAGCGACCGCGGAATCTTGGGCGTGCGCACCACATTGAGGGCCTCGGTGGTGAGGGTGCCCTGCCGTTCGAGAAAGCCGAAAAAACTCTTGAGCGCCGAGAGGACCCGCGCCAGCGAGCGCGAGCCGAGGCTTTCATTGCGGCGCTGGGCCATGAAGGCGCGGATATCGGCGCCGCGCAATTGCTGCAGCGACGACAGGGTCACCGGCCCGCCCATGTGACCGGCGAGGAAAGCCATGAACTGGCCGAGGTCCCGGTCATAGGCCTCGAGCGTCTTGGGGGCCAGGCGGCGTACCGAACCCAGCTCGCGCTGCCAGGCGGCGAGCCGCTCGCGGATGAATTCATCGGTGGCAAAGGCGCTGTCGGTCATGGTCGTCATCCTGCTCGATCATGGTAAACGGCCGATCAACGGACAGGGTAAACCCCGTATTAACCCGTAGTGCCGATTGTGGCCGAAACGGGGGCGGCGCGATGGCAATCAAATCTCTGGGGACGATGGTTTTTCTGGCGGTCGCCGTCACGCCGGCAATTGCCGCCGACTGGGGCCCATCGCCGTTCCTGCCGCCCAGCCCGTACCAGCCCGGCCTGTCTGACCCGGATAGTGTCAGCATCGCCAACGAAACCGTGCGCTTGCGGGCCAGCATCGGGGCGCTCTTCATCGAGGGCGACGAATATGTGTTCAACGGCGATCGCACGCTCAGCCATCTCATCTGGCAGAGCAAGGCGCCGGTCCTGCGGGCCGGGATCGACCTCAATGTCGGCAATGGCTTCAGCGTCAGCGCCGAATCGAGCGTTGCCGGCTATGGCACCAGCTATATGGAAGACTATGACTGGTTTCTGCCGACCGACGATTTCGACAACTGGACGCACCGGTCCCAGCACCCCGACACCGACCTCAATCACTATTTCAGCGGCGAAATCGCCCTGGGCTATGACCTGTCGCGGACCGAGAATGCCAATGTGCGCATGCATGGCGGCTTCAGCTATACCGACGTGCACTGGGCGGCCTATGGCGGGCGCTATGTCTATAGCGTCAACGGCTTTCGCGACGAGACCGGCAGTTTCCCCGATGGCGAACCCGCCATCGACTATCGCCAGCGCCTGCCCGAGGTGTTCATCGGCGTGGATGGCGAGGAAACTTATGGCTCGTTCCGGCTGGCCGGATTGTTGCGCGGCGGCGTGACGGTGCTCGGCAATTCGACCGACAATCACTGGATGCGCGACCTCAGGGTCGAGGACAGCTTTGGCGTGGCGCCGACCCTGACGGCGGGGCTGGATGCCGGCTTCGCGCTGGGGCCGATGGCCGAACTCTTCATCGGCGCCCGCTACGACCACAAGTTCATGATGCGCGGCCGGGCCGAATATATCGACACCAATACCGAGACCATCACCATTGCCGAGGACGACATCGCCGGGGCGGCGCTCAGGACATTGAGCCTCAATGTCGGGCTCAAGGCACGATTTTAATAGAGGTCAAAGCGGTGCCCGGGCGGGTCACTGTCCCGGACCGAGGCGGGCGACAGGCCAAGATCGGCATAGAGGCGGGGTGGCACCGGGCGGGGCCGCGAGCGGATGGGGCTGATCCGCTGCGCCCCCTGTCCGGCCTGGGCTGCGCCTCCAGGCGCCGCGCGCCGACGAAACCGTGAAAACAAACTGCGCATCTGGCCCTTCCCTTCCCAAGTGGTGTAGAGAACATTAGATGAACAGACTGACAGTGTGTGTCAGCAGTGCCATTTGGGAATCGCTTGCACTGGCCGGTGATGGATGCGAGCAGAACGGGGACAATGCAGGATCGTCCAGACATCGTTGCAGTGATGGTCGGGGTCGCCGTCGAGGGGCCCTATAGCTATCGCGTGCCCCCGGGCATGGTGGTCGAGCGCGGTTCGATCGTTGCCGTGCCGCTGGGGCCGCGGCTGATTCTGGGTGTCGTCTGGGGGGCGCCCAAGGATATGATTGCCCATAACCGGCTGCGCGATATCGCCCAGGCCTATGACGTGCCGCCGCTCTCTGAGGAATTGCTGTCGCTGGTGGATTGGGTCGCCCGCTACACGCTGGCCGCGCCGGGACAGGTGCTGCGCGGTGTCCTGCGGTCGCCCGAGGCGCTGGACGCGCCCAAGCCCGTCATTGCCTTCCGACGCACCGGACACGAGCCGGAAAAGCTGACGCCGGCCCGGTTGCGGGTCCTCGATGTGTTGATGGACGACATGGCCTGGACCAAGCCGGCCCTGATCGGCGCCAGCGGCGTTTCCACCTCGGTGATCGAGGGGCTGGAGCGGGCCGGGGCGGTCGAGCGGCTGGAGATGCCGGCGCCTCCAGTAGTGATGCCGCCCGATCCTGATGACAGTCCGGCCCGGCTCAACCCCGAGCAGCAGGCGGCGCTGGATCAGATCCTGGCCCTCGATGCCCGGGCCTTCGGGGTCGCCCTGCTCGACGGGGTCACCGGCGGCGGCAAGACGGAAGTGTTCTTCGAGGCAGTGGCCGACACCTTGCGGGCCGGCCGGCAGGCCCTGATCCTGCTCCCCGAGATCGCCCTCACCAATACCTTCATCGACCGCTTTACCAAGCGGTTCGGGGCGAGGCCCGCCGAATGGCATTCCGACATGACGCCGGTGCAACGGGCAAAGGTCTGGCGCGGCGTGCTGGATGGCACGGTGCGGGCCGTGGTCGGCGCGCGCTCGGCGCTGTTCCTGCCGTTCCGCGAACTGGGCCTGCTGGTGCTCGATGAGGAGCATGATGGCGCCTACAAGCAATCGGACGGGTTCACCTATCATGCCCGCGACATGGCCATTGTCCGGGCCAATCTGTCCCAGGCGCGGGTCGTGCTGTCCTCGGCCACCCCCTCGGTGGAATCGCGCAACAATGCCAATGTCGGCCGCTACAGCCATGTGCGGCTCGAGAGCCGCTTTGCGGAAGCCGCCATGCCGGATGTCACCGCCATCGACATGCGGGTGGACGGACCGGAAAAGGGCGCCTGGATCGCCCCCGGCCTAGCGCGGGAAGTGTTTGCGGCGCTCGACCGGGGCGAGCAGGCGCTGCTGTTTCTCAACCGGCGCGGCTATGCGCCGCTGACCCTGTGCCGCTCCTGCGGGCATCAGTATCAATGCCCGGATTGTTCGGCCTGGATGGTCGAGCACCGGTTTCGTGGCGTGCTCATGTGTCACCATTGCGGACACGAGATGCGCACACCAAAAGTGTGCGGCGAATGCGGCGAGCCCGAAAGCCTGGTCGCGGTCGGGCCAGGCGTGGAGCGGGTGGCCGAGGAAGCGGCGGCCCGGTTCCCCGATGCCCGGCGGGTGCTGCTCTCCACCGATATGGGCAGCCACGCCCAGTTGCGCGAGCGTTTCGCGGAGATCGAGCGGGGCGAATACGATCTCATCATCGGCACACAGCTGGTGTCCAAGGGGCACCACTTCGAAAAGCTCTCGGTGGTCGGGGTGCTCGATGCCGATCTGGGCCTGGCGCATGGCGATCCGCGCGCCGCCGAAAAGACCTTCCAGATCCTCACTCAGGTGGCTGGCCGGGCCGGCCGCGCCTCCCGGCACGGCAAGGCGTTTCTGCAGACCTACCATCCCGATCACCCGGTGATGAAGGCCATGGTCAGCGGCGACCGCGAAGCCTTCTACGCCCAGGAACTGCTGGCGCGCGAGGCCGGGGGCATGCCGCCCTTCGGCCGTCTGGCGGCGCTCATCATCTCGGCCAATGAACAGCAGACCGCCATGGTCTATGCGCGTCATCTGTTGTCGGTCGCGCCCATGGCCGAGGGCGTGCGGCTCTTCGGCCCGGCCGATGCCCCCATTGCCATGATCCGCGGCCGCCACAGGGTGCGGCTATTGGCCCAATCCGGCAAGGATTTCGATCTGTCCGGCTATATGCGGTTCTGGCTGGGTACGGCCGAAAAGGCCAAGGGTGATCTCAAGGTGCAGATCGACATCGATCCGATGAGTTTCATGTGAGCTAGAGGTTCTTACCCACGTCCATCGCCTGATGCAGGATACGCAGCACGATCAATGCATTTGTATTTAGTCGGAAGTAGATGACGTGGGAGCCGATCAGGCTCTTGTATGTGCGGGGACGGCCATAGACCGGCAGGCCGGTCAACTGGTCTGCGGCCAAGGCCTCCATGCGATCGGCAATCTGGTTGTAATAGTCCGCGGCGGTATCAGCGGACCAGTTTTCAACGCTGTAGTCCCAAATGCCGCGCCAATCCTCGCGCGCCAGGGGCGCAATCTCAATTGTCCTGTTGGCCATGGCGCGCGTGCAGTTCGGCGAGGAATGCGTCCCTGTCGAACGGCGTTGGCGGCCCCGACTCCTCTCCTGCGCGCAGGGCGTCGTGCAGCGCCTTGACCTTGGCTTCGTGCTCTTCCAGCAACCGCAATCCCGCGCGTACGACATCGCTGGCCGAGCCATAGCGTCCCGTTTCGACCTGCTGGTCAATGAAATGAGCGAAATGATCGCTGAGAGAAACGGATGTATTGCGTGCCATGTCGGACCTCCAGACGAGATTGTACCAAGAATTGGTAGCGGGCGAAAGGGCGTGGCGTGACCATCAGAGTAGGCCTTCGAGCCGCCACTTGAGCTTGGCTCTCGCGGCCACCCCACCACAGATCGCTGCCCCGGAGCGACCTCCCCTTTGGGGCGCATCCTGCCATTCGAGCTGCCACTCGAGCATAGCTCTCGCGGCCTTCTCACCTAAAATCGTCCCACCGGGACGATTTTGCCTTCGGCACGGATCGAAGTCTCATGGCCTCCTCCCTTCAAATCGCTCCACTGGAGCGATTTGGCCTTTGGCACAGGTCCCCGCCACGCAGCCATAGGCTTTGTGGCCTTCTCGGCTTGAAAGGCTCCACCGGAGCCTTTCATCCTCCGGACCGCCTTCGAAGTGCGACATTTTCGACATGTCTGAATCACGTCCCCATGCCTTGCAAGGCCGGCTTTGCCTGTGTTAGAGCGGGCGCGAATTTCAGGGGTCCGGCTCGCGGCCCGTTTCCGAGCACGTCCAAGCGTTCATAAGCCACCCGGGTTCCGGTCAACGGAACCGGCAAGAGGGTTGGCCAGAAAGAGGGTGAAGCGGCATTGGCAGCGCAGAATTCGGTGCTTACCCAGATCGCACGGCCATATGCGTCGGCGCTTTTTGATCTCGCCAAGGGCGAGAACCAGTTGGCCCAGGTGGAAACCGGGCTCTCCGACATTTCCCGCCTGATCGGCGAAAGCGAAGAGTTTTCGCGCTATCTGCGCTCGCCGGTCATTCCCGGCGATGTCAAGGCATCGGCGCTGGACGCGATCCTGGCCAAGGCCAAGGTTAATCCGCTGGTCGGCAATTTCCTGCGCCTGGTGGCCCGCAATGGCCGCCTGTTCGCGCTGGACCAGATCATCGTGGGCTTCCGCGAGCTGGCCGCTGCCGATCGCGGCGAAGCGACTGCCGACGTCACCTCGGCGGCGCCGCTGACCGACGCGCAGGTCAAGGCCCTGGCTGAAACGCTCAAGACCAAGCTGGGCAAGACCGTCACGCTCAATCAATTTGTCGATCCCTCGCTGATCGGCGGCCTTCAGGTGAAGGTCGGCAGCCAGATGATCGATAGCTCACTCAAGACAAAACTCGCTGCGATGAAGATCGCCATGAAAGAGGTCGGATAATGGACATCAAAGCCGCGGAAATTTCTGCGATCCTCAAGGACCAGATCAAGAATTTCGGCCAGGAAGCCCAGGTTTCCGAAGTCGGCCAGGTGCTCTCCGTCGGTGACGGTATCGCCCGCGTCTATGGCCTGGACAATGTGCAGGCCGGTGAGCTCGTCGAGTTCCCGGGCGGCGTGATGGGCATGGCCCTCAACCTCGAAGCCGACAATGTCGGCGTCGTGATCTTCGGCAATGACCGTTCGATCAAGGAAGGCGACGTCGTCAAGCGGACCGGCGCCATCGTGGACACCCCTGTTGGTCCGGGCCTGCTTGGTCGCGTGGTCGACGGCCTCGGCAACCCGATCGACGGCAAGGGCCCGATCGATCACACCGAACGCCGCCGCGTCGACGTCAAGGCGCCGGGCATCCTGCCGCGCAAGTCCGTGCACGAGCCCATGTCCACCGGCCTCAAGGCCATCGATGCGCTGATCCCCATCGGCCGCGGCCAGCGCGAGCTGGTGATCGGTGACCGCCAGACCGGCAAGACCGCCATCATTCTGGACACCTTCCTCAACCAGAAGCCTGCGCATGACGCTGGCAACGAAACCGACAAGCTCTACTGCATCTACGTCGCCGTGGGTCAGAAGCGCTCGACCGTTGCCCAGTTCGTCAAGCAGCTCGAAGAATCGGGCGCGCTGCCCTACTCCATCGTCATTGCCGCCACCGCCTCCGATCCGGCGCCGCTGCAGTACATCGCGCCGTTCACCGGCTGTGCCATCGGCGAATGGTTCCGCGACAATTCCAAGCATGCCGTGATCGCCTATGACGATCTGACCAAGCAGGCCGTCGCCTATCGCCAGATGTCGCTGCTGCTGCGCCGTCCGCCGGGCCGCGAAGCCTATCCGGGCGACGTGTTCTACCTGCACTCCCGCCTGCTCGAGCGCGCCGCCAAGATGAACGAAGACCACGGTCTTGGTTCGCTGACCGCGCTGCCGGTTATCGAAACCCAGGCCAACGACGTGTCGGCCTATATTCCGACCAACGTGATCTCGATCACCGACGGCCAGATCTTCCTTGAAACCAACCTGTTCTTCCAGGGCATCCGCCCGGCCGTGAACGTTGGTCTGTCGGTGTCCCGCGTGGGTGGCTCGGCCCAGATCAAGGCGATGAAGCAGGTTGCCGGCTCGCTCAAGGGTGAGCTGTCGCAGTACCGCGAAATGGCCGCCTTCGCTCAGTTCGGTTCGGACCTCGACGCTGCTACCCAGCGTCTGCTCAACCGTGGCGCGCGTCTCACCGAACTCCTCAAGCAGCCGCAGTTCTCCCCGCTCAAGACCGAAGAACAGGTCGCGGTGATCTTTGCCGGTGGCCAGGGCTATCTGGACGCCATTCCGGTGACCAAGGTCCAGGACTTCGAGAAGCACATTCTGAGCAATATGCGCTCCAAGTATGCCGATATTCTCAACACCATTGCCTCTGAAAAGGCTCTGAGCGACGACACCCGTGCCAAGCTCAAGTCGGCTCTGGACGAGATCAAGAAGACCTACGCGGCTTAAGCCCTGAAGGAGACGACAGGCAATGCCGTCGCTAAAGGACCTCAAGAACCGGATCGACTCGGTCAAATCGACCCAGAAGATCACCAAGGCCATGCAGATGGTGGCGGCGGCCAAGCTCCGCCGCGCCCAGGAAGCTGCCGTGGCGGCCCGCCCCTATGCCGAGCGCATGGGCAAGGTTCTGGCCGCTCTCGGTGCCGTCTATGATGGCCAGGAAAATGCGCCGGCGCTGCTGGCCGGCAATGGCAAGGACCAGGTTCACCTGCTGGTCGTGGCGACCGGCGAACGCGGTCTGGCCGGCGGCTTCAACTCCTCGATTGCGCGCCTGGCGCGCGATCATGCCGCCAAGCTCCTGAGCCAGGGCAAGACCGTCAAGATCCTGACCGTGGGCCGCAAGGGCCACGATATCCTGCGCCGGCAATATCCGGAGCTGATCGTGGACACCTACAGCTTCCGCGAGATCAAGCAGGTCGGCTTCACCCAGGCCCAGCTTGTGGCCGAGAAGGTGCTGGCCATGTTTGCGGCCGGCGAATTCGACGTGGCAACGCTCTACTTCGCCAAGTTCGGCTCGGTGATCAGCCAGGTGCCGACGGCCCAGCAGCTGATTCCGGCCAAGCTGGAAAAGGTCGAAGGCGATGCCAGCGCCCCGGCCGTGCCCTACGAATACGAGCCGAGCGAAGAGGCCATCGTCGAGGACCTGTTGCCGCGCAATATTGCGGTGCAGGTGCTGCGGGCTCTGTTCGAGAACAATGCCTCGTTCTACGGAGCGCAGATGTCCGCCATGGACAATGCGACCCGTAATGCCGGCGAAATGATCAACAAGCTGCAGCTGAGCTACAACCGCCAGCGGCAGGCCCAGATCACCAAAGAACTCATCGAAATCATCTCGGGCGCCGAAGCGCTCTAACCCATCAGCGAGGACGAACAAATGGCAGAAAAGAAGGCCGGTCGCGTTTCGCAGGTCATTGGCGCCGTCGTTGACGTGGTGTTCGACGATCACCTGCCCGCCATCCTGAACGCGCTTGAAACCACCAATAATGGTCAGCGCCTGGTGCTGGAAGTTGCCCAGCATCTCGGCGAAAACGCCGTGCGCACCATCGCCATGGACACGACCGAAGGTCTGGTCCGCGGCACCGAAGTGACCGATACCGGCGCTTCGATCTCGGTGCCGGTCGGCGACGAGACCCTGGGCCGCATCATGAACGTCATCGGCGAGCCGATCGACGAAGCCGGCCCGGTGACCACTGCCGCCAAGCGCGAAATTCACCAGGAAGCTCCGGCTTTCGTGGAACAGTCCCCTGAGGCAGAAGTGCTGGTGACCGGCATCAAGGTCGTGGACCTGATCGCTCCCTATGCACGCGGCGGCAAGATCGGCCTGTTCGGCGGCGCCGGCGTGGGCAAGACGGTGCTGATCCAGGAACTGATCAACAACGTCGCCAAGGCTCACGGCGGCTATTCGGTGTTCGCCGGCGTCGGCGAGCGCACCCGCGAGGGCAACGACCTCTACCACGAAATGATCGAATCGGGCGTGAACAAGGACCCGGCCGAGCATGGTGGTTCGGCTGCCGGCTCCAAGTGCGCGCTGGTCTTCGGCCAGATGAACGAGCCCCCCGGTGCCCGTGCCCGCGTCGCCCTGACCGGCCTCACCGTCGCCGAGCATTTCCGCGACCAGGGCCAGGACGTGCTGTTCTTCGTGGACAACATCTTCCGCTTCACCCAGGCCGGTGCCGAAATGTCGGCACTTCTGGGTCGTATCCCGTCCGCGGTGGGCTACCAGCCGACGCTGTCGACCGACATGGGCGCGATGCAGGAACGCATCACCACCACCACCAAGGGCTCGATCACCTCGGTGCAGGCCGTGTACGTGCCCGCCGACGACCTGACCGACCCGGCGCCGGCAACGACCTTCGCGCACCTTGACGCGACGACCGTGCTCAACCGCGCCATTTCGGAAAAGGGCATCTATCCGGCCGTGGATCCGCTGGCATCGAACTCGCGTATTCTCGACGCGAACGTCGTTGGTCAGGAGCACTACGACACCGCCCGCCAGGTGCAGTCGATCCTGCAGAAGTACAAGGCCCTGCAGGACATCATCGCCATCCTGGGCATGGACGAGCTTTCCGAAGAAGATAAGCTGACCGTGGCCCGCGCCCGCAAGATCGAGCGCTTCATGAGCCAGCCCTTCGACGTGGCCGAAGTGTTCACCGGTTCGCCCGGCGTCTTCGTCAAGCTCGAAGACACCATCAAGGGCTTTGCCGGTCTGGTTAAGGGTGACTACGACCACCTGCCGGAAGCCGCCTTCTACATGGTCGGCACCATCGAGGACGCCGTCGCCAAGGCACAGAAGCTGGCCGCACAGGCCGCCTAAGGCGCAGTTGAACCGGATCGGGCCGCCCCTGGTGGCCCGTCCTCTCGACACGGGGCCCGAATGCGCGTTCGGGCCTTCTTGGAATACAAAGGCCGCGTGGCCGAAAAGCGAAGTGCATTCACTTCGGCCGGCCGCGCTGTAGAGGACCAATAGAATGGCTGAAGGCCTCAAGATCGAGATCGTGTCGCCCGAGCGGCTGGTGCTGTCGGAAGTGGTGCATTCGGTGACCGTTCCGGGCACCGAGGGCTATTTCACCGTGATGAACGACCATGCGCCGTTCATGACGACGCTGCGCCCCGGCTTCATCACCGTCACCAAGGATGGTGGGGCTGCCGATGTCTATTTCGTCAAGGGCGGCTTTGCGGACGTGTCCCCCGCGGGCCTGACCATTCTGGCCGAACAGTCGGTGCCTTTCGCCGATTTCGACCACGACGATCTGCAGACCCAGATCAAGGCGGCCGAGGAAGAACTCGCCCGCGCCGAATCGCCGGAAGACAAGTCCTATGCCCAGGAAGTGGTTTCTGGCCTGCTCAACCTCACCATCGAGGCCCAGCAGATCAACGGTGCCCATATCCACTAGGCTTGATCGCAGCTGATTGCTTGAGGCCGTCTCCTTCAGGAGGCGGCCTTTTTGCATGTCTGGTGGGCAGGCTGGTCAGATATTGTGCAAGTAGCTGATTTCACGAAGAAAAATCCAATTTCAACCTCGAATTAACCCCTGTGGCACAGTCTGCTGGCGGGGAGAGTTGGGGTGACCGGCCAGGAGGCCGGAGATTGGGGACGCAATCATGACCGCCATTCTGGGCAATCTCAGACTGACATTCGCCATTTCCGCCATGACGCTGACCAGTATCGGTCTGGTGGTCGCGGCAGTTCTCGCCGGGCTCTTCGTCAGCCTGTCCGGCTCGGTCGAGCGCGACGTGGACGCGGCGGTGGTGGACACGACCCGCATCGCGGCGCAGATCCTGCAGGTCAACCTGCCCAGCCTTGAGGTCGGGCTGGATGAGGCCGGCAATGTCGCGACGCTGACGGCGCGCAGCATGCCGCGGTTCCGCAGTCACGATGTTATCGACGCCGTTGCCCGCGTCGCCGGCCAGGACGTATCGGTGCTGGTCTACGACCCGGAGACGGGCCCGGATTTCGTGGTCGGCAGCACCAGCCTGCTCGATCCGGCCGGTGAGCGCCGCATGGCAGACGCGATTGTCGCCGACAGCGCCATTCATCAGGCGCTGATGGCCAATCAGATGGTCGACGCCGATGCGGTTCAGGATGGGGTGCATCGGGTTCTGCGCTACCTGCCCATTGCCACCGCTGAGGGCACCGTCATCGGCGCGCTCGTGGTCGGGGTTGATCGCGGACCGATCGAAGCCGTGCTGAGCCAATCCATGCTGGTGCTCTCGGCCGTGGGACTTGTCACCACGCTGCTGGTGGCCCTGGGCGCCCTGGTGGTGGCACGTAAGCTCATGCGTCCCATACCGCGTCTGTCGCAGGTGATGAGCGCAGTTGCCGATGGCGCACTCGATACCGACGTGCCCTTTACTGCCCGCCGCAACGAGATCGGCGCCATGGCCCGGGCCGTCGAAGTGTTTCGCGCCAATGCCGCCGAAAAAGCCGCACTGGACCAGCAGGCCCGCCAGCACCTGGCCGAGGCGGCCGATCACACCGGGCAACTGGAGGCGATTTCGCGCAGCCAGATCGTCGTTGAGTTCGATCTCAGCGGCCGGGTCATCAATGCCAATGACAATTTCCTGGCCCTGCTCGGCTATGGGTGCGCCGATATCGTCGGCCAGCCCAATGCGCTCTTTCTGTTTGACGCCGATCCGAGCGGCCCGACCTATCGCCAGTTCTGGGATGAACTGGCGGCCGGTGAGTTCAAGAGCGGCGAATATCGCCGCCGGACGCAGGCGGGCGGGGAAGTTTGGATCCAGAGCACCTTCACGCCCATTTCCGATGCCGAGGGCAGGCCCTACAAGGTTGTGCAGTTTGCCACCGACGTGACCGCGCGCCGCCAATCGGTGGCGGCCATTGGCGCCGGTCTCAAGCGCCTTGCCGATGGCGACCTGACGAGCCGGATCGAGCAGCGCTTCCCGCCCGAATTCGAAGATCTGCGGACGGCGCTCAATGGTACCGTCGATCAGTTTGCCGAGGTCATCGGGCAGTTGCGCGACACCACGCGCTCGCTGCGTACGGCCTCTGGCGAATTGCTGTCGGGGGCCAATGACCTCTCCGAGCGTACCACGCGGCAGGCGGCGACGATCGAGGAAACCTCGGCTGCAATGGAGGCCCTGGCCGGTACCGTCGCCGGCAATGCCGGCATGGCAGAGGAAGCGGCGCACAAGGCCGAGACCGTGTCGCAGGCGGCGCAGGATAGCGGCCAGGTCATGGTGGACGCCACCGGCGCCATGGAGCGCATCACCCAGTCCTCGGCCAAGATTTCCAACATTATCGGGCTGATCGACGACATCGCCTTCCAGACGAACCTCCTGGCCCTCAATGCTTCGGTGGAAGCGGCCCGCGCCGGGGAGGCCGGCAAGGGCTTTGCGGTGGTGGCCGTGGAAGTGCGCCGCCTGGCCCAATCGGCGGCCCAGGCCTCGGCAGACGTCAAGGCGCTGGTGGAGCAGAGCGGCAACGAGGTGCGCAATGGCGCCAACCTCGTCGAGGCAGCCGGCAGGAAACTCCGCGCCATGCTGGAAGCGGCGCAGGAAAACAGCGCCCTGGTGCGCGCCATTGCCGGTGCCAGCCGGGAACAGTCCTCCTCGATCGAAGAGGTGAACATGGCTGTGCGCACGCTCGACCAGATGACCCAGCACAATGCCTCCCTGGTGGAACAGACCAATGCGGTGATCGAGCAGACCGAGGGCCAGACCCACACGCTCGACCGCATCGTCGATGTGTTCAGGATCACCAGCGAGACCGCAGGGACCGAGCGGACGCGCCGGGCGGCCTGAGATCAGCCCAGGGCTGCCGCAACCAGCGCCCTGGCGTGCAGGTCGGTGGTGTCATAGGTGGGAAGCGGCGAGCTGGCGTCGTCGATCAGCATGCCAATTTCGGTGCAGCCCAGGATTACCGCCTGGGCGCCGCGCGCCGCCAACTGGGTGATGGCATCGACATAGATGGTGCGCGACGGCTCGCGCACCACGCCGCGGCACAGTTCTTCATAGATGATGCCATTGAGATTGGTGCGGCCGACTTCGGGAATGAGCGGGTTGAGGCCCCTGGCGCGAAGCCGGTCCTTGTAAAAGTCCATCTCCATGGTGAAGCGGGTGCCCAGAAGGCCAACCGTGTCATAGCCGTCGGCCAGAAGGGCCTCGGCGGTCGGGTCGGCGATATGCACGAAGGGGATGCTGACCCCGGCCAATAGCGTGTCGGCAACGACATGCATGGTATTGGTGGCAAGGCCCAGGACTTCGGCGCCGGCGGCCTCAAGGGCCAGCGCCACCGCGTTGAGCTGGCGGCCGGCCTCGTCCCATTGGCCGGCCGACTGCAATTCGGCGATGGGCGCGAAATCGACGGAATGCATGATCAGGGGGGCCGAGTGCAGCCCGCCCAGTCGCCTGGCGGTTTCCCGGTTGATCGCCGCATAGTAGTGGGCGCTCGATTCCCAGCTCATGCCGCCGATAAGGCCAATGGTCTTCATGCGTCTAGGTCTTTGTGAACCGCTGGGGAATGTCGCTGAAGGCGGCGACGACCGCCTCATAGGCCGGGCGCTTGAACGGCACGATCAGCGCCGGCGCCTGATGCAATCGCTCCCAGCGCCAGGCATCGAATTCGGGCTTGAACTTGCCGCCGCCGGGCGTTTCGACATTGATCTCGCTTTCGGGGCCGGTAAAGGCAAAGGCAAACCAGCGCTGGCGCTGGCCGCGATATTTGCCCTTGAAGGCGGTGCCGATGAGTTCATCGGGCAGATCGTAATAGATCCATTCCGGCGCTTCGGCGAGCAGGCTTACCGAGGTGACGCTGGTTTCCTCGTGCAGTTCGCGCATGGCGGCACGCAGGGGGTCTTCGTTCTCGTCGATGCCGCCCTGCGGCAATTGCCAGGCGTGACCGAGGGCGGCGGACTTGTCCGGATCGCCTTCCGATCTGCGGCGGCCCATCAGCACATTGCCGCTCGCGTTGAACAGCACGATGCCCACGCAGTCACGATAGGGCAGGGAGTCTCGGTCGGGGCGGGCTGGCATGGCGTCTCTACTTCATCAGCGCGCTGGCCGGAACCAGCACGATACCCTTGGCGGCGAGTTCCCGCGACCATTCGGCCACGGTGGCCACCGAAATGGGCAGCGCGCTGATGATACCCACGGCGCTGCCGGTTTCCAGGGCCTGGTTTTCAAGGCTGGCCAGCGCTGAGAGGATGGATGCGCGGGCCGGATTGGCGTCAATCACCTGGGTTGCCCGGCCATAGGGCACCTTGTTGGCGCCCGAGAGTTGCGCAGTCAGCGACCGGTTGGATGACCCGTCGTCGAGATAGCCGATGCCGCGCGTGCCCAGCTCTTCCATGACCGGCGCAAGGTCCGCGGCCGAGGCGGTGAAGCGGGCGCCCATATTGTTGATGACGCCGAAATAGCCGCCGAAGCGGGCCATCAGCCAGAACAGCTTGTCGAGATTGGCGCGCGGCGCCTCGCCGGTCAGCAGCGTATGAGGGCCGGGGTCGTTCTGCGGATAGTCGAAGGGTTCGAGCGGCAGCTCGAGCATGACCTCGTGGCCGGCGGTGCGGGCGGCAGCCACGGTGGTTTCGAGCGAGCGGCCATAGGGCGCAAAGGCGAGGGTCACCTCGGCCGGCAATTGGTCAACCGCCTCGAGGGATCCCTGCTCGTTGATGCCAAGGCCAGTGACGACAATGGCCACCATGGGCGTCGAAGCGATGGCCGTGGTGTCGAACGGGTAGCGATAGGCCGCAAAGGGCGAGAGCCCGGTCCCCGAAATGCGCGGGATGGCACCGACGGCGGTTTCCTCGACGAGGTCGGGCAGGGCGCCGAACCGGTCCGGGATCTGGCCGCTCGGCGGAGCCGGGGTGGCCGCAGGCGTATTGCCCGCCGGATATTGCGCCGGATCGGCGGTGATGGTTGCCGGCCCGCTGGAAACGGAATTGGCCACGGCATTGCCGTCGCGGGTCGAGGTGATGGCCACCTCGCTGGTGGGGCGGCCGCCATCGGGATCATCCACCATGATCATTCGCACCACCACGCCGCCGATGATGAGGCCGATCAGAAGGAACAGGAGCCGCGCCAGCGGGAAATGAAAGCGCCGGCCGGCGCGCCTGCGGGCGCGGCGTCCGGTCAGCGGCGTGCTGAGGTCATTGGCCATGGGCGGCACCTGTCACGGCGGGGTCGGGCGGAAACCGGCGCGAATCAGCCGGTTATCCGCCCAGTTTAGCATGGCGGTGCCTCAGTCGCCCGTGGGCGGGAAGGCCGGATCGGTCTCCTCGCCATTGATCAGGCGGATGGCATATTGGAGCTGGGTATCCTCTGCCTTGTCGACCGGGACATAGACCGACGAGCCCACCGAGGATTCTTCCTGGCCCTCAATGGTGATGTGGCCCTCGAGCCCGGCCTCGCCGATGATCTCGTCGCGCCCCTGGAATTCCTCTGGAACCACCTGGCGGACCTCGATGTCGGGGGTGATGCCCAGGGCCTGGATGGAGCGGTTGTTCGGCGTGTAGTAGCGCGCCGTGGTGATGCGCATAGCCCCATCCGGACCCAGCGAGATGATCGACTGCACCGATCCCTTGCCGAAGGAGCGCGTGCCCACCAGGGTGGCGCGCTTGTGATCCTGCAGGGCCCCGGCAACGATCTCGGAGGCGGAAGCAGAGCCGCCATTGATCAGCACGACCATGGGAATATCGGCCAGCTTGGCATCCAGATCGTCCGCCTGGGCGTCATAGCGGGCGCTTTCGCGATCGCTACGGCCCCGGGTCAGCACCACGGCACCGCGATTGAGGAAGGCATCGGCGACATAGACCGACTGGTCGACCAGGCCGCCCGGATTGTTGCGCAGATCGAGGATGATGCCCTTGGGCGGCGTATCGGCGCGTTCCTCGTAAATGTCGGCAATGGCGCGCTCGATGCCGATATAGGCCTGCTCGGAGAAGCGGGCGAGACGCAAGACGGCAACATCGCCTTCCATGCTCCAGCGCACGGCGCGCATGGAAATGGTGTCGCGAGTCAATTCGAATTCGAGGGGTTCGTTGACGCCCTCGCGGATGACGGTGATGGTCACATTGGTGCCCACCGGGCCGCGCATGCGGTCGACCGCCTCGTCCTGGGTCATGCCATCGACCTGGGCGCCGTCGATCTCGACGATCAGGTCATTGGCCAGGATGCCGGCCTTGGCGGCGGGGGTCTCGTCAATGGGCGAAACCACCCGGATGATCCCGTCTTCCATGATGATCTCGACGCCCAGGCCGCCGAACTGGCCGGACGTATCCTGGCGCATCTCGTCATAATCGGCCGGTGGCAGGTAGCCCGAATGCGGATCGAGCGAGCTCAGCATGCCCTGGATGGCGGCGCGGATCAGTTCCTGCTCGTCGGGCGGATCGACATATTCGGCGCGGATGCGGTCGAAGATTTCGCCGAAAAGGTTGAGGTCCGAATAGATTTCCTCGGGCGTACGAGAGGCCGCGGCCTTTTCGGCCTCGGTTGGCTCGGGCGCCTCACCGCTCGGATTGGGATCCTCGATGGGGGATTCGTCAGCGGGGGCTTCTTCTGCGGGCGCGGGCGGCGGCGCCTGGTCCTGGGCGATGAGCACCGTGACTGGCACCAGCAGCGCCGCGCAAAGGGCGGCGACGCGAAGGGTCGGCAAACGCATGGAGGCTATCCCGTCTGTTCACTTGTGGCCCACCACCCGTCCGGGTCGAAAGGCTCGTTGTTCTGTCTCAGCTCAATATAGAGGGTGGGCTGATCGTTTCCAGCATTGGTCGTCACTGATCGCCCGATTGTGCGCGATCCCATCGTGCCCAGCGGTTCACCCATGAGGACGAACTGGCCGGTCTGGGCCGAAATGGTCTCGAGCCCAGCCAGAAGGGCCGTGTAACCACCGCCGGTATTGAGAATGACAATCTGGCCATAATTGAGATAGGGCCCGGTATAGAGCACCCAGCCATCGGCGGGCGCCACCACCTGGGCCTCGGCGCGGGTGACGACCGACTGGCCATGGGCGATGCCGCCCAGCCCGTCATTGGCGCCGAATTCGACCACGGTCACGCCATTGGTGGGCGGCGCCAGATAGCCGCGCGCCAGCGGAAACGGCACGGCCGGTTCGGTGCGGGCGGCATTGGCAAAGGCAGTCTGGATCGCCTCGGGCGACAGGGCCGGCATGGCGCCGGGCGTGCTGGTGGCGGGGGCGGCCGTCGCACCGGCTGCGGCCTTCTCGCTGAGCGCCGCCACCAGTTCACGCAGGCTCGCGGCCTTTTCGGCCAGGGCCCTGGCCTCATCCTCTTCGGCGGCGAGGGCCGCGCTCATCTGGGTGATGCCCTGGCGGCGGGCCGCGATCAGGGTGGCGATGCGCAACTGTTCTTCTTCCAGCACGTCGTGATTGGCCTTGAGAACGGCCTCTTCCTCGAGGGCTGCGGCCTTGATGTCGGTCAATTGCTTGAGGTCGGCGGCCACCGCATCGGCCTTTTCGCGCAGTTGCGGCACGATGGCGGCGATCAGCATGGCGCCGCGCGCCGAACCCAGGGCATCGTCGGGGTCGACGATCAGGGCCGGTGGCGGGTTGAGCGAAATGCGTTCCAAAGCCGCCAGGACATTGGCGATTTCGGCATCGGCGCCGTCGAGACGCCCGCGCACGGCAAATTCGCGCACGATGAGGTCGGAGAGGCGTTCTTCGATATCGGTGATCTCGATTTCGGCCAGTTTGACCCGCTGCGCGGCCGCAATCAGCGCGGCGTTCTGCTGGGTGCGATCGCCTTCCATGTCGGCGATTTCGGCCTTGAGCGCTTCGATCCGCTCGCGGCTGAGGCTCAATGTGGCCTCCACCTCCTCAAGGTCGGAGGCATTGCTTTGTGCCGGTTCGGGATCGCTCGTCACGGCTTCTGCAGGCGCCGGTTCTGCGCCCTCCGGCAGGGGTTCTGCCGGCGTCTGGGTGGCCGGCACCGCGTCCGCTTCGGGGGCGGCCGTCGTCGTTTCGGCTGGGGCCGGAGCGGGATCGGTCTGCGCCAGCAAGGGCATGATCATGGCGCCGGACAGCAACAGGCCGGCCAGGGTCACGCTGACGGTTTTTGCTGGCCTCGTGGCCATGAACACTCCTCGGGCGCCCGAATCAATGGTTGGGACAATAGCAAGCAGGGGGCAAAGAGCCGGTTAACATTGCTTAACCATAATCACCTTTGCGGTAGCACACTGCTGGCGCTTGAGACCGCTAATCGCCGCGGTGATAGGGGTGTCCCGACAATATGGTGGTTGTGCGGTAGAGCTGCTCGGCCAGCATGATGCGCACCAGCTGATGCGGCCAGACCATGGGCGAGAAACTGACGACCAGGTCAGCCGATTTCACGAGGTCCGGGTCGATGCCGTCGGCGCCGCCGATGACAAAGCCGACAGCCGGCCGGCCGTCGTCGCGCCAGCGGCCGATCTGGGAGGCGAGGGCTTCAGATGTCAGCGCCTTGCCGCGCTCGTCCAGCGCCACCACGATGCCATCGGGCAGGGCGGCGCGGATGGCCCTGGCCTCCTCAGCCTTGCGGGAAGCGGCGGAGCCGGCGCGGGATTCGGAGAGTTCGGTGACGTCGAACCCGGTCAGTGCCAGGGGCTTGCCGGAGCCGGCGGCGCGGTCGAGGTAACGGGCCACAAGCTCGCGCTCTGGCCCGTTCTTCATTCGGCCGACGGCCGCGATGAACATGCGCATTTATGTGTCCCAGCGTGGCTGATTACCGTCGGGCCGGCTTCCGCGGGCAGAGCCGCACATGGATTCCGGCCTTCGCCGGAATGACCCGGTGGGTGAACCGATCAGTGCTGATCGGCCGAAAAATCGGCCTGCCACATCTTTTCGATGTTGTAGAACTCGCGCACTTCGGGGCGGAAGATGTGCAGGATGACGTCGCCGGCATCGACCAGGACCCAATCGGCATGCGGCAGGCCCTCGACACGCGGCTTGCCGTGGCCATTGTCGCGCAGGGCGGTAATGACCTGATCGGCGACGGCGGCGACGTGACGGTGCGAGCGTCCGGAGGTCACGACCATGTGGTCGGCCAGCGAGGACTTCCCGGTAATGTCGACGGCAACGGTCTCTTCGGCCTTGGCATCCTCGAGCGTGTCGAGAATGAGATCGATCAGCGGCTTGCCGGTGGCGGCCAGGGCCGCAGCTTCGGCGGGGCGGTTGTTGGTGGGCAGCGCGGCCATCAGAAACGGCCTTCCGCCCATGCGCGGGCATGGGTCATGCGAAAGTTGAGCATCCTTGGTTGTTGATCGGAATGTTGCGGCGTCGACTGAACGGCAAGCCGTCTGTTCCTGTTCCGGTGACAATGATCACACTTGGCCAATATGCGCCTTCTCGGCCGTTTTCGCAAGATCGGGCGCTGGTCACCCCGCCTTTGGGCCGCGCGCGGCGCGAATGGCGGTCGAGGAGAGGCTCGACTGCCGGCCCTGGAGATAGATCCAGGCGGGCGGCGCGGCCGAAGCCAGGAGCGGACCGTCACTTTCGTCGAGCTGGGCGTGGTCGAGCGTGGCTGCGGCTCGCGAGGCCAGGGCCCGGCGGCCCGAACCGGGTCGCACATAGACGGCAAAGGGGATCGCGGCGGCAATATCGCGCCAGCGTTCCCAGCGATGGAAATCGGCCAGGCTGTCGGCGCCCATGATCCAGACAAAGCGCCGCCCCGGCAGGCTCGTGGTGAGAAAGCGCACCGTCTGCCAAGTATAGGTGAAACCCTTTTCGGCCTCGAAGCCGGTGACGCGGATGCGCGGATCGGTGATGCGGGCGCGCGCGGCCAGCACCCGATCGGCGAGCGGGGGCAGGGCGGCATTGTTCTTGAGCGGGTTTCCGGGGGTGACCAGCACCCAGAGTGCATCGAGCTCCAGCCGGCGCAGGGTCTCCTCCATGACGAGCAGATGGCCCTCATGGATGGGATTGAACGAGCCGCCGAAAAGGCCAATGCGCATGCCCGGGGCGGAAGGCGGCATGGTGGTGATGCCCGGAATACGGATGGGTGCGCGCAGGGTCATGGAGTTTTCCGCCTTTCCTTCTCCCCTTGTGGGAGAAGGTGCCCCGCAGGGGCGGATGAGGGGCCTGCGATCTGACCTGTAGAGTTGAGCACGGGGAGAGAACCCCTCACCCGTCTCGGCCCTTGGCCGATCCACCCTCTCCCGCAAGGGGAGAGGGGAAGTGCGGAGTTCGTAGCCAGTCTCAAGGCCTTGTCTGCCCGTTGCCGCGGACGCGGTATTTGAAGCTGGTGAGCTGTTCGACGCCGACCGGGCCGCGGGCGTGCATCTTGCCGGTGGCGATGCCGATTTCGCCGCCGAAGCCGAACTCGCCGCCATCGGCGAACTGGGTCGAGGCATTGTGCACCAGGATGGCCGAGTCGATGCCGTTGAAGAACTTTTCGACCGCCTCGGCATCCTCGGCGATGATCGCCTCGGTGTGGTGGGACGAATAGTGCTCAATATGGGCGATGGCCGCCTCGAGGTTGTCGACGATTTTTACCGAGATGATCGCGTCCTCGTATTCGGTGCGCCAATCCTGCTCGGTGGCTTCCACGGCGTCGGGGATCATCGACAGGACGGTGGCGTCGCCACGGATTTCGCAGCCTTTTGCAACAAGCGCCGCGATGATGGGCTTGAGGTGGGTGGCCACCACATCCTTGTGCACCAGCAGGGTCTCGGCGGCGCCGCAAATGCCGGTGCGGCGCATCTTGGCATTGAGAGTGACGGAAACGGCTTTGTCGAGATCGGCGCTTTTGTCGATATAGACATGCACGAGGCCCTCGAGATGGGCAAAGACCGGCACGCGCGCCTCGGACTGGACGCGGGCGACCAGCGACTTGCCGCCCCGCGGCACGATGACATCGATATTGCCGTCGAGGCCCTTGAGCATCTCGCCAACGGCGGCGCGGTCGGTGGTGGGCACCAGCTGCACGCATTCGACCGGCAGGCCAGCCAGATGCAGGCCATCGAGCAGGCAATCGACAATGGCGGTCGAGGAATGGAAGCTGTCGCTGCCGCCGCGCAGGATGACGGCATTGCCCGACTTGATGCAGAGCGCTCCGGCGTCGGCGGTGACATTGGGGCGCGATTCAAAGATCACGCCGATGACGCCGAGCGGGGTACGGACGCGCTCGATATGGAGGCCATTGGGCCGGTCCCATTCGGCAATGACCGAACCGACCGGATCGGGCAGTTCGGCTATGGTCTTGACCGCCTCGATGATGCCGTCGATGCGCGCATCGGTCAGAAGCAGCCGGTCGAGGAAGGCGCCGGAAATGCCCTTCTCCCTGGCCGCGGCCATGTCGATCTCGTTGGCGGCGAGAATTTTCTTGCGGTGGGCATTGATGGCGCCGGCCGCCGTCATCAGCGCCGTGCGCTTCTGTTCGGACGTGGCGATCTTCAGCGCATTGGCGCCCAGGCGCGCATTGCGGCCGATCTCGCGCATGGTCTGGGCAATATCTGCAGTGGCTTGAATGGCGCTCATGAGGCCAGTTCCTCCTTGTTGCCCGTCAGGACCATATTGTCGCGATGGACCATTTCGGCGCGATTGCCGGCGCCGAGCAGTTCAACCACGGCATCGCTTTTCTTGCCCATGACCAGACGGGCGTCGGCGCTGTCGAGGCCGGAAAGGCCACGGGCGATTTCGCTGCCGTCGGGGCCAAGGACGGCAATGGTGTCGCCGCGCTCGAAGTCGCCGGTGATCCGGGTGACGCCGACGGGGAGGAGCGAGCGGCCGTTCTTGAGCGCACCGGCGGCGCCGGCATCGACCTGCACCGTGCCGGCGACGGCCAGCGTGCCCATGATCCAGCGTTTGCGCGATTGGGCGCGCGTGGTGGTGGCGTGAAAGAGCGTGTGCAAGCCGCCCTCGGCGAGCTTTTGCAGCGGATGGGCCTCGGTGCCCCTGGCGATGATCATGGCGGTGCCGGCCAAGGTGGCGATCTTGCCGGCCTCGACCTTGGTGGTCATGCCGCCGCGCGAGAGGTGGCTGGCCGCGCCGCCCGCCATGGCCTCGATGGCCGGGGTGATGCGCTCGACCACGGGAATATGGGTTGCCGAGGGGTCGCGGGCCGGCGGGGCGGTATAGAGGCCATCAATGTCGGAGAGCAGGACCAGCAGGTCCGCCTCGATCATGGTGGCGACGCGGGCCGAGAGCCGGTCATTGTCGCCATAGCGGATTTCGGCGGTGGCGACGCTGTCATTCTCGTTGATGATGGGAATGGCGCCCAGCCCCAGCAACGTCTGGATGGTGGTGCGGGCATTGAGATAGTAGCGCCGCTCTTCGGTGATATTGGGGGTGATGAGGATCTGCCCGGTGACGATGGCGTGGCGGCCCAGGGCCTCGGCCCAGGCCTGGCTCAGGGCGATCTGGCCGGCGCTGGCGGCGGCCTGGGATTGCTCGAGCGTCAGGGACGTGGCCGAAAGACCAAGCAGGCCCCGGCCGAGCGCGATGGCACCGGAGGAGACGATGACAATCTCGCGGCTTTCCGCCTTGAGCGCGGCGATGTCCGCAGCGAGGCCGGCGAGCCAGGAGGCGCGCAGCTTGCCGGCTTTGTCGACCAGAAGGGCCGAGCCGATCTTGATGGTGATGCGGCGATAGGGGGCGAGGGGGGTCATCTACTCTGTTCCGCGAGAAAACACGGCGTCCTTCCCGCGAAAGCGGGAACCTCCGTTCCCGATCGGGCCAAAAGGCAACAGGGGTTCCCGCTTTCGCGGGAATGACCGCGTTGTTTGACCCGGCTGTTGACGATCGGGGAGGAAAAGGTCACGGCGTCCATTTTTCCTCGGTGGCCTTCTTTTCCAGTTCCGCGATTTCGGCCTTGTCGGCGTCGAGGAAATTGAGCACGTCCCAGAGCACCTGTTCGACGCCGGCGCCACTGACGCCGGACACGAGGCGCACCTCGGCCTTGCTGGCTTTTTTCAGCGCCTTGACCTTGGCCTTGATCTCGTCGTCGCTGAGGGCGTCGACCTTGTTGAGCACGACGATCTCGGCCTTGTCGGCCAGGACATCGGCATAGGCGGCCAGTTCGTGCCGCACTGCCTTATAGACATGGGCAACGTCTTCATTGGTGCCATCGATGAGATGGATCAGAATATTGCAGCGCTCGATATGGCCCAGGAACCGGTCACCGATCCCCACGCCCTCGCTGGCCCCCTCGATGAGGCCGGGAATATCGGCGAGGACGAATTCGCGCTCGCCGACACGCACCACGCCCAGGTTCGGGTGCAGGGTGGTGAAGGGATAGTCGGCGATCTTGGGCTTGGCGGCCGAGACGGCGGCGAGGAAGGTGGATTTTCCCGCATTGGGCTGGCCGACGAGACCGGCATCGGCGATGAGCTTCAGGCGCAGCCAGATGCCCTTTTCGATGCCTTCCTGGCCGGGATTGGCCCGGCGCGGCGCCTGGTTGGAGCTGGTCTTGAAATAGGCATTGCCGAAGCCGCCATTGCCGCCCTTGAGCAGGACCACGCGCTGGCCGATCTCGGTGAAGTCGGCGATCAGGGTTTCCTGGTCTTCCTCGAAGATCTGCGTGCCCTTGGGCACGCGCAGCACGATATCCTCGCCATCGGCGCCGGTGCGGTTCTTGCCCATGCCATGCACGCCCGTTCCGGCGCGGAAATGCTGCTGGTAGCGGAAGTCGATGAGGGTATTGAGGCCTTCGGTGCAGACGGCGATGACATCGCCGCCGCGTCCGCCATTGCCACCATCGGGGCCGCCGAACTCGATGAACTTCTCGCGGTGGAAACTGACGGCGCCGCCGCCGCCGGAGCCGGACTTGATATAGACCTTGGCCTGGTCGAGGAACTTCATGAGCGTGATGCCTGTCGCATGTGCTGGAAACGCTCTCGCGTCAATTGGGTGTCGATATGCTCCACCTCGGCGCCGCGTGCAAGGCAGAGCAGGCTCGAGCGGCCGGTTTCGGTGAAGCCGAGCTTGGTCTGGATGGCGAGCGAAGCGGCGTTGAAATAGAAAACGCCGGAGCGGATGGTGGCAAAATCGCTGGCGGAAAACAGCCAGTTTATGGCCGCCTCGACCGCCTCGGACATGATGCCCTTGCCCCAGAAGGGGCGGCCCAGCCAATAGCCCACGCCGGGCTCCTCGCCCTGCATGTGAAAGCCGAGATGGCCGACATAGCCCATGCCATCGACCTCGATGGTGAAATTGGCTTCGCCGGGCTGGGTCTGGCCCTGCCGGCTGCGAATCCAGGCGCGGGCATCGCTGAGATGATAGGGAAAGGGCACGCGGGCCAGATTGCCCGATACCTCGAAATTGTTCAGATGCCGGGCAATGTCGGGCGCGTCCTCCATGCGCGGCGCGCGCAAGACCAGCCGGCGGGTCCGCAGCACCGGCGTCGTCGGCTCTGTCAGGCGCATAGCGAGGGCCTCCGCGATTGCCAGCCGGATCGGGACAGGCTGGTCAGCACGTGATCGATATTGTGCTGCAGGCATTGAGAAAACCGCATTTGCCGGCCGGTTTCAACAAAGCCGAGCTTGGCCTGGACACGCAGGGAGGCCAGGTTACCGGCCTGGGCCGAACAGGCGATCGCATCGGCCGCGGTGGCGGCGAAATGCCAGTCGATCAACGCGCCCGCCGCTTCGGTGACATAGCCGCGTCCCCAATGCGGCCGCGCCAGCCAGAAGCCGAGCTCGTCCAAAAGCGTGACGCAACCGATGAGGCCCCGGCGGGGATGCTCGATGATGAACAGCGCCCGCTCCGGGGTGGGCTCGGGCACCTGGCGCAGCCAGTCGCTGGCCATGGGCAGGCTATAGGGAAAGGGCAGGGCGCTGAGCCAGCGGGCGACGTCGTAGTCGCCGACGCCCAGGGCATAGGAGGGGGCATCATCGGGCCGGGCCGGACGCAGGATGAGGCGGGATGTGCGCAGCTCGGTCATCTGGGGTCGAGCTCCTGCCTGAACAGGACCATGGTGCGGCCGGCGAGGTTGTTGGCGGTCTCGATGGCCGTGCCGGTTTCGACAAAGCCGGTCTTGGCCAGAACCTTCCTCGAGCCGGCATTGTCGAGAAGGGCACGCGAGCCCAGGGCCCCGGCCCCTGCCGCCCGGGCGGCGGCAACGAGGGCCTGGGCGGCCTCGGTGGCGTAGCCATGGCCCCAATAAGGTTCGCCCAGCCAATAGCCGAGCTCGGGCACCGCGCCGGGCGAAAAGGTGAGACCGACGACGCCGATGAAGTCATCGCCGCGACGCAGGCCGTAGCAGGCCTCGGTGTCGCTGGGCACGATGTGTTCGATGAAGAAGCGGGCGTCTTCGGCCGTATAGGGGAAGGGCAGCCGCGCCATCCATTTGTGGACGTTTTTATTGTTGCACAATGCCGCGATGGCGGGCGCATCGGCCATTGTGGGGGTGGACAGGACCAGCCGCTCGGTGCGCAGGGTTGCGGGCAGATAATGCTTGATGCTGGTCATGATGGTGTTTCCAGAAACGAAAAGGGGAACCGGTGGACCCGGTTCCCCTTTGCATCTGCTGGTTGTCGCCAAACACGCCGGGGAACAAGGTCACCGGCGGGTTGGTCAGGCCTGCCGGATTATTCGGCGGCCTCTGCCGGGACGACAGACACGTGCACTTTGCTGTTCGCACGGGTGCGGAACGAGACATTGCCGTCGATCAGGGCATAGATGGTGTGGTCCTTGCCCAGGCCAACACCGGTGCCCACGGCCCACTTGGTGCCGCGCTGACGGATGATGATATTGCCGGCGACGACAGCTTCGCCACCGAACTTCTTGACGCCGAGACGACGGCCAGCGGTATCACGACCGTTGCGGGATGAACCGCCTGCTTTCTTATGTGCCATGGTCTAAGCTCCTTATTCCTTGTCGGCCTTGGCGCGCGGACCCTTGCCGGCGACAAGATCCTTGGCCTGAGCGATCCATTCTTCACGCTCGATACGGCCCTTGAAGTTCAGCACTTCGTCGAACTTGGCCACGTCTTCGGCGGTCCAGTCGGCGATCTGCTTGAGGCTGGTCACACCGGCGTCGTGCAGCTTCTTTTCGAGAGCCGGGCCGACGCCACCGATCAGCTTGAGGTCGTCCTTGAACTCGGCTGCCGGAGCAGACGCTGCCTTGGCGGCCTTGGCCTTGGGTTCGGCCTTCGCTTCAGCCTTGGCTTCCGCCTTCTTGGCCGGGGCCTTTTCGGCCTTGGCGGCTGCCTTAGCGGCAGGCTTGGCGCCGCCGGTCAGGATTTCGGTGATGCGGACGGTGGAGAGCAGCTGACGGTGACCGTTGCGGCGGCGCGAATTGTGGCGGCGACGCTTCTTGAAGATGATGACGGTCTTGCTCTTCTTGGTCTCGACCAGCTCGCCGGCCACCAGAGCGCCTTCCACCAGCGGAGCGCCGATGGTGTCGCCAACCATGAGAACCTGGTCAAAGGTGACCACGTCACCGGCCTCGGCCTCGAGCTTTTCGATCTTGATGACGTCGTTGGCAGCAACCTTGTACTGCTTCCCGCCCGTCTTGATAACGGCGAAAGTCATATTCATGCCGGCAGGTTTTCCCGACCGGTCCCTATCTGTCGCGCTCTGTGGCGCCGCGGCTTTCGTGCCAGTTCCGCGGGCTTTTCAGAAGTCGGGGCCGAATGAGTTCCGGCCGGCAGCCTCGAGCAGCGTTTTCAAACAAAACCAGCGCACCGGACGGACCGGTGCGCAGATGGCGTGGCTTATCGGGGCAAAAGGGCCAAGAGTCAAGCCGCGATTGCGCCAGGTAGGGGACCGGCCCGGCGATCAGCCGGCATTGGGATACCAGTTGCGCAGCCGCAGCTCGATCCCCTCTTCGAGATCGGTTTCAAGCGGGGCCAGATCGCTGTCGCCATAATGATAGGGATAGATGATCGTCGGCTTGAAGGTGTTGATCGCCTCCACCGCCTGTTCGGGGGTCATGGTATAGGGCAGGTTCATGGGCAGGAAGGCCACGGTGATGCCGCTGAGGCCCAGCATGTCCTCGGTCGGTTCGGTATCGCCGGCAATATAGACCTGGGCGTCCCCGAAGGTGAGCACATAGCCATTGCCCACCCCGACCGGATGATAATTCATGCGGTCTTCGGTGGTGTTGTGGGCGGCAATGGCGCGAATGGGCACATCGGTGATGGTGCCGTCATCGCCATTGGCGAGCGCGGTGGCATTGGCCTTGAGCGTCTCGGGCAGTTTGCCGAACACATCCTGGTTGGTGATGAGCGGCGCGGAGCCGGCAATGGCCTCCAGGGTCGGCAGGTCGAAATGATCGCCGTGACCATGGGTGATGAGAATGGCCGTGGGGGCGGGAAGACCGGCATAGAGTTCGGCGCCACCGACCGGGTCGACATAGATGGCTCCGCCATTCCATTCCAGGACCAGGCTGGCATGATCGACCGGGTGGATGACGAGATCGCCGGCGCTGGTGCTGATTGTGTCGGCCATGACGGTGTCCTGTGCGCGGGTTGCAGCGGATAGGCCCAGATTGACGGCCAGCCCGGAAATGGGCAAGCCCGCCATGGCCGTGATGATGGTACGACGCGTGACCATAGGTTTACCCCGTGGAAAATGGATTTCGACCTGAGTGCAACGCATGGCGGGCAGAATGGATCGGCCCTGCACGCGATCGTGAGCGGAAAGCTCGGGCCGGGAGCGGCCAAATTTTCGACGCTGCGCCGGCTAAAGCATTTCTCGTTCTGATTGAATCAGAACGAGTGCTCTAGATTGTTGATTTGTCACGTTTTCGAACCGGAAAAGTGGTGTCCACTTTTCCTGAAAACGCTCTAGGGGGAGTTGCGGGCTGGCTTCCGCTATGTCATAAGCCGCCGCGTATCAACCACGGGCGGCCTGCGGCTGTCTTTCGATCTCGCGGAGAGATGGCAGAGCGGTTGAATGCACCGCACTCGAAATGCGGCATAGGGGCAACTCTATCGGGGGTTCGAATCCCTCTCTCTCCGCCAGTCCTTCCGGTCATTTCCTGAATGCAAATGCGCAAACGCCGTCGCCATGGCAACCATGCGCATCAATGCGTGCGCTTGCGCGACTGGCCGGCATCCGGGCTGGGCGTGTCGATGCTGCGGGGCCCGTGCGGCCCCGCGTAGTGGCTGTGATCCAGGCAGTTGGCGCCCGTGGGGCGGGCTGCGCTTTGGAAGGGCCTAGCCCAGCACGTCCTTGACCGCCCCGGACATGGCGTCCACCACCTTGGCGGCTTCCTCGCGGGTGATGCAGAGGGGTGGTGCAAAGCCGATGATGTCGCCTTGCGGCATGGCGCGGGCAATGACGCCGCGCTTGACGAGCGCTGCCGCGATCTGCGGCCCCACCTTTCGGTCGGGATCGAAGAACGTGCGGGTGTCCCGGTCGGCGACGAACTCCACCGCCACTAACAGCCCCTCGCCGCGAATGTCGCCGACATGCGGATGATCGCCCAGCGCGTCCCGCATCGCCGCAAGGAACCAGGCGCCGGTGTTGGCGGCATTGGCGACCAGGCCGAGCGAATCCACCAGTTCGAGATTGGCAATGCCCGCAGCCGCCCCGATAGGATGGGCGGAATAGGTCCAGCCGTGCCCGATCGGGCCGAACTCGTCGGTGCCCTGTTCCAGGACCGACCAGACCTTGCTCGAAATGATCGAGCCCGACAGTGGCGCGTAGGCCGAGGTCAGTCCCTTGGCGATGGTGATGATATCGGGTTCGATGCCGTAATGGGTCGAGCCGAACATGGATCCGAGCCGGCCGAAGCCGCTGACCACTTCATCCGCGATCAACAGGATATCGTGCCTTTGCAGCACCTCCTGGATGGCAGCCCAATAGCCCTCGGGCGGCGGAACCAGCCCGCCGGTTCCCAGTGCCGGCTCGCCGATGAACGCGGCAATGGTGCCGGCACCCTCGGCGGCGATCAAGGCTTCCAGCTCGGCGACGCAATGGGCCACGAATTCGGCCTCGCCCAGCGCCAGGTCATCGCGACGGAAATAGTAGGGCGCCTCGGTATGCAGGACCTGCGCAAGGGGCAGGTCGAACTTCTTGTGGAAGAGGCCCAGACCAGTCAGCGAACCGGTCATGAGGCCGGAGCCATGGTAGCCGCGCCAGCGCGAGATGATCTTCTTCTTTTCCGGGCGCCCCAGCACGTTGTTGTAGTACCAGACCAGCTTGATATTGGTTTCGTTGGCATCGGACCCGGAAAGTCCGAAATACACCTTGGACATATTGGCCGGCGCGCGCTCGAGGATCATCCGGGCCAGGGTGATCGAGGCCTCCGTGCCGTGCCCGACATAGGCGTGGTAATAGGCCAGCTTGCGCGCCTGTTCGGCAATGGCCTCGGCAATCTCGCTGCGCCCGTAGCCGACATTGACGCAGTAGAGGCCGGCAAAAGCATCCAGCAGCCGGTTGCCGTCACGATCCTCGATATAGACGCCGGAGCCGCCGGTGATGATCCGGTTGGGCGTTTCGCCGCGGGCGTGCTGCGCCAAATGGGTGGAGGGATGGAAGAAAAAGTCCCGGTCCCACTGGGAGAGCTGGTCATTCGAAAGCATTTGCCTTGCCTTTCTGTTCTTGGTCAGGCCCAGTCGCGGCAGACATATTTGACCTCGGTGAAGGCCTCCATGCCCAGCCGGGAGCCTTCCCGTTCAATTCCGGATTGTTTCATGCCGCCAAAGGGGATCGGCGCCCCGGTCACCTTTGTGCGGTTGACTGCCACCATGCCGAACTGGAGGGCGCGGCTGGCGCGATAGATGCGCCGGGGATTTTGCGTATGGAGATAGGCCACCAACCCGTATTCGGTGGCATTTGCGGCTGCCAGAACCTCTTCTTCGCTGTCGAAGGGCACGATTGCGGCAACCGGGCCGAAGGTTTCCTCGCTCATGATCAGTGCCTCGGGCGCGACGTCTGCCAGGACCGTGGGTTCGAAGAAGAGCGGACCCTGTTTGCCGATCTTGCCGCCGGTGAGGACGCGCGCGCCGCGACGTACCGCGTCGTCGACGTGCTGGCGCTGCTTGGCCACGGCCTTTTCGTTCATCAGCGGGCCGATATCGGGGTCGTCCATGCCTGCGCCAAGCGTGAGCCTGGCTGCCCGGCGTGCGAATTCGGCACAGAAGGCATCGTATATCGGGCGCTCGACAAAGAACCGGTTGGCGCCCAGGCAGTCCTGCCCGGAGGTGGCGAACTTGGCCTTTATGGCCTCGTCCACGGCCTGATCGAAATCGGCGTCGGCAAACAGGATGAACGGGGCATGGCCGCCCAGTTCGAGGACCAGGCGCTTCACCGTTTCGGCAGACCGCCGGTAGAGAAGCTTGCCGACCTGGGTTGAACCGGTGAAGGACAGGGCGCGGACCCGTGCGTCGCCGAGCCAGGGCTCCACCACTTTGGAGGCTTCCCCGGTGACGACGTTGAAAACGCCTGCCGGCAATCCGGCGCGCTCGCCAAGTTCGGCCAGGGCCAATGCCGAAAACGGCGTTTCCGCCGAGGGGTGAACAATCACGGTGCAGCCGGCAGCAAGGGCCGCCGCCGCCTTTCGCGTGATCATCGCCGAGGGGAAGTTCCAGGGCGTGATCAGTGCCGCAACGCCCAGGGGCTCGCGCCAGACTTCCACCTCGGCATCGGGCAGGTGGGACGTTACGCTTTCGATATTGGGGCGCTTGGCCTCTTCGGAATAGAACTGGATGAACGAGGCTGCATAATTGATCTCGCCCCGCGCCTCGGAGATCGGTTTGCCCTGCTCGAGGGTCATTATGCGGGCCAGGTCCTCGCGATTGGCGAGCAGCAGTTCGTACCAGCGGTAGAGGATGGCTGCCCGCTCCTGCGGGAGTTTGCTGGCCCAGGGCCCAAAGGCCTGATCGGCGGCATCCACGGCCGCGGCACTCTCGTGTTCGACCAGGCTTGCAACATTGCCCACAAGGGCGCCGTCGGCAGGATTGGTCACGGCAATGGTGCTGGCGGCTTCCGCGCCCACCCAGCGGCCGCCGATATAGGCGAAACTCTTGAGCAGGCCCGGATCATCCAGGCACACTGCCGATTTCTGCAAATGAACGCTCATGCCTGCACCTCGGTCCGCGGATGGTGTCAGGCTAGTGCCGGGTGCGCAGAGAATGTTTCTGAACAGGCGGCGGCTGGCAGAGAATTTCTCTGTTTGCGCCCGCGCTGGCAGTCACTCTCTCGCCCGGGCCCCGAGCAGCAGCTCGAGCGGAGGCACGCCGGTGCCTTTGATGTGCTTGGTCACCACATAGGTGAAATAGCGGCTGAGCCCGGCCTTGCGGCTCAGCAGGTCATCGATCAGCCGCTGATAGGCGTCGATGTCGGTGGTAATCACCTGAAAGAGGTAGTCGAACCCGCCACCCAGGGCCCAGCACTGGGTGATTTCGTCATAGAGCCCGATGGCTCTTTCAAAGGCGGTCATGGTCTCGGCGCGGTGATTGTCGAGTTCGGCCAGCACGAGGACGGTCACGTGCGGAGCAATGCCGGCCAGCGCGATTTCGGCGCGATAACCCTTAATCAGTCCGGCCTTTTCCAGCCGCTGCAGCCGCTCCCAGCATGGGGTAGGGCTGAGGTGGACGCGCCGGGCCAGCTCGGTCTTGGAGATGCGGCCTTCCTGAGCAAGGATGGATAGCAGGCGAATGTCGCGATCATCGAGCTTCAGCATGGCCATGCGGCGTTGTGCGGCAGGGATGCGGACTTGTCAATTGTATTGAGACTTGCCATGACTAGATCATGACAATCTGGCCACCCAAACGTCAGGACCTGCGCCGCCCCACCTATCGTTCGCTCGCCGACAGCGTGGTGAGCGCCGTCCGGGCGGGAGAGTTGCGGTCCGGGGATCGGCTGCCGACGCACCGGCAACTGGCATATGATCTCGGGGTCAGCGTGCAAACGGTGAGCCGCGCCTATGAGGATCTGATCCGGCGCGGGATCATCGCGGGCGAGGTCGGGCGCGGCACCTATGTCCGCGCCGTGCCGGAGGAAACGCGGACACCCTATCTGCCCGAGCGGCAATATGGCGCCATCATCGATTGCTCGATGCTGAAGCCGGTTTTTGACGACCTGCACGACCAGGCTATGCGGCGCATGTTGCGGGACCTGGGCGAGAAGCTCCCGGCCAGCGTGGTGTCGTCATTCCGGCCTTCGGTGGCCTGGCACAATTGCCGGCCGGCGGCGCTCAGGTGGCTCAGCACATGCGGTGTCGATGTGGCCAATCAGGGTGTCCTGCTCACCAATGGCAGCACCTCGGCCATGTCCATCGCGCTGATGACCGGCATGAGCCACGGCGACCTGATGCTGACCGAGGATCTGACCCACCACACCCTCAAGCCGCTGGCGGACTATCTTGGGGTGCGGGCCCGCGGGGTCGAGGCGGACGATCAGGGCATGGTGCCCGAGGCACTCGAGCGGGCCTGCCAGCTCTGGGCGCCGAAACTCATCTATCTGATGCCCACCGGGCTCAATCCGCGCGCCCTGGTGATGAGCCGCCAGCGCCGTGAGCAGATCGTGGACATTGCGCGCCGGTACAATCTGGTCATCGTCGAAAACGATGCGTGGGGACCGCTCCATCCTGCCCGTCCGGATCCGGTCGTGACCCTGGCTCCCGAGCGCACGTTCTATTTCACCTCCCTGTCGAAGTGCCTCATGCCGGGAATTCGCATGGGGTTTCTGGTCGTGCCCGAAACCTATGAGTCGGCTGCCGCCAACCGTCATCTGGTGACCAATTGGTCGGTGACGCCCCTCATGGCGGAGATCAGTTCCCGCTGGATCATGGATGGCACGGCCGAGCGCTTCGTGGCCTGGCAGCGCGACGCGCTGGAGGACCGCAACATCCGGGCGCGGCGGTTGCTGCAGGACATGCCAATTCGTTCAAGTCCGAGCGGCATGCATGTCTGGATGCCCATTCCCGCCCCCTGGAGCGAAGACGATTTTGTTGCCCATGCGCGTCTGCACGGGGTAGCGGTGGCTCCGGGCGGGTCCTTTGCCATCGAGCGCGGCTCTCCCCATGCGGGCGTCCGTATCTGCCTGGGCGCCGCCACGGTGGATGAACTGGAACTGGGCCTCAAAGTCTTGTCCCGCCTCGCGCGCAGTCGCCCCGAGCCGGCTCTGCTGACGATCTGAAGCGCGCGGGCGAGTGGTGCGGTCGATTGCGAGTCGATGGCCAAAGCAAATTGTCATGATTTAATAATCGCATTGACTCTCAATTATCCCTGTTTCACGCTGTCCAAGTCAGAACAATCTGGGGCCAGCAGTTCAATTTGTGCTGGTTTCGACGAGGACTGCCAGTCGGCGACGGACCTGATTGTCCCGCCGGCTCTTTGGGGTGGGGTCGCACGTTGACCGGCCTTGCCGCATGGATCCGTTGAGCCGCGCCAGGCGCAGTTCACGCTTATTGCTGGCTGTACCGGCCAGGCGCGTGCAGGCGCCGCCGGACGCTGAGACACAAGGGAGATGCGATCTCATGACAACGACCAAGAAGTACTGGACGGGTGGTGTTGCCGCTATTGCGCTGATGGCGGCAGGGACCAGCTCGGCGGTGGCCGATACCTGGCGCTACGCATTCGAGGAGGCGCTCGACGAAGTGCAGGGCGTGTTTGCCCAGAAGTTCAAGGAAGAGGTTGAAGCCAATTCCGACCATGAGATCCAGCTGTTTCCCTATGGGACGCTTGGCGAGTCGGCCGACATCATGGAGCAGACCCAGGATGGTATCCTGCAATTTGTTGACCAGTCTCCGGGCTTCACCGGCGCGCTGATCCCCGAGGCCCAGGTCTTTTTTGTCCCCTATCTGCTGCCCAAGGATCAGGAGGCCCTCAACGCCTTCTTCCGCAATTCGGTCGCCATCAACGAGATGTTCCCCGAACTCTATGCCGAACAGGGGCTCGAACTGCTGACCATGTTCCCCGAAGGCGAGGTCTGCATGACCACCAAGGGGCCGGTCGCGTCTCCGGCTGACCTCAACGAGGTCAAGTTCCGCGTCATGACCAATCCGCTGCTCGTTGAAAGCTACAAGGCATTTGGTGCAACGCCCACGCCGCTTGCGTGGGGCGAAGTCTATGGCGGGCTGCAGACCAACATCATCCAGGGCCAGGAAAACCCGATGTTCTTCATCGAGTCGACCAAGATGTATGAGGTGACGGACTACATCACCTGCGCCGGCCACAATAATTTCACCACGGCGGTCATGGCCAATAGCGACTTCTTCGCGGGCCTTTCGCCCGAAGACCAGGCCATGATCCAGGCGGCGATCGACGCGGCCTTCGATCACATCCTCGAATACCAGCAGGGCCTGCACCAGGAATCGATCGACAAGGTCATGGCTGCCAAGCCCGACATGACCGTCACGGTGCTGACCGACGAGCAGCGGCAGCCCTTCATGGACTCCGCAGCCTCCGTCGAGGCCGCCTTCATCGACATGACCGGTGACAGCGGCAAGGCCATTCTCGACCAGATGAAGGCCGATCTGGCTGCCGTGGCGAACTAGCCAAAAGGGGCGCGGAGGTCATCCGCGCCCCGCTTCTGCGGTTCAACCTGATCGGGGACAGACCTTGACCGATGCACCACCGCCAGCCACGCCGACCGGCCCGGTAACCGAGCAGAGCGACCTCTCCGGCTATCGCTCGACGCTTCCCGGGGTGCTCGGCATCATCGATGTCGCCATCTGCCGGATCGAATCGGTGCTGCTGGCGACCGGCGTCCTGCTCATGGCGGCCAATACGATCGCAAATGTGCTTGGGCGGTTCGTGTTCCGGAACAGCATCTTCTTTTCCGAAGAGCTGAACCGCATCCTCATCATCCTCATCACCTTCGCCGGCATCAGCTACGCAGCGCGTCACGGCCGGCATATCCGGATGTCGGCAATCTATGATGGATTGCCCTCGCGATTGCGCAAGGCGCTGATGGTGGCCATGTCGCTCATCACGGCGCTGCTGATGTTCGGGCTCGCCTGGTATGCAACGCAATACATCCTCACCCTCTTCGGCCGCGGGCGGGTTCTGCCAGCGCTGCAGATACCGGTATGGACAATATTTCTCTGGGTACCGGCCGGGTTTTTCATGACCGGTCTGCAGTATCTGCTGACGGCCATAAAGAACATTCGGGAAAAAGACATCTATCTCTCGACCAATGTGCTCGAGGGCTATGACGAGTCGGAAGTCGAGATCTGAGGACGTATCATGGCCATTTTGATCTTTTCCATCATGATCGTATTGCTGCTTCTCGGCTTTCCGATGATGATTCCGCTGCTGGTCGGGGCGGCGGTCGGGTTCCTGACCCTGTTCGGGGGCCTCGACCAGATGGAAACCATGGTCCAGCAGATGATGGCCGGCATCCGCCCCGCGTCGCTGATCGCGGTTCCCATGTTCATCTTTGCCGCTGACATCATGACCCGGGGCCAGTCGGCGGGGCGGCTGATCGATCTGGTCATGTCATTCGTGGGGCACCTGCGCGGAGGCCTCGCCATATCGACCGCGGCGGCCTGCACCATGTTCGGCGCGGTTTCGGGATCGACCCAGGCGACAGTTGTCGCAATCGGCGGCCCGCTGCGGCCGCGGATGCAGAAGGCCGGTTACAACGACAGCTTCATCCTGGCGCTGATCGTCAATGCTTCGGACATTGCCTTTCTCATTCCCCCCTCGATCGGCATGATCATCTATGGGGTGGTATCGAGTACCTCGATTTCCGAACTTTTCATCGCCGGCGTCGGGCCTGGCCTGCTGATCCTGCTGCTGTTTTCGATCTATTCCTGGTTCTACGCCGTGCGTCACAATGTGCCCACCGAGCCGCGAGCCAGCTGGCGCGAGCGGTTGACGGCGCTGCGCAAGGCACTCTGGCCGATGGGATTTCCGCTGATCATCATCGGCGGCATTTACGGCGGCGTATTCAGCCCGACCGAGGCTGCGGCCGCCTGCGTCCTCTACGCCCTGATTCTCGAAGTTGTTGTCTTCCGGACGCTGAGCCTCAAAGGCGTTTACGACACCGCCAAGTCCACCGGCCTGATCACCGCCGTGGTGTTCATCCTGGTTGCGGCAGGGGCCGCCTTCTCCTGGGTGATTTCGTTCGCGCAGATCCCGCAGGAAATCCTTGCCGGCATTGGTATCGATCAGATGGGGCCGACAGCCGTGCTGTTCGTCATCTCGATCGCCTTCTTCATCGGCTGCATGTTCGTTGATCCCATCGTTGTCATCCTTGTCCTTGTGCCGATCTTCGCGCCTGTGGTGGAATCGGTGGGGCTCGATCCGGTCCTGGTGGGCACGATCATCACCCTGCAGGTGGCGATCGGTTCGGCAACGCCGCCCTTCGGCTGCGATATCTTCACCGCGATAGCCGTGTTCAAGCGCCCCTATATCGAGGTCATTCGCGGCACGCCGCCCTTCATCATCATTCTGCTGGGTGTGTCCGTGGCGCTGATCTTCTTCCCGCAGATTGCCCTGTTCCTGCGGGACCTGGCCTTCGCCAAATAGGAGCCGACCGTGTTCAAGACCATTCTGGTTCCGTTTGACGGCTCAAAGGGCGCAGAGGGCGGGCTCGACAAGGCCATTGAAATCGCCCGGCACGGCGATGCCCAACTCCTGGTGCTGACGGTATTCCGGCACCATTCCATGCTTGAAGCCTCGTTCTCGATGGTGCGGCCGGCCGATCCGGAGAACATGGACGACATCATGCGCGATCATGCCAAGACCGTTGCCGACCACGCAAAGAACCGGGCGCGCGAGGCGGGCGTCGCGGACGTCCGCGCCTTTGTGAAGCCGGGCCAGCCGGCCCGCACCATTGTCAGTTTCGCCCGGGAAAAGAAGGCGGATTTGATCGTGGTTGGCAGTCGCGGAGCCGGTTCGGTGGAAGGGTTCCTGCTCGGCAGCGTTTCCCACAAGGTGACCAGTCTGGCGCAATGCCCCGTCCTGGTCGTTTGAGCGGTGGCGCATGGATAGGGGCGGCCGCGCATGACATCGGGAACCGAGATAACCCAGACTTCGAGGCCGCAGCTCGACGGCGAACGTGACCACGCCCGCTTTGGCCTGATCGCGCTGGCCACCGACCTCACCACCGAGGGGGACTTCCGCCGCATGATGCCGGCGAAGACTGCCGTCCACACGTCGCGAATTCCGTTCGAAAATCCCACCACGCCGGAAAATCTCAGGCGCATCGCCCCCCACCTTACCGAGGCCGCAGCCCTGCTGGTGCCGGGCGTGCCACTTGGAGCCATCTGCTTTTCCTGCACCTCGGCCTCGGCCACGATCGGCGACGACACGGTCACCGGCGCCATCCAGAGCGGCCGGCCGGGCGTGCCGGTGGTGACGCCGACCGGCGCTGCCCTCCTGGCGATGTCGGCCCTCAATGTGGCCCGCATTGCCATTCTGACGCCCTATATCAAATCGACCAGCGAACAGGTGGCTGGCTATTTTGAAGCCCGGGGGCTGTCCGTATCGCGCCTCAGCTGCTTCGGCCTCGAGGACGACCGCGAGATGGCGCGGGTGAGCCACCGGTCCATTGTCGAGGGCGCCCTGGCGCTGGATTCGACGGATGCCGAAGCGCTGTTCCTGTCCTGCACGGCGCTCCCGGCCGTCGGTGTCGTAGCCGAAATCGAGAAGCTGACCGGCAAGCCCGTGATCACGTCCAATCAGGCCAGTCTTTGGGCCATGATGAGGCTGGGGGGGCGGGCGTCCTACAGGCCGCGCAAGTGGGGACGCCTGTTCTCCCTCGACCTGCCTGCTATCCCTGCGGGAGGAGCGGCATGACGGCCGGCGCGCTGGTTCCGATCGAGGACATTCGGGCGGCGCGGTCGCGCATCGCCACCACGGTCCGCACCACGCCGGTCAAACTGTCTCCCAGCCTGCAGCAGCGCGCCGGGGTTCCGGTGCATCTCAAGCTCGAACATCTCCAGGTCACCGGCAGCTTCAAACTGCGCGGCGCCGCCAATGCCGTGGCGCGGCTGGGCGCCGATGAAAAGGCCGCTGGAGTGGTGGCGGCGTCGACCGGCAATCACGGCCGCGCCCTGGCCCATGCTGCGCGGCGCGCCGGGATCAGGTGCTGCATCTGCATGTCCGACCTGGTGCCGCAGGTGAAGGTCGACGGCATCCGGGCGCTTGGCGCCGATGTCAGGATCGTCGGGCATTCGCAGGACGATGCGCAGGAAGAAGTCGACAAGCTGGTCGAGACGGGAATGACGATGATCCCGCCATTCGACCATGCCGATGTCATCGCCGGGCAGGGCACGCTGGGGCTCGAAATCTTGGAGCAGGTGCCTGATCTGGCGCAGCTCGTGGTGCCCCTGTCGGGCGGCGGGCTGATCGCGGGGGTGGCTGCTGCTGCCAAGGCGGTCAATCCCTCGATCCGCGTGACCGGCGTGTCGATGGAGCGCGGGGCCGCCATGGCTGCGAGCCTGGACGCCGGACGGCCGTTGCAGGTCGAGGAACTGGAGACGCTCGCAGATTCCCTCGGTGGCGGCATTGGGCTGGCCAATCGCTACACCTTTGCCATGACGCAGGCTCTGGTCGACGAGACCATCCTGCTCACCGAAGCCGAGATCGCGGCGGGGATCCACCACGCCTATTGGCAGGAGCGGCAGGTGGTCGAAGGCGCCGCCGCGGTGGGCATTGGCGCGCTTCTGGCCGGAAAGCTGGCCTGCGAGGGCGCTGTTGGCCTGATCCTCAGCGGCGGCAATATCGACATGGGCCAGCACCATCATGTCATCAGTGGCAG
Organism: Devosia sp.; assembly: GCF_025809055.1. NCBI lineage: Bacteria > Pseudomonadati > Pseudomonadota > Alphaproteobacteria > Hyphomicrobiales > Devosiaceae > Devosia > Devosia sp. The sequence goes on along the minus strand of NZ_CP075529.1, from coordinate 2,388,335 downwards.
GGCCGGCTGATGGCGCATGTGAGGATCATCACCGAAGCCGAACTGCGCCAGTGCATGCCGCTCGATGCCGCGGCCATCGCCTGCGTCGAGAATGGGTTTTGGGCACTGGCGGGCGGCACCGTCTCGATGCCGCCGGTGCTGAGCCTCGCCATTCCCGACCACAATGGCGAAGTCGATGTCAAAACCGCCTACGTGCCGGGCCTGGATGGCTTTGCCATCAAGGTGTCTCCCGGCTTTTTCGACAATCCCCAATTGGGCCTGCCCAGCACCTCCGGGTTGATGATGGTGTTCTCGAGCCGTACCGGACAATTGCAGGCGCTGCTGCTCGACAATGGCTATCTCACCGATGTGCGTACGGCGGCTGCCGGTGCCGTGGCGGCCAAGCATCTGTCGCGGGCAAACGCCGAGGCCGTCTGCGTCATGGGTGCAGGCATGCAGGCGCGCCTGCAATTTCTGGCACTTTGCCTTGTCCGTCCCATCCGCAGGGGGGTGGTCTGGGCGCGCGATCCGGCAAGGGCACAGGCAGCGGCGGAATGGCTGGCCGGCGAGACGGGCGTGCCTGTTCGCGTCGAGGTGGATGCGGAACGGGCCGTGGCCGGCGCCGATGTCATCGTGACGACGACGCCCTCGACACAGCCGATCCTGATGGCCGACTGGCTGCGGCCGGGCCAGCACGTCACCGCCATGGGCTCGGATCAGCACGGCAAGAACGAGATCGACCCGACCGCCCTGGTTCTGGCGGACTGCTATGTGTCCGACAGGCAGTCGCAGGCTATGGATCTGGGTGAACTGCGCAGCGCCATTGCCGCCGGACTGGTGTCCCCCGAACGCCGTTTTGCCGAACTCGGCGACATCGTCACCGGGGCTGCGACAGGGCGCGGTGGAGATGACGACATCACGATCGCGGACCTGACCGGGACCGGCGTGCAGGACACGGCCATTGCCACAATGGCGCTTGAGCGCGCCAGGGCGGCCGGTTTCGGACAAAATTTCTGATGTGTGAGAAACGACCATGGCATTGAGTTCTACCGGCCCCGACCTTGCATTCACGCGCGAGGAATATGCTGCCCGCATCGCCAAGACGCGCAAGGCCATGGAACAGGCGGGCATAGACCTGCTGATCGTCTCCGATCCTTCAAACATGAACTGGCTGACCGGCTATGACGGCTGGTCGTTCTATGTCCACCAGGCGGTGGTGCTGGGCATGAGCGGCGATCCGGTCTGGTTCGGTCGCGGACAGGACCGCAACGGCGCCAGGCGCACCTGCTTCATGTCGGAGCAGGACATGATCGGCTATCCCGATCACTACGTGCAGTCGCCCCATATTCATCCCATGGATTATCTGTCCGAGCGCATCGAGGAACGGGGATGGGGCAAGGCCCGCATCGGCGTCGAGATGGACAATTACTGGTTCTCGGCGAAGGCCATGGCGTCCCTGCGGACATACCTGCCCAATGCGCGCTTTTCCGATGCGACCGCATTGGTGAACTGGCAGCGGGCGGTCAAGTCGGAGCAGGAACTTGTCTATATGCGCCGGGCGGCGCGGCTGGTGGAGCGCATGCATCAGCGGATCGTGGACAAGATCGAGCCCGGCATGCGCAAGAGTGACCTCGTGGCCGAAATCTACGATGCCTCGCTCCGCTTTGACCCGGTCCTGGGTTTCGGCGGCGACTATCCGGCCCTGGTGCCGTTGCTGCCTTCCGGCGTCGACGCCTCTGCCCCGCACCTGACCTGGAACGATGCGCCCATGGCGCGCGGAGAGGGCACTTTCTTTGAAATTGCGGGCGTGCACAGGCGCTACCACTGCCCGTTGTCGCGGACCGTATTCCTGGGCAAGCCAACCGATACATTTCTCGACGCCGAAAAGGCCGTACTGGAGGGGATGGAAGCGGGTCTCGAAGCGGCCAGGGCCGGCAACCTTTGCGAAGACATCGCCAAGGCCTTCTTTGCGGTGCTGAACCGCTACGGCATCGTCAAGGACAACCGCACGGGTTACGCCATCGGCGTGTCCTATCCGCCCGACTGGGGCGAGAGGACCATGTCCCTGCGGCCGGGCGACACCACGGTCCTTGAGGAGAACATGACCTTCCATTTCATGACCGGGCTGTGGATGGACGATTGGGGCTTTGAGATCACCGAGAGTATCCGGATCGGCTCCGAGGGGCCGGAATGCCTCGCCAACGTGCCGCGCCGCATGGTCGTGAAGGAGTAGGGCCGGTGACCGCCAATCCGATCGTTTCGACCGTTCCCTTCGACCGGGACGGCAAGTTTCATGGTTTTCTCCGGCTTCCCTATAGCCGGGACGACTCCGCCTGGGGATCGGTCATGGTGCCGATCTGCGTGGTGCGCAATGGCGAAGGGCCGACGGCGCTCCTGACCGGCGGCAATCATGGCGACGAATATGAGGGGCCGATCGCGCTTCAGGATCTGGCTCTCTATCTGACCCCCGAGGACATCAGAGGGCGGGTGATCATCCTCCCGGCCATGAACTATCCGGCCTTCACGGGGGCGCGGCGCGTTTCCCCGATCGATCAGCGCAATCTCAACCGCTGCTTTCCCGGCCGGCCGGACGGTACGGTGACCGAAAAGATCGCCGACTACTTCACGACGGTCCTCGTGCCCATGGCCGACTTCGTGCTGGATTTCCACTCCGGCGGCAAGACTCTCGATTTCGTGCCATTCGCCTCTTCCCACGTCCTTGAAAACAAGGCCCAGCAGGCCGCCTGCATAGCGGCGGTAAAGGCCTTCAACGCGCCCTACACCATGACGATGCTCGAAATCGACAATGTCGGCATGTACGACACCGAAGTCGAAAAGCAGGGCAAGATCTTCGTGACCACCGAACTGGGCGGCGGCGGCACGGCGACGGCGTCGAGCGCCAGAGTCGCCAAGCGCGGGATCCGCAATGTGCTGATGCATTTCGGCATACTCAAGGGCTCGGTGGCCCTCGAGCCTTCCATCTTCCTCGACATGCCGGATCACAACTGTTTCGTCTTTTCGGAACATTCGGGCCTGATCGAGCCGGTCATGGACCTGGGCGAGGCCGTCACAGAAGGCGACGTCGTGGCACGGGTCTGGGCATCCGACCGTACCGGGCTTGCGCCCGTCGACTATGCTGCAAAGCGCTCAGGCATATTGATGTCGCGGCATTTCCCCGGCCTCGTCCAATCCGGCGACTGCGTCGCCGTGGTCGCCGCCCTGGCCGAGTGAACCCTGGCGCAGGTGACAGCGACGGCGGCTGAAGAGGCTCCTGCGCGGCGCTGAGGAGTTGATCCCGGCAATACGCGCAGGATGCCGCTGGCGAGGGGCAAATCGGCGGCTGAGTAGGGGTGGGAGGAGAAATAGGCAGGCAGGAAGGCCGGAGAGCAATCGGCCACCTAGCCGGCTTCAGGCCACGGGCCAGGAGGCTATGTCCTGAGCTCCTAGGGTTAGTCCTTTCGAAAAGCGTCTCCCTTCGTGGCCCTACCCGACGAAACTTCGACGATTCGGTCGATAACCCTGTCCTTGTCTTTCCATTTCATGACAAGCTTGCCGGGATCCATGCCGAATTGCGCAACGATGTCGAGCAAACGTTCGAGATCGAGTTCTGCCAATCGCGAACGGAGCTGCTGCTCACCTTGAGGAACTAACTCGACCGGGTCCAGCACCGCTGGCGCCCGGCGACCGCCCTTACGCTTCTCACCCTTTTCGTCTCTTGCCGCCTTGGCCTTGGACGAAGAAGTACCATTGCCAAGGATTTGCTCCAGGCGTTCGCGGAACTCGGGGTTCCGCGACGCTTCGTCCGCAACGACGCCCACAAGTCCGGTCAGGATACGCTTGAGGTTCATCATTCTATCTCCAGCTTGTCGAGCAGTTCTTGGGCGAGCGCGATGTAACGCGTGGCCAGGTCGTCGCCATACCCGTATTTCTGCTTTAACGTTCGGCGGCTGCTCTGGCGTTCCGCTGCTGCAGCGATCTGATTGGCTTGGCGAATGACGGTATCGAAGACTGGCGGGTCATTCTTGCGGCGCAGGTCGCGAGACACATTGACGTGTACGGTAGAGATTTCCTGGTATTTTGTTAGCACGATCCCAAGCGGCTGGATGTCTTCGGCAATCTCCTTGGAGAAATTGCCGACACGCTTGACGATCTGCGGGATGCCGTAGGTCGACAACACGTCGGGTACTGTCGGGATGATATAGCCTTCGGAGATGCGGAGGCCATTCAGAGTGATAATGCCCAAGTTCGGTGGGCAGTCGACAAGTACGAGGTCGTAGTCGTCCAGGATGGACTTAACAGCGAGCCGCAGTAGGTCGATTGGGGTGACCGAGTAGAACTGGCCGGTGGGGGCACTAGCCAACTTGTCCTGCACATCAATGAGGTCAAGGCTGGAAGGGAGAAGGTCAACCTTCTCGGCGCCCTGGACATCTGACACCTTCTTTTGCAAGGTCTTCTCAAGGTCAAAAGTCTTATTGTTCGGCTCCAAGGCGTCATGGAACAGCGTGGCAAGGGTCCAACCCTTCTCGTTGATCTCTTTCCAGCGCTTTTCCCCTATCAACATGGTGGTGGCGTTGGTCTGAGGATCAAGGTCGATGACAAGGATGCGCTTGTTGAACTGGGAAGACAGCGTTTCGGCCAACGCTACCGTAGTGGTCGTCTTTGCGACACCACCCTTTAGGTTGATCAGAGAGACTACGCGCGCCATGGGAACCTTCCTTTGCCTGAGCCAGGCCCTAATTTGACGAGTTCGGAATACCGGACCTGCCTTGAGTTCAATCATCGGCTTTGGAAAGTCCGGGAAACGCACGCGCCAGTTGGCCACCGCTTGACGCGATACGCCAGCCATATCGGCGATCTCGTTGATACCGACGAGATCATCTTCGGTCGTTTGCAATCGACTCAATCCTGTGACCGTTGTTCACAGTTTTTGTGTACACCGATCACAACGCGCACGCAAGGGAGTTTTTGCGGTACGGGGAAGTGACTTTTTGACCGACTATCCTGCTGCGCGGCTTTTGGAGGTTTGCTGGTTGCCTCCCTATGGCAGCGACGGGGTCGGCAGCAGTCGGGCAGCATCTCGTTCTAGTCCACCAGAACCACCAGCGACGCGTCGTCGGCAATGGTTCTGCAATGCCCACCCAACGGATGTTCAGCCAAACCTCAATTACCTGCCGGCATCAAGCTCGACAACAAAGCGGAAGGCGGCGTTGCCTTCCCACCACATGGGGAAATTGGTGCCCCATTTGTTGTTGTAGAGATTGAAACGCAGTCCGGCGCTGAAATCGGGCCGCTCCGGCTGGAAGGGCATGAACGGGGCTCCTTCGGGCGAGACCAGCATGGTGTCGAGTGGTTCGATCCGCAGGCTGCCCATGCGCGCGCCTTCTATGGCCTGCAATTGTCCGCCGCCGCGCCGGACCACGGCGCCGCTATCGTGCCAGAGGCCCATTTTGCAGAGGTCCCAGGGCCCCGTCGCTGCGGGCGTAAAGCTCAGGAAGCCGGCTTCCGGCATGCGGTTGGCGGCCTTGTTCTGCAGGGTCAGCGTGACCTCCAGCCGCCGGGCATCCAGGGCGCGCAGGGCGTAACTCACGCCGGCCGGTGCGCCCAGCGCGGCGCTGGCGTCCGCCGGCATCCGGCTCCAGGCCTTGTTCTCGGCGACGCCAAGGTGCTGCGGCGCAAAGCTGGCCGTGCGCGCCGTCTTCGCGGTGTCCAGGCCGGGCTTGTCGTGGTCGAGAATGGCCCATTCGTCGCGGTGCTGGAGGTAGCTGTCGAGGTGCTTTTGCAACGCCTGCCAGTCATAGCTTTCATGCCGATAGGCAAAAAGGGCCGTGTCCTGCCCCTGCACCGCGCGCGCATCCGGGGCGGTGAGACGCAGGATGTCGCCGGTGATGGGGTCGAGGTCGACCGACCAGCCATCGGCGCCGATCTGCGTGCCGGTCGAGGGCGTCGCCGGGACGGGTGTCATATGGGTGTCGAGAGCCGCAAGGGCGCTGTCAGCGTCGACCCGGTCAGGGCCGGCCAGATTGTCCATGGCCCTGGCCAGATAGGCACGCTGCTCGGCCCAGGATTGCTCGGCATAGGCAAAACGATAGTCGTTCCGGCGGGCAGCGTCGAAATCCATGCGGTCCCAGGCCTTTTCGTCGCGCAGATAGGTCTTGATGTCGACGCCCCAGGTGTGTTCGGCGACCATGGCCAGGTCGCGGGCAAAGGCAAGGCGTTCGGGTGTCGGCGTTGCCGCCCACCCATCCTGAAGCCGGACCAGGGCCCGGTATTGCGCAAGTTTTTTGGGGTCCGTGGCGGTGCCGTGGATCCAGCTGTCGCCGATTTCCTCGGTCACGACCGGAAAACTTTCGCGCCGCGCCCACATTTGGGCGCCAAACGCGTCCAGCGTCGAGGCCTTGATCGCAGCGCCGGGATAGGCGCGATGCAGATGCCGCAGGGCCTCGACCGTCTGGCCAACGCTTTGCGGGCCGATATTGTCATTGGTGTGCGCGAAACTGAGGCCGATATCGTCGCCCGCCGGGAAGTCCGTCGCGCCATAGGAGGCCTGGTACATGACCACGATCTCCGCCCCGCCGGGCGCCTGCCAGCGGAAGATCGGCGGCACATCGGGCACCGGGCTGGCCGTATTCACCCCCAGATGCAGGAATTTCAGCCCGGCCTCGGCCATCAGCGGCACCATGCCCAGCGTATGCCCGGGAACGTCGGTCATCTTGGCGGCAATGGTTGTCTTGCCGAAGCGGCGGTCGAGTTCGGCCGAATAGGACAGGCCGGCGCGGAAGAGGCTGGCGCTCATCAGTTCGCTATGGGTCGTATAGGGCAGGCCGTGCCAGGCGATCAGCCCGCGCGCAATGGCCTGTTCGAGCCGCCGCACTTTTTCGGCAGGCTGCGTGTTGAGATGATCCCAGATGAGCCAGGCGCCGGTCGTCCAGATGAAGGCCGGCGTTTGTGCGTTCTCGGCATAAAAGTGTTCACCCGTGCTGATGGCTTGGGGAATGAACTGGTCATGATACTGCCGCACCACATTGGCGGCATGATCGGTGAAGCCGATATCGAGATGCGTCTTGAAGACGAGGTGGATGGTTTTCTGGGTCATAAAGGGGTCAACCGACAGTGCCGCGCACGACCAGTCTGGTGTTGAGGGTTTCCTCGAGCCCGGGGGCATGGGGATTGTTGAGCCGCCGCAGCATGAGGCGCACGAGCGCGCGCACCCGCTCGTCCAGGTCGAACTTGACCGTGGTCAGGTTGTAGCTCTTCCAGTGCGCCTGGGCGATGTCGTCAAAGCCGACGACCTTGACGTCCTGCGGCACACCCAATTTGAGTTCGTGGCGCAGGGCATCGAGCGCCCCGAAGGCGCTGACGTCATTGGCGGCAAAGATGGCGTCGGCGCCCCCGGCAATGCGAAAGAGATCAAGCGTGGCCTGATAGGCGGCGTCATAGCCGAAATCGCCCTGGATGAGGATGGGCGGCTCCATGCCGCGATCGGCCATCACCCGGCGCAGCGTGGTCTCGCGGGCATGGCTGGCGCGCGATTTGTCGAGGCCGGCGAGATAGGCGATGCGGCTGACGCCATAGCCCTTGAGAAGCGCCACGGCCTGGTCGATCCCGTCATGTTGCAGGATGTTCAGCCGGTCGAAGAGCGGAGCTTCCTCTTGGGGCTCGGCCTGCCCGGCAAGGGGATAGTCGACATAGATGGGCACGGCGCGGTCGAGAAATTTCGTCAGCGTCCGTGGTTTGACATTCTCGACGAAGGCGATGACCGAATCCGGATTGAACCCCCGCATATAGGCGAGCAGCTGCTCGTCCATAGAATAGTCCGTGCGGGTCTTGAACAGGAGCGTGGCAAAGCCTTCCGCCTGCAGCGCCGTGGTGAGGGCGTCGATTTCCTGGCTTTCCCAGTGGCTGCACACATCCGGCACGATGACGCCGACCAGATGCGTACGGCCGCTGACCAGGGCCCGTGCCGCGCGGTCGGGCGTGTAGTTCAGCTCCTGGGCGATCTTGAGGATCAGCTCGCGCTTTTCAGGCTTGAGCGAGGTGTGCGGGTTGAAGGCGCGTGACACGGCCACGCGCGAAACCTTGGCGCGCGTCGCCACCATTTCGGCCGTCGCCCGACCTCGCGGTGCTCCGTTCGTTTCGGTCACCGCACCCTCCCGCCTGTGTCGAATACTGAAAACGTGTTCAAATTGTTCTGGTCTTTGCGCGCCAATGTCAAGCTAGCGTAACGCGCCGCACGCGGCAACAGATTGCCCGATTGTCACCAGAATGTCGCTAAAAGCTGCCATGAAGCGCTGGCTCCGATAGCCCAACACGCTTCGTTCGCGAATTCTCCGCATTGACGAAAAATGAAAACGTGTTCATTCTTGACGGGTCGGATGCGGAGGAGCCATCCGGCCAACATCGGCTACCGGAGAATTCGGAGCCACCATTTGGGAGGATTTCTACGATGAACAATCGCATGCGTGCGCTTGCGCTCGGTCTCTTGGGTGCGTCCGCAATGGCCGTTCCGGCCTTTGCCGTGGATCTCGACATCACCTGTCGGTGCGTCATCGGTGGCGTCAACAGCGCCACCGCGCAATGGCTGGAAGAAAAGGTCATTCCTGCCTTCGAGGCCGCCAACCCCGATATCAATGTCACCTTGAACCAGTTCGGCGGTGAAGACGCCCAGCTCACCCAGCAGCTGGCCCTCGATTTCTCGACCGGCGCCGGCCCCGATATTTCCGCCTTCGACGGCTTTCTCATCCCGGCCTTTGCCGCCGGTGGCCAGCTCAAGTCGCTCGACGAGCTGATCGGCGAGGAATACGCCAACTGGGAAGGCTGGGACCACATTTCCGACGGCATCCGCTCGATCATGTCCTATGACGGCCAGACCTATGGCATTGGCCTGGGGACCGATGTGCGCATGATCTTCCTGCGCAAGGACCTGATGGAAAAGGCCGGGCTGCCGGCCGACTGGCAGCCGGCCTCCTGGGCCGACGTGCTCGACGCCGCCCGCAAACTCAAGGAGGCGGGGGTCGAAGCCCCGCTGCAGCTCAATGCCGGTGTTGCAATGGGCGAAGCCACAACCATGCAGGGTTACTGGATGGCCCTGCTGGGCACGGGCGAAGGTGTCACCGACGAGAACGGCAAGTTCATCGTCGAGAGCCAGGGCATCCTGGACGTGCTCAACCTCTACAAGACCGTCTATGTCGACGAAGGTCTCGGCGACCAGCGCGCGCAATTGCTGGCCGATGGCCGCAATCGCAGCTTTGCCAATTTCCGTGACGGCAAGACCGCCATGCTGGTCGAGGGCGACTGGTTCTATCGCTCGGTCACGGCACCGGGCGCCGAGTTCGCCGTGGAAGACCGCGACAATGTCATGAGCTGGGCCAAGATGCCGGCTCAGGAACCCGGCGCGGCCATCCGCGATCAGGATTTCGTGTCCATCTCCGGCGGCACGGGCTTTGTCATCAACCCCAACACCGATACGCCGATGGAGGCCTGGAAGCTTTTGAGCTTCATGATGAGCCAGGAGCAGATGACGGCCTTCCAGGAGTTTCAGCCGGGCATCCGCTCGCGGTCGGACGTGGCCATTCCGGACAATCCGTTCCTGACCGAAACCAGCCAGACCCTGCTGCCGCTGACCACCGCGCGCCCCAACGACCCCAATTACAATGCGGTGTCACAGGAAATCCAGCGGATGACCGAAGCCGTGGTGTCGGGGGAACTGTCTCCTGAAGAAGCCATGGCCCAGTACAAGGCTGCGGTCATCGGCGTCGTCGGCGAAGAAAACACCGTGAGCCTTCTCTAGTCACCTCCCGACCGGCCCGGCGCGCATCTGCGCGCCGGGTGTTGCGGGAGGCCACCGGTACGCCAACAACCACATTTCTGTCCTCGGACTTGATCCGAGGACCAGTCCACACCGCACGTGCATTGAGTGGCCCTCGGGTCAAGCCCGAGGGCGGCGCGGTGGTGTGGCACGGGCCAGCCCACGCCGAAGCCGCAGATAAGGCCGATGAGACAATGACCACCGAACCCCTCTCCACCCCGCCCAAGCGCAAGGCGCGCAATTTCGCCTTGCTGTCCAACCGGGCGGGGGCAGCCTTCATGCTGCCGGCCGGCCTGTTGGTCAGCGTCTTCGTGATCATCCCCTTCTTCTGGGTGATCTTTGTCTCCTTCACCAATCGCACCCTGATCGGGCCGACGGCGCTCAACCCGCAATTCGTCGGCCTGGGCAATTACCTGGCGCTGTTCGATCCGGCGACCTTCTTCCAGCGCGGGCAATTCGGCTTTTCGCTGATCCTGACCACCCAGTTCGTTCTGGCCTCGGCCCTGATCGGGCAGGCGCTGTTGGGTCTGCTGCTCGCCTGGCTGATCCAGACCGTCCCGGCCTGGGTCAAGCGCATCACCGAAACCTTTGTCATCGCGGCCTGGATCCTGCCCGAAGTGGTGATCGGCTTCGCCTGGTTTGCCTTCCTCGACTACGACAACGGGACGTTCAACATGCTGCTCGAAAGCATCGGCCTGCCGCCGGGCGACTTTCTGCTGCAGCAGCCATTCTGGGTCATCGTCGTCTTCAATACCTGGCGTGGCGCGGCCTTCTCGATGATGCTGTTCAATTCGGCCTTTTCATCGATCCCACCCAGCTATTTCCAGGCGGCCGACGTCGCCGGCGCGTCGAGCTGGCAGAAGTTTCGCGATATCGGCCTGCCCCTGATCCGGGGCCATATCGTGACCGACCTCATCCTCATCACCATGTGGACCTTCAACACGTTCACCCCGTTCCTTCTGACCAATGGCGGCCCCAGTTACCGGACCGAGCTGGTGTCGATCTACAACTACCGTGTCGCCTTCCAGGACTTCCAGTTCGGCAAGGGCGCGGCGGTGGGCGTCATCATGATGCTGATCAACCTGGCCTTTGCCCTGGTCTATCTCAGGCTCGGCCGCAAGAAGGTGCCCAAGTCATGAAGCTGACCCTTCCGGCATTTGTGGGCCGTATCGCCTTTTCTGCCCTGGCGGCGCTGATCGGGGCAGCCTTTGCCCTTCCCCTCATCTGGTTCATCTTCGCGCCCTTCAATGCAAGGGCAGAGCTCGGCCTGGCCGTGCCCGACCCCTGGACCCTTGCCAACTTCGTCACCGTTTTCGGCAATTCCTATGCGGTGCAGGCCCTGTGGAACAGCTTCATCCAGGCGACCGGGGGCGTCATCCTCGTCGGCGCGGCGGCAACACTTGCCGCCTATGCCCTCAGCCGCTCGTCGGTTCCGGGCAAGGGTGCGGTCACCTACATTCTGCTGCTGTTCTCTTCGGTGGTCTCGGGATCTGCGGCCATGGTGCCGATCTTTCTCATCATCTCGGCCGCCGGGATCATGGATACCCATATCGCGGTCATCCTGACCTTTGCCGGGGGCCTGCTGCCCACCGCCATGTTCATCCTCCGGGACTTCATCGACTCCATTCCCAAGTCCTACGAGGAAAGCGCCATGGTGGCGGGGGCCTCGCCGGTTCAGGCGTTTTTCGACGTCGCCTTGCCCGTCATCCGGCCCGGCATCGTGGTCGTGGTCGTCTGGGCCTTCGTCAATATCTGGGGGAGTTTCCTCATTCCCTTCATTCTCCTGCGCAGCTCGGACAACATGCCGGCATCGGTCGCCATCTATTCCTTCTATTCGGAAGCGGGCACGCCCATCGTGACCCTGCTGGCCGCCTATGCGCTCATCTACTCACTGCCCGTCGTGGCCCTCTATCTCTTCGTCAGCTGGAAGTTCGGCTTCCGGTTCTTCGGCGGCATCAAGGCTTGATCTTCCATGGCATCTGTTGAATTCAAGACTGTCACCAAGAAATTCGGCGATTTCACCGCTGTCTCCGACGTCAATTTCGAGATCGGCGACGGTGAATTTGTCTGTCTGCTTGGGCCTTCCGGCTGCGGCAAGACCACGTCGTTGCGCATGATGGCCGGCCTTGAAACCCCCAGCTCGGGCCAGATCCTGATCGGCGGGCAGGAGGTGACGCACCTGCACCCCAAGAACCGCAACATCGCCATGGTGTTTCAGGACTATGCGCTTTACCCGCACATGAACCTGGCCGACAATATTGCCTATCCGCTCAAGGTGCGGGGCGAACCGGTCGACAAGCGGCACGCCCGGGCCCGCGAGGTGGCCGACGTGCTCAAGATCGGTCATCTCATGGACCGCCTGCCGAGCCAGATTTCGGGCGGCCAGCAACAGCGCACTTCGCTGGCCCGGGCCCTTGTCTATCCGGCCCAGGTCTATCTGTTCGATGAGCCGCTCTCCAACCTTGACGCCAAGCTGCGGCTCGAGGCCCGTGGCTTCCTCAATCACCTGCAACGCGACATGGGGATGACGGCGGTCTATGTGACCCATGACCAGGCCGAGGCCATGGCATTGGCGACCCGCATCGCCGTTATGGATCAGGGCCGCATCGTCCAATATGCCTCGCCCATCGAGATCTACCGCCGTCCCGCCACCACCTTCGTTGCCAACTTCGTCGGCAATCCGCCGATGAATCTGGTGGACGTCGAGGGCACGCAAAGCGATAGCCTCTTGGCGCTCAAGGGCAACGGGCTGACCGTATCCGGGCTGCCCATGACCGACGCCATCGGCAGGGCCCTTTCGACAAGCAGCAAACTGACGCTTGGCGTGCGCCCCGAGCACCTGTCGCTGGCGGGCCCCGCAGCGTCCAACACCATCAGCGCGCCGCTCTTTGCCAATGAGAATATGGGCCCGGAAAGCCTGGTCACCATCGACCGCGGCGAGGCCGGCCGGGTCACGGCCCGGATTTTCACCGACGATCACCTCGACGTTGCCGACCAGGTCACTTTGGGCTTTTCCGCCGAGCATGTGCACCTGTTCGACGCAGCGGGAAAACGCATCCCGGCGGTGGGGGAGTGATCCCCAGATTGGGGCCATCCCGCAACGCATACCAAACCCCTGGCGCCTGCCCATGAAAACCATCACCGCACACGTCACCCGCGCCGATCAGGCCGCCAATCCCTATTACTATATCCCCTTCGACGTCCCCGAAGGCACGACGCGGATCGATGTGGCGATCCGCTATGCCAAGGCCGAAGACTGCATCATTGACCTGGGGGCATTCGACCCGCGCGATACCGGTTATCCGGCACGCGAGGGCTTTCGCGGCTGGAGTGGCGGCGCCCGCGACTGTTTCTTCATCGCCACGGATGACGCGACACCGGGTTACATCCATGGGGACATGCCGCCGGGCATCTGGCATGTCATTCTGGGGCTCTACAAGGTTCCCGAATCCGGGGCCGATATCGCACTCACCATAGGGATCGACGATGCCCCCCGGGCGCTGTTGCCCCAGCCGGAGCGTTCCTTTCCGGTCCGCGCCGGCGCCGGCTGGTACAAGGGTGACCTGCACTGTCACACCTATCATTCCGATGCCAGGGGCTCGCCAGAGGTGCTGCACGCCGCCGCGCGGCAGGCGGGCCTCGATTTCCTCGCCATCGCCGATCACAACACCATCAGCCAGCGGCGCTACTTTCATCCCCAGTCCTCGCCGGACCTGGTCTTCGTGCGCGGCATGGAAGTGACCACGGCAGTGGGCCACGCCAATGTCTTCGGTGTCGATGAGTGGATCGATTTCCGCATGACCAGACCATCCGATGCTCATGTCCTGGAGCGCCTTGTGCATGAGGCGGGCGGGCTGCTCTCGATCAACCACGACAAGCCGGTCATTCCCTGGGACTATGAATTGCCGGCCGCCGATTGTCAGGAAGTCTGGCAATCGACCTGGCTCGACTGGAACTGGGTGTCGCTCGAACGCTATCAGCAGCGCCTGGCCTCGGGCATGAAACTCTCCGCCATTGGCGGCTCCGACTATCACCAGCCGGCCGATCTGCGTCCCGAAGGGCCGCTGGTCCTCGCGCGCCCGACAACCGTGCTCTTCCTGACGGAATTGAGTGAGGATGCGGTGCTGGCGGCGATGAAGTCGGGGCACGGCTATATCACCGAAAGCCCGGCGGGCCCGCATCTTGAACTGCGGTGTGGCGATGCGGTCATGGGCGGCACCGTGGCCGATGCATCGCAACTCGATATCTCGGTCCGGGGTGCGGGCGGCGACCGCCTGGTGCTGATCGATGCCACCGGCCCGCTGGTTGACGTCGAGATCGACCGCGATGACTGGACCGGGCAGATCAGCCTTGACCATCCCCAGACCTTCGTGCGCGCCGAAATCATCGCCGTGGCCAGCCGCGAGCGTTTGATTGGCGAATTGCTGTCCGTGCTCGAGGGCGTGCAATTGCCCGCGCATTTCAAGGGTGCGCGCATCGCCGAGCAACCGCTGCGACGGGCACTGAGCAATCCGATCTATATAGGGCCCTGACCATGCTTATCGGCAACGCACCCTGTTCCTGGGGCATCACCTATCCAACCGGCAATGCGCTGACCTGGCAGCAATATCTCGATGAGGTGGCGGCCGCCGGGTATCGCGGCACGGAACTGGGGCCCTTCGGGTTCCTCCCCAATGATCCGGGATTGTTGCGCGGCGAACTGGCAGATCGTGGTCTGACCCTGATCGGGGCGACCCATGTCCACGCCTTCAGCGACCCCGCCAGCAGCCCCCGGTTTCTGGCGACCCTGCGGGAATTATCGGCCCTTTTCGTGTCGCTCGGCGCGCGGCACCTCGTCATCATGGATGAGAGCAATGCCTATCCCGCGGGCCGGGAGGGGGTGCTCGATGCCGCCGGTTGGCGGGCGCTGATCACCATGGTCAGCGAGGCGCAGTCGCTGGTCGAGGGCGAGTACGGGCTGGCGCTGAGTTTTCATCCCCATATCGGAACGGCCATCGAGAAAGAGGCGCAGATCGATCATTTCCTCGATGAGACCGATGTCGATTTGTGCTTCGACACGGGTCATCACGCCTTCTGGGATCAGGATCCGGTCGCCTATATGGAAAAGGTCTATTCCCGCATCGCCTATATGCACCTGAAAAATGTGGACCCGGCCGTTCGCGCGCGGGTGCTGGCGGGGGAACTGTCGGTTGCCGCGTCCTATGGTGCCGGCGTCATGTGTCCGCTGCCCGATGGAGCCGTCGACATCCAGGCGGTGATGCAGCTGCTCCGTGAAAGGCGTTTTACCGGGCCTGTCGTTGTCGAACAGGACGTCGCCGAAAACGCCTCCCAAAGCCCCCTGGCCCTGGCCAGCCGCAACCTTCACTATATGAACGCCATAGCCACCTGACGCCTCCTGCGCATGGAATTGGGGGCGTGGTAATCACCCCTCCGGCGCCGGGCGTTCGAGGTGGCGGAGGGTCAGGGCGGCGAGCAGGGCCAGTGTGGCCGAGGCCAGCATGACCAGCAGCAGTCCCGCCTGGGCATTGGCTGGTGTGAGGACTGCGCCGGCCAGAGCCGAGACCAGGGAAGCCCCGGCCACGGAAATGGCGCCGGAAAGGCCCGCGGCGCTGCCGGTCCGGGCCGGCAGCACCGAGATGGCGCCGGCACTGGCACTCGGCTGGGTCAGCCCGTTCGACAGGCCGACGAAGAGGCAGGGGCCGAACAGCGCCAGGATATGGGTCAGGCCCGCCGCGTGCAGCGCGAGGCCGAGGCAGAGGCCAAGGCAGGCCAGGGTCCGGCCGGCGAGGATGATCGTGGTTCCGGGCCACCGGCCCGCGAGCCGTCCGGCCAGGAAACTGCCCAGGATGAAGCCGCCGGTGATCGACCCCATGACCATTCCAAGGACGGCGGGTGACAGCTCAAAGGCCGCGGCGGCCAGCGGCGCTCCGGCGAGAAAGGCGTAAAAGGCGCCCACCGAAAAGGCGCTGCACAGGCAATAGGCCCAGAAGTGAGCCGAGCCGAGCAATGCCCCGAAGGCGCCATAGGGGTTGCCCGGGCCGCTGGCGCGCGCGGTGTTGGTTTCGCCAAAATCGAACCAGCACAGGAGCCAGACGCCGCCGCCGATCAGGGCCAGGGCGTAGAAACAGGCCCGCCAGCCGAGCGCCTGGTCTATCAGCCCGCCCAGCGCCGGGCCCAGCATGGGGGCGATGGCCCAGGCCATGGCCAGGGTGCCGAACTGTCCGGCGGCGCCGTCCCGGCTGGCGGTGTCGCGGATGGTGGCGAGCGAGATGGCATAGGTCGGCGCGATGGCGGCCTGGAGCATGCGGCAGCCAAGAAAAGTCCCGGCATCCGGCGCCAGGGCGCAGCCCAGCGTCGCGGCCAGGAAGATCGCGACGGCCCACAGGATCACCGGCCGGCGGCCGAACCGGTCCGAGAGCGGGCCGACGACGAGCTGCAAACAGGCCGAGACACCGGCATAGGCGGCCAGGGACAGGCTCATGACGCCATAGTCCACGCCGAATTCGGCAGCCATGCCGGGGAGCGATGGCAGGAAGAAATTGATGGGCAGGATGGCGAGGGCCGACAACAGGATCAGCGTGAAGAGGCGCGGCTTGGGAAATGGCGCGGACATGACGGACACCAGTGGCTTTGCGGGGGCTTTGGGCAAAAAAAGAGCCCCGATCCGGGGCTGGTTTACCGCGCATGGGTGCTTTCGCCGGCAGCTACGCTGCCACGCCCATGCGCCCACCTACGATGATGCCGTCCTGCCAATGCGTCATGGCCGGACCCTAAGCCGGGCCTCCGCCTGCGTCAATCCGGGCGCTGCCGTCAGTCGAGCGAGTCGAACAGGCTGGTGGCGGCGCGGGACACATCCATGGTGGGGGCACCGGCCACCAGCGCATAGGCGATGTCGCCGATCTGCCAATAGGCCGTGGTGGTGTCCTCAACATGGCGGGTGGAGGGGCGCTCGATGAGCGAGCGGCCGGGCCGGGCGGCAAACAGCGAGACAGCGCCCAGTCCATCGGCGTCGAAGGCCAGCTCCACGCTGGGACCGAAATCGGACGGATAGATCTGCACATCGGTAATGGTCCAGCCGGCCGGCAGCGCCGGCATGCGGATAGCCGTCTCGGCCAGGAGTTCGGCCGGGTCATATTCGGTGCCGCGCGTCTGCGAGTGCATGCCGGCCCGCAGCGCGGTGATGTGGTGGGCATCGACGGCGGCCGAAACATATTCGGGCAGGTCAGTGGAGGCCTGCGTGGGCAGGGCGCCGCCGATCTGGCCGTGGGCGACCCAGCCGGCGGTCACCAGGAGCGAGGCGGCCACCAGGGGCCTGAGATGGCGCAGGACCCGGTTGCGACGCAGCCGGCCATCGAGGCGCCGGGCCAGGTCTTCGGTTGGCTGCCGGGCCTCCACCTGCAGGCTGTCCGCCGAAAAGCGCAACTCGTCGCGGAACTGCAGATCCGTCATCACCTGCGCGGCGACGTCGGGATGCTGGGACAACCAGCGCTCGATTTCGATGCGCCGCGCCGCATCGAGCTGGTTGTCGACATAGGCCGCCAGTTCCAGCGGATCGATCGATTCACGTGAATGCATCATTGGCCCTTCCTGATCAGTCTGAGCGGCGGGGCGCTTTCCCAGCGCCTCAGGGTTTCGCGCCCCCGCGAGATGCGCGACATCACGGTGCCGGCCGGCACGCCCAATATGGCGGCCGCCTCCTCGTAGCTGAGCCCCTCGATCGCCACCAGATGCATGGCCTCGCGCTGCTCGTCGGGCAGCCGGTCAAAGGCCTGCCGCACCTGCGAAAGCCGCACGCTGTCCATCTGGGTGGGCGCCAGCATGTCCGGGGACTGGGCCGCGAAGTCACGATCCCTGGCTGCGGCGCTCTTGCCAGAGCGGAGCCGGTCGATGTGCAGGTTGTGCACGATGGAGAGGAGCCAGCCCCTGAGATTTCCCGCCGGATTGTAGGTGGCGCTGCGCTCCATGGCCCGCACCAGCGCGTCATGCACGAGGTCTTCGGCATCGACCGGATGGCGCGTCAGGCTCAGCGCATAGCGGCGCAGAGCCGGAAGCTCGTTCATGACGTCGATCTTGCCGATCTTGCGCGGGACCATGGCCTATATACACCAGCAATGGCGGCGCGTTGCCAGAGCCCTGTTGTCCGGCGTCAGGCCGGGAGCGCCTGGCGCGCCGGGGCCGGGCTGCAGACGCCGCGCTCGAACAGGTCCAGCAACTGGCCCGCATAGAGATCGAGATCGAGCGTTTCGTCATGGGCCCATTGCAGCAGCCCGCCCTCAAGCGCGCCGGAAATGGCGGTGGCGACGGCCAGGGGATCAAAGGCCTGGAACGTGCCGCGATGCTGCCCGGCGGTCAGCGTGTCCACCAGCCAGGCGCGCTGGTCGCGCCAGATGGCCAGGTGATCGGACATGTGCGAGCCGCCGGCACGGGTCGAGGACAGATGGCGCAGAGCCAGCAATTCGCTGCGATGATTGCGGGCGTAGTTCAGGTGTCCGCCGACAAAGGCCGAGATGCGGCGCCATTCATCGTCGATGGCATTGGCGTCGGCGACCAGCGCCGCGATCATGCGCTCGCCGACGCTGGCCAGGACCGCATCGTAAAGGCCTTCCTTGCTGCCGAAGTAATAGCAGATGATCCCCTTGGCGACCTTGGCCTCGGTGGCAATGCGCGACAGCGAGGTTTCCGCCACGCCATCGCGCACCAGGACGGCAATGGTGCAATCGATGATGTGCCGGCGCCGTATGTCTTCGAGGGCAGTCATCGTGCAAACGCCTTTCCGGTTCAGGCAACCCGAGAAATATCGGGCACCGCGTCGAGCAGCATCCTTGTGTAATCGGCCTGCGGATTGTCGAAGATCGCGTCGGTCGGTCCCTTTTCCACCAGGACGCCATTGTGCAGCACGCCGACTGCCGTCGACATCTGCCGCACTACGGCCAGGTTGTGGCTGATCAACAGGTAAGTCAGCCCGAATTCGGACTGCAATTCGCTCATCAGCTCCAGCACCTGGGCCTGCACCGAGACGTCGAGCGCCGAGGTGGGCTCGTCGCAGACGATGAATTCGGGCTGGCTGGACAGTGCCCGCGCGATGGCGATGCGCTGGCGCTGCCCGCCGGAGAATTCATGCGGAAACTTGCGCATGACGGCAGGATCGAGCCGCACGCGCCGCAGCAGTTCGGCGACCCGGTCGTCGACTTCGCCGCGGTTGCGGGCAAGGCCCAGGGTGCGCATGGGTTCGGCGATGATATCGGCGACCCGCCAGCGCGGATTGAGGCTGGCATAGGGATCCTGGAAGATCATCTGCACGCGCTTGCGGCGTTCCTGGTGGCCCTTGCCGCCGGCCCAGATATCGTGGCCGTCGACACTGATGGTGCCGGCGGTTGGCCACAGGAGGCCCACGATCATCTTGGCGCAGGTGGATTTGCCCGATCCGGACTCGCCCACAAGGCCGAAGGTTTCGCCCCGCGGAATGGTGAAGCTGACATCGTTGACGGCCCGGAAGACCTCGACCTTGCCGGGCAGGAGCCGGGTGAAGCTGCCGCCGCCGATCTCGAAGTCGCGCACCAGGCCCTTGACCTGCACATAGGCGCTGTCGTCATTGGCGGCTTCGGCTGGCGCTGGCGCATCGCCCTGGCGCTGGATGGTGGGGATCGAGTCGATGAGCTTGATCGTATAGGGCTCGCGCGGGCGGCGGATGATGTCGCCGACCGTCCCGGTCTCGACCACCTTGCCGCGATGCATCACCACCATGCGATCGGCGGTCTGGGCGATGACGCCCATATCGTGGGTGATCAGCATGACGGCCGCGCCGTGATTGGCGCAGAGCTTTTTCAGCACCTTGATGATCTGGGCCTGGACCGAGACGTCGAGCGCCGAGGTGGGCTCGTCGGCAATGATCAGTTCCGGTTCCGCAGCGATGGCAAGGGCAATGACGACGCGTTGGCGCATGCCGCCCGAGAACTGGTGCGGATAGCTGTCGATGCGCTCGGCGGCCTTGGGGATGCCGGCCTCGGACAAGAGGTCGATGGCCTTCTGGCGCGCCTCGGCTTCGGAGAGCGGCAGATGGGTGCGGATGGTCTCGACCAGTTGTTCGCCCACCGTATAGAGCGGGTTGAGGCTGGTGAGCGGATCCTGGAACACCATGCCGATGCGCTTGCCGCGCAGCTTGGCCTTGGCCGCCTCGGGCAGGGTATCGATGCGTTCGCCCTTGAGCCGGATTTCGCCGCCGGCGATGTGGCCGGGACGCTCGATCAGGCCGATGACGGCCGAACCGGTCATGGATTTGCCGGCGCCCGATTCACCCACCACGCCGACGACTTCGCCGGGCATGATGTCGAAACTGACCCCGTCAACGGCGCGGAAGACGTCGTCGCGAAACGGAAACTCGACGACCAGGTCCTTGATGGACAGAACAGGTTCGCTCATCAGCGCAACTTCGGATTGAGGGCATCGCGCAGCCAGTCACCCAGAAGGTTGACCGACAGAGCGAGCAGGACGAGGGTGACGGCGGGGAACAACAGGATCCACCATTCACCGGAGAACAGGAACTGCTGCCCGATGCGGATCAGCGTGCCCAGCGACGGCTGGGTCGGGGGAACGCCGACACCGAGATAGGACAGGGTCGCCTCCTCGATGATGGCCAGGGCCAGCCCGATGGTGCCGATAACCAGAACCGGGCCCAGCACATTGGGCAGAACATGGCGCAGCAAGACGATGATCGGATTGACGCCAAGGATACGGGCGGCAGCGACATAGTCCTTCTGCCGCTCAACCATGGTGGCGCCGCGCACAGTACGGGCGAACTGGGCCCAGTTGGCGAGGCCAATGGCCAGGATCAGCACCCAGACGGCGGCGCCTTCCTGCTGGTTGGGGGGAATGAGACCGCGGGCCACCCCGAAGATCAACAGGGCAATGAGGATGGCCGGAAAGCTCAGCTGCACATCGGCGACGCGCATGATGATGGCATCGACGACCCCGCCGACATAGCCAGCCACCAGGCCCAGACCGACGCCCATGACCATGGCGAAGAGCGTCGCCAGAAGGCCCACGAACAGCGAGACGCGGGAGCCGTACATGATCGAGGACAGCACGTCGCGGCCCTGATTGTCGGTGCCCATCAGGAAGTACTTGCCCGAGAAGGAGCTCGAATTGGGGGCGGTAAAGCCGTCCATCAGGTTGAGCGTGGCCGGATTGAACGGATTGTAGGGCGCGATCCAGGGGGCGAACACAGCCATCAGCACCAGCAGCGCCGCGATGATCGAGGCGACGATGGTCACCGGCGAATGGCGGTAGGACCAGACGATGTCGGACTTGAGGAAAGTCTTCCAGCGCGAGGTCTTGGCAGCCACGACGGGCTGCTCGGGGGAATGGGGCAGATCGGTCACGATGCTACCTCCCGGTCTTGGCGCCGTCGCGCAGCCGCGGATCGACGATGAAATAGAGGATGTCCACGATCAGATTGATCACGACGAAGACCAGCGCCACGAACACCAGGTAGGCGGCCATGACCGGCACGTCGACGACAGCGACGGAATTGACGAAGAGCGAGCCGACGCCCGGCCACTGGAACACGGTTTCGGTGATGATGGCGAAGGCGATGACCGAGCCGAGCTGCAGGCCGGTAATGGTGATCACCGGGACCATGGTGTTCTTGAGGGCATGGCCGAAATTGATGGCCCGCTGGGAAAGCCCGCGCGCCCTGGCAAAGCGGACATAGTCGGTGCGCAGCACTTCGAGCATTTCCGCCCGCACCAGGCGCATGATCAGCGTCAGCTGGAACAGCGACAGGGTAATGGCCGGCAGGATCAGCGAACGCAGCCCGGATTCGGTCAGCAGGCCCGTGCGCCACCAGCCCAGGTTCACCACCTGTCCGCGTCCGAAAGAGGGCAGGACCTGAAGCTCCACGGCGAAGATATAGATCAGCCCGATGCCGATCAGGAAGGTTGGCAGCGACACCCCGACCAGGGACAGCGTCATGATGACGGCGGTGGAAATGGCGCGCGGCCGCAAGGCCGTATAGATGCCCAGAACGACCCCGACGACCACCGCGATCAGCGAGGAGGCCACGGCCAGCTCGATCGTGGCGGGCAGGCGCTCCATGATCAGTTGGGTCACCGGCTGCTGCAGGCGATAGGAGATGCCGAACTGGCCCTGCAGGGCATTGACCACGAAATGATAGAACTGGACGTAGAATGGCTCGTTGAGACCCAGGCGCTCGCGAAGCGCCTCGTGGTCGGCCATGTTGGAGTCCTGGCCCAGCATGGACGAGACCGGGTCGCCGACATAGCGGAAGACCATGAAGGCAATGAAGGCGACGACCAGCATGACCAATACCGATTGGCCGAGGCGTCGCGCGATGAAGGCCAGCATAGTGCCGATCCCCCCAGAATTTGAGAACCGCCGCGCCGTCCGGAATATCCGGGGGCGCGACGGCTCGGGATTGGCGTAACGCTTACTCGAAGACGACCGTGGTCATGTTCGGCTGGTTCTCGGGCTGCACCGGCAGGGTGATGCCGTCACGCATGGCGTAGGCGAGCACCTGGTTGTGCACCGGCAGCAGCACGCGATCGGCCTTCACCACTTCCCAGATTTCGGCAATGGTCGCATTGCGCTTGTCGAAATCGGTCTCGGTACCCAGCGAGATGATCTTCTCGTCCAGTTCCGGGTTCGAGTAGAGGCCCACATTGTAGGTGCCGTGGGTGTCGGTCTTGGAGTGCACCAGATCGTTGAAGATATAGGCGCTGTCGAAGGTCGGGACGCCCCAGCCGAGCAGGTAGAAATCGCTCTCATTGGCGAGGATGACCGGGCTGTGTTCGGCCACCGGACGGGAGGCCAGGGTCACCTGGATGCCGATCTGGCCGAGCATGCCGACAAAGGCAGTCGAAATCGCCTCGTCATTGACATAGCGGTTGTTCGGCGTGTCGAGGGTGATCGAGAAGCCATCCGGATAGCCGGCTTCGGCCAGCAGCGCCTTGGCCTTTTCGACATCGGGCGCCGGGAAGGCGTCGAGTTCTTCGGTCCAGCCATTGACGAAGGGCGGGGTGGCAACACCGGCGGGGATGGAATTGCCGCGCATCACCACCTGCTGGATGGCGACGCGATCGAGCGCCAGTTCCATGGCCTCGCGCACCAGCGGATTGTTGATGGGGTTGCTGTCGGTGATGTTGGAGGACTTCAGCGGCTCTTCGCCGAACTTGTAGCCGAAATAGATGATGCGGTTTTCAGGGCCGGTCTCGACCTTGAAGCCGGCGGTGTTCTGCAGGCGCTCGATATCCTGGACGGGGACGTCCTGAACGATATCGACGTCGCCCGAGAGCAGGGCGGCAACGCGTGTGGCGTTGTCGGCGATCGGCAGATAGACGATTTCGGTCACGGCCGGCGCTTCGCCCCACCAGCCGTCAAAGGCGGTAAGGACCGACTGCACGTCGACTTCGCGCGAGGTCAGCGAATAGGGGCCGGTACCATTGGTGTTGAGCACCGCATAATTGGTCTCGCCGGCACCGAAATCCTGGACGTCCTGCAGGTCGTTGGTTTCCGACCAGGTCTTGTCCATGATGAAGGTATTGGTGACGTTGTTCGGATAGAGGGGGCTCGGGCCCACCATCTGGATTTCGACGGTCAGGTCGTCAACGGCGGTCACGGAAGCCACTTCGGCATGAAGCTGCTTCATGTTCGAGCCTTCCGAGCGGGCGCGGTCGAGCGAGAAGACCACGTCTTCGGCGGTGAAGTCGGCGCCGTCGTGGAACTTGACGCCTTCGCGCAGCTTGAACACCCAGACCGTGTCGTCGCCCTCTTTGAGGGCCCATTCGGTGGCCAGGCGCGGCGTCAGATTGCCGTCATTGTCGCGGCCCAGCAGCGTTTCATAGATGTGGTGCGCAAAAGTATGGGTGACGCCCTGGTTCTGCGAATGCGGATCCAGCGTCAGGGCGTCAGACGAGCGCGCCCAGCGGATGGTCTCGGCATTGGCCACACCGGCAAGCATTGTCGAGGCGACGAGCGCAGCGGCAATGCGGGTCAGTGAAGTGTGCATCAGTGTTCTCTCCATTCCTGAATAGCGCCTTCTCGGAGTAGTCTTGGAAGGCTTGGCGCACACCAAATCCCAGTTTCGTCAGGAGCGCAATTGTCGCGCCGGCCTTGAAACTGTCCAAATTGGGAGACAGGGCGGAGTTTATCTGAAAATGAGCCGGTTTCGCGCCGGTCCGGGCCGATTCCATTTGCGCGAATACTGCAAAATACATGGCGTGTGACTTCACACGCCATGTATACGGACACAAGCCGGGATTTCTTCCATCCGGGGATAAATTTTTCGAATTTTGGTCGCGTCTTGGCACATTCGTGCCGGGTGGACCGGCCGTTGGGGCTCCATTGGGGTGAACCGCAGGGCCGCCGGGCAAAGCCGTTCCCGTTTCTGCGGACCGATAAAATCGCCTTATCGTTCCTGGGGTTCTTTGCATTATTCGGCGTATCGCTGGTTTGCTACATCATGCGCAACGGTCCCCGGCAAGGCGGGCTGGCCGCCTGACCCGAATGAACGGACGGCGGCGGGAGGATGAAGAGTTGCACAAATCTGTCTTTGCGCCGTTGCTCGCAGCGGCATTCATGCTTGGCGTGTCCACCTCCGCTATGGCGCAGGTGGCCAATGATGCCGATACCCTGGCGCTCGCAGCCGTGATCGACAACAACAGTTTCGACCGGGCGCAGCTGCAGATCGGCAATATCATGCAGTTCTGGTCGCCGGTCTTCGACACCCTGCTGGTGCGCGAAGCCAATGGCGATATCAACCCGAACCTGGCGACCGAATTCACCTACAATGCCGACAACAGCGTACTGACCCTGGTCCTGCGCGAGGGCGTCAACTTTACCGACGGCACGCCGGTCGATGGCGAGGCGGTCAAGGCCAATATCGAATATCTCAAGAATGGCGGCGGGCAGAACAGCTTCATGGTCGCGGCCGTGTCCGAGGTCGAAGTGGTCTCGGCCACCGAGGTCAAGCTGCATCTCAGTGAGCCCGATCCGGCGCTGCTGCAGAACCTGGCCGTGGTTGGCGGCGCCATGGCCTCGCCGGCGACCCTGGGTGTCGAGGGTTCGGCGGGCAATCCCGTCGGTTCGGGCCCCTATACCTATGATGCGGCCAATTCCCGTATCGGCCAGCAATATGTCTATGTGCGCAATCCCGACTACTGGAATGCCGAGGCCTTCGACTTCGAGCGCATTACCATCACCCCGATCAACGACCAGGTGGCCCGTCTCAACGCGCTGAAATCGGGGCAGATCGATGCCGGCATGAGCGAGGCCCGCGCCGTGGCCGATGCCGAAGCCAATGGCCTTGTGGTCAATCGCGTTGATGTCGACTGGTTCGGCCTCACCATTGCCGATCGCGAAGGCAAGATCACGCCGGCCCTGGCCGATCCGCGTGTCCGCCAGGCGCTCAACATGGCCTTCGACGGCAAGTCCATTCTCGAATTCGTCGAGCTCGGTTTCGGCAAGCTGTCGGACCAGATTTTCCCCGAGACCAGCGAAGGCTATGTGGCCGAGCTCAACGACCGCTATCCGTTCGATCCCGAGGGGGCCAAGGCGCTGCTGGCCGAGGCGGGCTATCCCGACGGCTTCGAGCTCCTGATGCCCGAAACCAATGGCTTTGCGGCCTTTTATCCGATCATCGAGAAATATCTCAAGGATATCGGTATTACCGTGAAGTGGGAAAAGGTCGCGCCCAACGCCACCATCACCGAATTGCGGTCCGGCAAATACCCCGCGTTCCTGTTCCAGTTCGGCTACCAGGGCACCTGGTCCGAGTTCCGCAAGTTCGGCTATCCCGAGTCGCCGTGGAACCCGTCCAAAGTGGCCGATCAGGGCCTGCTCGAACTGCTCGACAAGGCGCAATACGCCACCGGCGAGGCCCAGACGGCCTTGTTCCAGGACGTCAATCGCTACATGGTGGAGAATGCCTTCTTCGCCCCCATGTATCGCCGGGACACGATCTATCTGACCAACAAGGAAGTGGCTGTCGATCTGCAGACCACCAATGTGGTCCCCCCGATCCGGAACTACTCCAAGGCCGAATAGTCCTCCCAAGACGATCGACCCCGAGGGCGGCCCGCAATGGCCGCCCTTTTTCGCACCCCTATCCGGAACTGGACCACTCCATGTCTCAGCCAGCCGCCCCCGACTTCCTGCGCAGCGCGCCCTTTCACCTTGATGACGCGGCCATGGCCTGGGTGTCCGAAACGGCGGCCAGGCTCGAGGGCGATGCGCGCATCCTGCAGCTCTTCGTCATCGGCATGCATGGTCCGGTCGCGGCCTGGGATGGCGACCAGATCAGCCGCCTGCAGCCGGGCGGGGTGATGCGGTTCTTTTCCGCCGACGGTCCGGCCGAGGCCCGGTTGCTCGACCGCCTGCAGGACGAAGCCGATATTCCGCTCCTGGTGTCCGCCGATCTCGAAGGCTCGCGCATGAGCCTGGCCTTCGGCACCGTCCTGCCCAACCCCCTGGCTTTGGCCGCCGTCGACGACGTCGCGCTCACCGCCGATGTGTCCGGCATCATGGCCGGGGAGGCCCGGGCCATCGGGGTCAACTGGTCCTATACGCCGGTTCTCGACATCAATGCCGCCTTCCGCTCTCCCATCGTCGCCACGCGCGGCTATGGCTCCGATGTCGATCGCATCGGCCGCCATGCCCTGGCCCAGGCCCGCGCCTTTCAGGAGGCGGGTGTCGCCGCCTGCGTCAAGCACTGGCCCGGCGAAGGGTTCGATGATCGCGACCAGCACCTGCTGACCACGGTCAATCCCCTGTCCATGGATGACTGGGAGGAGCGGTTCGGACGGCTTTATCGCGACGCATTTGCCCAGGACGTGCTGTCGGTCATGTCCGCCCATATCGCCCTGCCCAGTTTTGTGCGCGGGCTCGATCCGGAGGCGGGCCTCGAGGCCTTCCGGCCGGCCTCGCTGTCGCATCCGCTCACCACCGAACTGCTGCGCAACCGGCTTGGTTTTAACGGGCTCATCGTCTCCGATGCGTCGGAAATGGCGGGCGTGACCGCCTTCATGGCGCCCGGTGAGGCCAAGGCCGAAATGCTGCGGGCCGGATGCGACATGATCCTGTTTTCCAGTGACATGGACCGCGACCTGGGGGGCATCAAGGCGTCGCTGGCGGCCGGCCGCCTCAGCCGCGAGCGGCTTGATGAGGCGCTGTGGCGGGTGCTTGGCCTCAAAGCGGCGCTCGGCCTGCATGAGAAGGCGCGTCCGCCTCTCGACCAGCGTCTTGCCACCCTGCGCCAGCCGCAGGCCACAGCCACCGCGACCAGCGCCTTCGAGCGCGCGCCAACCCTGGTCAAGGATGTTCAGGGCGTCTTTCCGCTGTCCCCCGAGCGGCACCGCAAGGTGCTGTTCGTCACCACCGGCGTGGTCTCGCCGCTCCACGGCGCCGCAACACCGATGGTCCTGCCCGAGTTGATGCGCCAGCGCGGCTTTGCGGTCGACGTCCATGCCCCCGACAACAAGGGCTTTGCCGAGGGCTATGATCTCGTCCTCTACGCCCTGGGCGAGGAGACCCTGCTCACGCGGGGCCGCATCTTCCTCGACTGGCTGCGCCTGATGGGCGATTTCCGCATGGCCATGAAGCGGCCCTGGCACGAGGTGCCGACGGCCATGGTGTCGTTCGGCTATCCCTATTACCTCTATGACGCGCCGCGCATGCCGGCCTATGTCAACGCCTATTGCACCTCCGACGAGATGCAGGCGGCGGCGCTGGATTGCATGATGGGCCTGAAACCCTTTGCCGGCAACTCGCCCGTCGACCCGTTCTGTGGTCTCGAAGACGCGCGCTACTGATCGAGGAAGCCATGTCCGACGATGCCCGCGCCGCCGCGCGCAAGGAGCTCGATGTCTGCCTCGAGCGTGTCGACAGCCTGCCGGGCGGCGGGCGCGTCTGGCGCGAATTGTTCTATGCCCAGCCCTTCGGTTTCCGCGCGCTGACCCTGTCGCTGGCCGTGCCGGCCGGTCCCGGGCCGCATCCGGTCGTGGTCTATATTCACGGCGGCGGCTGGATGCAGGGGCACCCCCACTCCATGCATCCCAATCTGGCCAGCATCAATTTCGTCGATCACCTTCTGGTGGCCGGCTATGCGGTGGCCCGGATTTCCTACCGGCTGTCCGGGGAGGGGCGGTTTCCAACCCAGATCCAGGATTGCAGCGCCGCTTTGCGCTATCTCGCCCATCACGCCGACCGGTTCGGCATCGATCCGGACCGGATGGCGGCCCTGGGCGAAAGCGCGGGCGGGCACCTTGCCCTGCTTCTGGGGCTGGAGACGCCGGATCACTTCAAGGGGAGCGAGGGCATTGCCGGCCCCACGCCGCGATTGCGCGCCGTTGTCGACTGGTATGGCGTCACCGACCTCAAGCGCCTCGATGCCCAGGCGCTGCCCACGGCGCGTTTCGTGCATGACAGCGAGGTCTCGGCCTCCGGGCGTCTCATCGGCGGGAGGATTTCGGACTGGCCGGCAGCGGCCGAGGCCGCGTCCCCGATCTCCTGGGTGAGCGCGGGGGCAGTCCCGGTCCTCATTCAGCACGGACTGCTCGATTCCGTCGTGCCGCCGGGGCAGGGGGAAACGCTTTATCAGGCGCTTGTCGATGCCGGGGCGGTTGCCGAATGGCATCCTGTCGCCCATGCCGATCACTGCTTTGTCGGCGGCGATCTGGGGGCGGTCATGCCGCCGGTTCTCGCCTTTCTCGACCGCTACGTCCGGAGTTGAGGTGCCGCCGCGCAGGGTCAGCCGGGTTCGCTGATACCGAACCGTTCCCGGCTGAGGGCGACCAGGGTCTTGAGCGGAGCCCAGTCATTGAGCTCGGTCCGGAAAATCATGCCGACCTCGGCGGTGCTGGGCCCGAAAGCGCCGGGAATGGGAACGATGCGCGGCGCCGAGAAGGCACCCACCGACAGGTCCGGCAGGACGCAGAGGCAATCGCTGTGCTGCAGCATGGTCAGCACCGAAAGCAGGTTCTGGCACACGAAGCGGATTTCCGGCCGGCTGCCAATATGCTCGGTCACGGCGTGCTCGGTCATTTCGCGATAGGTCGGCAGTTCGGAATAGACGATCCAGGGATAGTCGCCGAGCCGTTTGAGATCGGGCTTGCTGCCCGCCTGCCCGGTGGTGAACAGGGGATGGTCCTCGCGGGCCATGACATGGTTGTGCACCTGCGTCAGCCTGATCCGTTCCATGCGCAGGCTTGATCCGCTGTCGTTGAAGACCCCGCCAAAGGCGACGTCCAGCCGCCCCTCGTCGAGATCGCGCACGGTCTTGCCATAGACCAGGGTGGTGAACTCGATGACGAGGCGCGGATAGCGCTTCTGCAATTCGCTGAGCACGCCCGACAGGATGCCCGAACGCCAGATCGGGCCGCCGCCCACCCGCATGACGGCCTTTTCCTGCATGGCCTCGTTGCGCAACTCGTGCTCGGCGATTTCCCAATAGCGCTCGATGCGGTTGGATACCGAGAGCACCCTCTGGCCGAAGGGGGTGGCCACGACGCCGCGCGCATGGCGCGTCACCAGGGGTTGGCCGAAATACTGCTCGAGCTGCGCCAGCGAGCGCGACAGGGCCGGCTGGGTCACATTGAGCTTCTCGGAGGCCCGCCGCAGACTGCCTTCGTCGAGAATGGTGCGCAGGCGAAAAAGATGCGTGATCTGGTCCAGCATATTGATGCACTCAGGTTATCGCTCGGGGATTTTTTTGCATTATCGGCGTATCGCTGCAACTGCTAAATCTGCCCCTAGACACAGCCCGGAACAATGCGGGCGGCGGAGGACCATCATGATCGCAACTTGCCAATGTGGCGCGGCCGTTCGGCCGGGCCCCTTTCCGGCAGCCCGCCCGGGGGAACGCTTACATGCTTAGCTATGTCGCAAAGCGCCTGGCCTCGAGCCTGGTTCTTCTGGCCCTGGTCACCACGCTGACCTTTGCCATGGTGTTCGGCGGGGCCGACAATGTGGCGCAGAACATTCTGGGCGACAACGCCACCAGCGAGCAGATCGTGGCGCTCGAGCAGAAGCTGGGGATCGACCGGCCGCTCTATGTGCAATATGCCGACTGGGTGTCCAAGGCGGTGCGCGGCGATCTCGGCCAGTCCTGGACGCTGGGCGAGAGTGTCTCGAAAATCCTTTCCGGGCGCCTGCCGGTGACCCTCTCCATGGTGATCCTGGCGGTTTCGATCATCGGCATCATCTCGGCCCTGCTCGGCATTGCCGCGGCGGTGCGCGGCGGCTGGGCCGACCGGGTGATCCAGCTGATCAGCGTCGTCGGGTTCTCGCTGCCCAATTTCTGGCTCGGCCTGATCCTGGTCGTGGTTTTTGCGCTCAACCTGCGCTGGCTGCCGGCCACCGGCTATACCGATTTTTCCACCTCGCCCGTGGGCTGGCTGGCCTCCCTGACCCTGCCGGTGGCTGCGCTGGTGCTGTCGGGCATCGCCTCGGCCTCCCAGCAGGTGCGCGGCGCCATGATCGATGCCCTGCGCCAGGACTATGTGCGCACCCTCAGGGCCGGCGGCATCAAGCCCTCTTCGGTGCTGTTCCGCCACGCGCTGCGCAATGCCATGCCGGCGGCCCTGACCGTCCTTTCGCTGCAGTTCATCGGGCTCCTGGGCGGTGCCGCCATCATCGAGCGCGTCTTTGCCATTCCCGGCCTCGGCTCGATCACGGTGCAGGCGGCCCTGTCCGGCGACATCCCCATCCTCATGGGCGTCGTCGTCACCATGATCATCCTCGTCGTCATCGTGAACATCCTCATCGACCTGGCCAATGCCTGGGTCAATCCCAAGGTGCGCCTCTGATGTCCGCTGCAAGCTCCGGCCCGACCCAGACCGCCTCCGGTCGCGAAAGCATCCTGCGCTCGGTCCTCACCAATCCCCTCGGCCTCACCGCTGCTGTGCTGCTGCTGGTAGTGGTGCTGACGGCGGTGTTCGCGCCGCTGATCGCCCCCTTTGCCCCCGGCGACCTGCAGATCTTCAAGATCAATGCGCCGCCCGGCGACGGCTACCTCCTGGGCGGCGACGGATCGGGCCGCGATATCTTCAGCCGCCTGGTCTATGGCGCCCGCAATACCCTGATCGGGGCCCTGATCGCACTCAGTGTCGCGGCGGCCATCGGTGTCACTGCGGGCCTGTTCGCCGGCTATTTCGGCGGCCGGCGCGAAGTGGTGATGAGCTGGATCGCCGACGGGCTGATGGCCCTGCCGGCCCTGATCGTGCTCTTGGCCTTCTACCAGTCGCTCGGTTCGTCCATCCAGGTCTCGATGGTGATCTTCGGCATCATGCTGTCGCCCGGTTTCTACCGGCTGACGCGGAACCTGGTGAACGGGGTCAAGCACGAGCTCTATGTCGATGCCGCCCGCGTGTCCGGGCTCACCGACCTCAGGATCATCGCCCGGCACATCCTGCTGGTCATCCGGGCGCCGGTGATCATCCAGACCTCGATCGTGGCCGGTATTTCCATCGTCATCCAGGCGGGCCTCGAATTCCTCGGCCTCGGCGATCCATCCGTGCCCACCTGGGGCGGCATGCTCCAGGATGCCTTTGCCAATATGTTCGTGGTGCCCACCGCCATTCTGTGGCCGGGCCTGGCCATCTCCATCACCGTTGCCTCCTTCGTGCTCCTGGCCAATGCCATCCGCGACCGGCTGCAGCAGGGCGATCGTGCTCCTGCGGTCTCGAAAATGCCCGCTGTGGCGGCCGGTCCAGCCGGTTCCGCCCCCAGCGATACCGATATCCTGCTCGACGTGCGGGATCTCGTGGTTGGCTATCCCGGCAAGGCCGGCTGGACCGAAGTGGTCAAGGGCGTGTCGCTGCAATTGCGGCGCGGCGAGGTGCTGGGGCTCGTGGGTGAAAGCGGCTCGGGCAAGACCCAGACGGCCTTCGCGGTCCTGGGGCTGTTGTCCACCGGCGGGCGCATTCTCTCCGGCTCGATCTGGTTCGATGGCAAGGACATCGCCAACCTGCCCGAAGACGAGATGCGCAGGCTGCGCGGCCGGCATATCGCCTATGTGCCGCAGGAGCCGATGAGCAATCTCGATCCGGCCTTCCGCATCGGCTTCCAGTTGACCGAACCGATGATGACGGTGCTGGGCCTGTCGCGGGCCCAGGCCGAGGCAAGGGCACTGGAACTGCTTGCCAAGGTGGGCATGCCCGACCCGATGCGCACCTTCAAGGCCTATCCGCACCAGATTTCCGGCGGCATGGCGCAACGCGTGCTGATCGCCCGGTCCATTTCCTGCAATCCCGATCTGCTGATCGCCGACGAGCCGACCACTGCACTCGACGTGACGGTCCAGGCCGAAGTGCTGGAGCTGCTGCGCGACCTGCAGGCCGAAATGGGCATGTCCGTCATCCTCGTCACCCACAATTTCGGTGTCGTGGCCGATATCTGCCACCGCGTCTCGGTGATGAAGGACGGCAAGGTGGTCGAGACCGCGGAGGTCAAGGCGCTCTTTGCCGACCCGCAGCACGACTACACCAAGATGCTGCTCGGCGCCGTGCTCGACGATGTCACCCCCCGCACCTACCGCCCCCGCACGCTCAAGGAAGTTTCGGCATGAGCGACGATCTGATCGTTGAATGTATCGATGTGAACACCAGGTTCGGTGCCCACCACGTCCTCAAGAACGTCAACCTGACCGTGCGTGCGGGTGAAACGGTGGGCCTGGTGGGGGAGAGCGGTTCGGGCAAGACCACGCTCGGGCGGGCCATCCTCGGCATCGGCCCGGTCAGTTCCGGCCGTATCCTGTTCGAGGGGCAGGACATTGCCGGCGTCGCCCCGCGCGACCGCAAGGGCAAGGCGGCCTCGATCCAGGCCGTGTTCCAGGACCCCTATACCTCGCTCAATCCGTCCATGACCATCGAGGACATCCTGGTCGAGCCGATCGTGGCCCGGCGCCAGGCCAGCGCCGAAGAGGCGCGGGCGCGGGTGCGTACCCTGCTCGAGCAGGTCAACCTGCCCAGCGACGCGGCCTATCGCTATCCGCGCGAATTTTCCGGCGGCCAGCGCCAGCGGATCGCCATTGCCCGGGCCCTGGCGCTCTCGCCGCATCTGATTGTCTGCGATGAGCCGGTCTCGGCGCTGGATCTATCGACCCAGCAGCGCGTGCTGGATCTCTTCGTCGAAATCCAGGAGCGGACCGGCGTCGCCTATCTCTTCGTCAGCCACGACCTGTCGGTGGTGCGGCACATTTCCCATCGGGTCGCGGTGATGCGCGGCGGCGAGATCGTTGAGTTCGGCGACTGCGACCAGGTCACCGCCGATCCCCGCCATGACTACACCAGGCGCCTGCTGCTGGCGGCCCCCGTCGCGGACCCGGTGCGCCAGGCCGAACGCCGCGCCGCCCTGCGCGCCCTCAATGGCGGCGTGTCGTGATGGGCGCTGATGTCCTCCGGGTCACTCCCGCAAAAGCTGGAACCCCTGTTGCACAAAAACGGATGTCCCCGCCCTGGCGGGGATGACGCCGGAAAAGACCAGACCACCGGAGCCTGAAATGCGCGCCATCATCGTCATGTTCGACAGCCTCAACCGCCGCCTCTTGCCGCCCTATGGCGACACGCAGAGCCATGCGCCCAATTTCGCGCGGCTGGCGGCGCGCACGGCGACGTTCGAGAATTGCTATGCCGGCTCTATGCCCTGCATGCCGGCGCGCCGGGAAATGCATACGGGGCGCTACAATTTCCTCCACCGCTCCTGGGGCCCCATCGAGCCCTTCGACGATTCCATGCCGGAAATCCTGGGCAGGAATGGCGTCTATACGCATCTGATCACCGATCATCAGCACTATTGGGAAGATGGCGGGGCGACCTATCACAACCGCTATTCGAGCTATGAGTTCTTTCGCGGCCAGGAAGGCGATCTGTGGAAGGGGGTCGTCAACAGGAACGATACCGGCCGCCTCAAGGACATCCTCTACCGGATGCAGAACCAGGACGGGATCAACCGCAGCTATCTCGAGGACGAGGCCGATCATCCCCAGACGCTGACGTTCGATGCGGGGCTCGAATTCATCGACACCAATGCGGATGCCGACAACTGGATGCTGCAGCTCGAGACGTTTGATCCGCACGAGCCCTTCTTCAGCTACGAGCAGTATCATCGCCTCTATCCAGAGAGCGAGGCCGGCAATGAAGCCGATTTCGACTGGCCGCCCTATGCGAGGGTCACCGAAGCCAGGGCCCAGGTCGATCAGGCCAGGAACCGCTACCTGGCGCTGCTCTCGATGTGCGACGCCAATCTGGGCCGGGTACTGGACCTCATGGACGAAAAGGACATGTGGGCAGACACCATGCTCATCGTCTGCACCGACCATGGCTATATGCTGGGCGAGCGGGGCTGGTGGGGCAAGTCGGTCATGCCCTGGTATGACGAGACCATTCACACCCCGTTCTTCGTCTGGGACCCGCGCTCGGGCGTGGCCGGGGCGCGGCGCCAATCCCTGGTGCAGACCATCGACATCGCTCCGACGCTGCTCGACTTCTTCGGGCTGGAGCCGACGCCGGACATGGGTGGGCGCCCCCTGGGCGATGCGGTGGCGGAAGACCGCCCGGTGCGCGAAGCCGGCCTGTTCGGAATTTTCGGCGGCCATGTCAGCGTCACCGACGGGCGCTATGTCTATATGCGTTCCTCTGCCGATCCGGCCAACCGCCCGCTGCTTGAGCACACACTGATGCCGACGCATATGCGCAGCCGCTTTGCGCCGGAGGAATTTGCCGCGGCCGAGATGATGCCCGGCTTCTCCTTCACCAAGGGTGCTCCGGTCATGCGCATGCCCGGCTGGACCATGCGCGGCCCATCCGAGTTCGGCACGCTGCTCTATGATCTCAAGACCGATCCAGGCCAGACCCAGCCGCTGCGCGATGCGGCGCTCGAACTGGTCATGGCGCAGAAGCTGGTCGGCCTCATGCGCGACAATGATGCACCGCCCAGCCAGTTCGAACGGCTGGGCCTGCCGGTCGAGGGCGAGGTCACCCAGGACCACCTCCTGATCGAAAAACAGTGGGCGCAGGTCCTGCTCGGCCAGCGTCGTGGACCGACTGTGCACGATTTTGCCCGCGATGCTGTCATTGCGACTGTTGATGTCAACAGTCTGCTAGCCAATTCACATGCGCGGTCAATCCTGGTTGACGCGCTGCCGGCGCTTGGCGGCAAGGCCGTCCCGCCCATCTTCAATGACAAGACCGTACTCGAGATCGCCGGCATGGTGCCGCATCTCGACCGGACGCGCCTCGAGCAGATCGAGGCCTCTCTGCAATCCATTGTTCCCGCTGAATAGCTATATATTACAGGACTTTACCATGCGTCCGAATATCATTTTCATCATGAGTGACGACCATGCGGCGCGGGCCATTTCGGCCTATGGCGCCGGGCTCAATGCAACGCCGAACCTGGATCGACTGGCCAAGGAAGGCCTGCGTCACGACGCGACCTATGTCACCAACTCGATCTGCACCCCCAGCCGCGCCGCCATCCTCACTGGCACCTACAATCACGTCAATTGCGTCACCACGCTCTATACCGAAATCGACAACCGTTTGCCCAATGTTGCCAAGCACTTGCGGGCCGGCGGCTATCGCACCGGCATGTTCGGCAAGTGGCATATGGGCGAGGGGCCAGCGCATAATCCCACCGGTTTCGATGACTGGGCGGTGGTGCCGGGGCAGGGCGACTACTGGGACCCCAAGTTCATTTTTCCGGACAATTCGCGCCGCCGCATTCCGGGCTATGCCACTGATATCATTACCGATATGAGCCTGGATTTCATCGAGAAATCGGGTGACCAGCCCTTCTTCCTGATGTGCCACCACAAGGCCCCGCACCGCAATTTCGAGCCCGATCCGAAATACAATCACCTCTGGGAAAACGAAGATATTCCGCTGCCAGAGACCTTCAACGACGACTATTCCAACCGTGCTGCCGCCGCGGCAGCCGCGAAGATGCGCATTCGCTCGGACATGAATTACGAGGATCTTGGTCTCGTAACCCCTTCTGGTCCCGCAGAAAAAACCGGGTCGCTGATGCTCGATTTCATCCCCTTCATGCGCAAGGTCCCCGAATTGCACGAGGGGGAAAGCATCACCGTGATCTGCGCCGAAACCGGCGAGAATTTCACCTTCACCGACCCTCAGGCTTTCGCCGAGTTCAAGTATCAGCGCTACATGAAGCGCTATCTGCGCACGGTTCAATCCATCGACGACAATGTGGGACGGCTGCTCGATTATCTCGACGAGAAGGGCCTCACGGACAATACAATCGTCATCTACACCTCGGACCAGGGTTTCTTTCTGGGTGAACATGGCTGGTTCGACAAGCGCTTCATGTATGAGGAAAGCCTGCAGATGCCGTTCCTCGCGCGCTTTCCCCGCGCCATCAAGCCGGGCACAACCAGCGCCGATATCGCCTGCAATGTCGACTTCGCCCCGACCTTCCTCGACTATGCGGGCCTGCCGATCCCCAGTTACATGCAGGGCCGCTCCATGCGGCCGGTGCTCGAGGGCAAGACTCCCGGGGACTGGGACCAGCTCACCTATCACCGCTACTGGATGCACAATGACGAGATCCACGAGTGCTGGGCCCATTATGGCGTGCGCGACCAGCGCTATAAGCTGATCTACTGGTACAATGACGACCTGGGCCAGTTGGGCGCCAGGCCAAACGGGGCAGCGCCGGAATGGGAACTGTTCGATTGTGAAAATGACCCGCACGAACTAACCAATATTGCGGCGGACCCTGCCTATGCCGGCATTTTCCGCGATATGCTGGGCAAGCTGGATGGCAGAATGGCCGCGATTGGCGATGTTCCCGAACACGACAGCGCCGCGGTTCTGGCCGGGCTTTCGGCCTGACGAAGAGAGACCAAGATGAGAATTGAAGACCTGATCGCAGCCATGACCCTTGAGGAGCAGGTCAGCCTGCTCTCGGGCGAGGATTTCTGGTCGCTGCCGGCCGTCGAGCGCCTCGGCATTGCCAAGTTGCGCGTCTCGGATGGCCCCAATGGCGCGCGCGGTGGCGGCGGGCTGCTGGGCGGCGTCAAGGCGGCGGCATTTCCGGTCGGCATCAGTCTCGGTTCGAGCTGGAATGTGGACCTGCTGCGTGAGGTTGGCGTGGCGCTCGCCCACGAGACCAAGTCGAAGGGCGCGCACATGCTGCTCGCGCCCACGGTCAATATTCAGCGCTCGGTCACCAATGGCCGCAATTTCGAGTGCTTTTCGGAAGACCCGATCCTCACCGGCGAATTGGGTGCGGCCTATATCCAGGGTCTGCAGAGCCAGGGCATTTCGGCGACCGTCAAGCACTTTGCCGGCAATGAATCGGAAATCGAGCGCACGAGCATGAGCTCGGTGATCGACGAGCGGAGCCTGCGCGAAGTCTATCTCGTTCCGTTCGAAATGGCGGTGAAGAAAGGCGGCACCAAGGGTGTCATGACCGCCTATAACAAGGTCAATGGCACATTTGCCTCCGAGCACAACTGGCTCATCACCGACGTGTTGCGCGGCCAATGGGGCTTTGATGGCCTCGTCATGTCCGATTGGTTCGGCTCTCATTCCACGGCGCCCACCGTCAATGCCGGACTGGACATGGAAATGCCCGGGCCGCCCCGCGATCGCGGGGCCAAGCTGATTGCTGCGGTCGAAGCCGGCGAGGTGTCGCGCGAAACCATTGCGGCCCGCGTGCGTGCCATCCTTTCCGTCATGGAATGGACCGGCGCGCTGACCGATAGGCGGCCATTCGAGGAAATCGCCGATGATCGCGCCGAAACGCGGGCGCTGATCCGCCGGGCCGGCGCCGAAGGCATGGTTCTGCTCAAGAACGATGGCCTGTTGCCGCTGGCGCAGGGCCCCAAGGTGGCGGTGATCGGGCCCAACGCCAGGATTGCCCAGATCATGGGCGGCGGCTCGTCCCAGATCAATCCGCACTATCGGGTCAGCCCATGGGACGGGCTGACAGCAGCTCTTGGTGTGGACGCACTTTCCTATGCGCCGGGCTGTGGCAATGACCGGTTCCAGCCGCTCCTTGCGGGCCCGCTCACGGTCGAGTTCTTTGCCAATCGGACCCTGTCCGGTCCGGTTATCGGCACCGAGACGCTCGATGCCGCCGAAACCTTCTGGCTGGGCATGGTCGCTGGCGGCAAACTGTCCACTTCCGATTTCTCAGCCCGCATTTCCGGCCGCTATACGCCGGAGCGCTCGGGCCTGCACCATGTGGGCATTGCCTCGGCCGGGCTGGCGAAAGTTTTGGTCAATGGCAAGCTGGTCGCCGACGCCTGGACCCATTGGACCAAGGGCCGCACCTTCTTCGAGGAAGGATGTGACGAGGTTGTCGGTGCGGTGGAGCTTGAAGCCGGCAGGCCTGTCGAGATCACCATCGAATTTGCCGCCAAGGAGCATGGGGTTCTGGGCCTGGCGGCCTTCCGCATGGGTATCGGGCGGCCGATGGGCGACGCGGAAATCGCCGAGGCTGCGACGTTGGCCGGTCAGGCCGATGTCGCCGTGGTGCTGGTTGGCCGCAATGGCGAATGGGATACCGAGGGCAGTGACCTCGAAAACATCGTCCTGCCGGGCCGCCAGGACGACCTGATCCGCGCGGTGGCCCGTGCCAATCCGCGCACGGTGGTTGTGCTGCAGACCGGCGGGCCGGTTGAAATGCCCTGGCTTGACAGCGTCTCGGCCGTGGTCCAGGCCTGGTATGCGGGACAGGAAACGGGCAACGCCATTGCCGATGTGCTGACCGGCCTAACCGAACCGGGCGGGCGCCTGGCGCAGAGCTTCCCCAAGCGCTGGTCCGACAATCCGGCCTTCAGCCAGGACAAGCGGGTCTATCCCGGACTTGATGGTGAAGTGGAATATCGCGAAGGGGTGTTTGTCGGCTATCGCCACTATGAGCAGCACGGCATCCAGCCCCTGTTTCCTTTCGGTTTCGGGTTGAGCTACACCCGCTTTGACCATGGCGCCCCGGTGCTCGATCGATCCGGATTGGCCACGGGTGCCCTGCGCGCGACGATCCAGGTTCGCAATGTCGGCGACCGCGCCGGCGCAACGGTGGTACAGTTCTACGTAGCTCCGGCCGCCGCGGTGGTCAGCCGCCCCAAGAAGGAGCTCAAGGCCTTCGGCAAGCTTGCTCTGGGGCCCGGAGAGACCGGTCAGGTCGAGCTTGAACTCGACGCGCGCGCCTTCGCCTATTTCGACACGGCATCGGGGTGCTGGGTCGCGGAGGCAGGGTCATACCAGGTGTTGATCGGCACCGATGCCGAAACCATGCTCAGCACCGAAACCGTCATCCTGCCCGAAAAGCTGGTCATGCGGCCATGAGTGGCTGCTGCGGACCATCCCGCGCCGCCGTCTCTGTGCCGGCGCCAGCGAACCCGCCAGCGGCCGGCCGGGGTGGCGCGGCGCATGAGATGATCCGCGTGCGCGGCGGGCGCTCGTTCGTAGGGACCAATAGTCCGGAAATTGCGCAGGACGGCGAGGGGCCGGAGCGGGCCATCACCCTGGCTGATTTCGGCCTCGAAGCCCAGACCGTGACGGTGGACCGGTTCGCGGCCTTCGTTGCGGCCACGGGCTATGTGACCGAGGCCGAGCGGTTCGGCTGGACGGCGGTGTTCTTTGGAGACGAGCCGCATCTGTCGGCGGCGCGGGCCGCCGGATCGCGGCTGCCCTGGTGGCACAGCATCGACGAGGCCAACTGGCGGCAGCCTGAGGGGCCGGGCAGTACGGTGGACGATCGGTTGGATCACCCGGTCACCCAGGTGTCGTGGGCCGATGCCCGCGCCTTTGCCGAATGGGTGGGCGGACGCCTGCCGACCGAGGCCGAATGGGAGCACGCGGCGCGCGGTGGCGCGGATCGCCGGCGGTTTCCCTGGGGTGAAGCCGAGCCCGATGATGCCCTCATTCACGCCAATATCTGGCAGGGTCAGTTTCCGTACAGCAACACGCTTGCCGATGGCTATGAGCGCACGGCGCCGGCGCGGAGCTTCGCGCCCAGTGCTCTGGGTTTTTACAATCTGGCCGGCAATGTCTGGGAATGGACGGCAGACGCATTCAAGGTGCGGTCGCTGTCCCGACAGGCGCGATTGCGCAATGCCCAGGCCCTAGAGCACTCCGAGAAGGTGCTCAAGGGGGGCTCGTTTCTCTGCCATATTTCCTATTGCTACCGCTATCGCATTGCCGCCCGCATGGCGCTGTCGCCGGACAGTGCCGCAAGCAATGTCGGGTTCCGCGTCGCCTACGATCTTTAGAGCGTTTTCAAGAAAAGCGGACACCACTTTTCTGGTTCGAAAACGCGACCAACCAAGGACTTGGAGCGCTCGTTCTCAATCTATCAGAACGAGAAAAGCTCCAGGCCGCTGGCCGTGCGCCACGACCTGTCCTGACCGCAACAGGTCCGCGTCCCTCGGGGCGGGGCGCAACCCTATTGTACTGGCACGCCATGCCGATCTACCTGCCCATCGCCGAGCTCTCCGTCGATCTGTTCTTCCTTCTGGGGATCGGGGCGGCGATCGGGTTCATTTCGGGCCTGTTCGGTGTCGGCGGCGGTTTCCTGCTGACCCCGATGCTGCTGTTTGCCGGCGTGCCGGCGCCGGTCGCGGTCGCCTCGGTCACCGCACAGGTGGTGGCCTCATCCACGTCCGGCGCGCTGTCCTATTTCCGGCGCGGCGCCATGGACATCAAGATGGGGGCCTATCTGGTGCTGGGCGGGGTCTTCGGGTCGGCGCTCGGGGTCTGGATTTTCGGCATTCTCAGCGCGCTTGGTCAGCTCGACCTGTTCTTGTCGCTGGGCTACCTGGTGCTGCTGGGTTCGATCGGGGCGCTGATGTTCGCCGAGTCGGTGCGCACGATCCTGCGCAGCGGGCGGGAAAAACCTGCAGTGCGCCGCCGCCTGCCCGGACAGGCGCCCTGGGTGCAGCGCCTGCCGATGCGGACACGCTTCCGCAAGTCACAGCTCTATATTTCGATCATTCCCGTGGTGATGATCGGCTTCAGCATCGGCGTCATCGGTGCGCTATTGGGGATCGGCGGAGGGTTCGTGCTGGTGCCGGCGCTGGTTTATATCCTGCGCGTGCCCGGCAAGGTCGTGGTCGGGACGTCCCTGCTGCACCTGCTGGCGGTGATGGCGGTCACCTGTTTCCTCCACGCCCTGCAGACGCAATCGGTGGATACGCTGTTGGCCTTCTGCCTGATGGTAGGCAGCGTGGCCGGTGCCCAGTTCGGAGCCTCGGCGGGGCAGCACCTGCCCGGGGAGAGGCTGCGCGTGCTTCTGGCCCTGTTGATCCTGGCGATCGCCATCCGCTTCGGGCTGGGGCTGGTCATTGCGCCAGCCGATCCGTTCACGCTGACCCAGCTTGGCTTTGGTGAAGCATGATGGCCCAATGGTATCGCATCCTCTGGATTTGCCTGCTGTTCCTGCTGCCATCGGCCGCCATGGCGCAGGTCGAAGTCGTCCTCACCAATTCGGACCCGGTCGTGGCGGTGCATTCCAACTTCCGTGGCCAGGCGGTGACGCTGTTTGGCTCCATTACCCCGGCGCCGCCGGCCGATGCGCCCTATGCCGTGGTGGTGGTGGTCCAGGGTCCGTCGACGGACTGGGTGGTGCGCGAGAAGCAGAGGCAGTTCGGATTCGTGCTCAACGCGGCTTCGGCGCGCTATGACCAGGTGCCGGCCTATTACGGCATTTTCTCCACCAGCCCCTTGAGCCAGGTGCTCGATCCCGCCGCACCGGAAAATACGCGGTTCGACCTTGCTGCGCTCGCGGCCTCGCTGCGCGATTTGACCGCCAACAGTGACTTCGACGCCGAATTCGTCCGTCTGATGCAGGGGAAGGGACGTTTTTCTCAGGCGGAACGGGGGGTCACCATGTTGTCCGATACGGCGTTTTCCCTGCGCGTGCCGATCGAGTCCAATGCCACCAACGGCCTCTATCTGGCCCGCGCCTATGTGATCGGCAAAGGCCAGGTGCTGGGTGAAACCACGACGCGCTTCACGGTGCGCACGCAGGGGTTCGAGCGCTATGTGGCCGATCTGGCGCGCTTCAATCCCCCGCTCTACGGCCTTGCCGCTGTTCTTATCGCCCTGGCCACCGGATGGTTGGGCGGCGTGTTGTTCAGGCGGTAGCGCAAGCCGGCGCACCGCGTTCGACGAAAGTATGGCTTTCAAGCGGGCACTGGCCCTGATTTGCGATGGGTGCGGCCACCATTGTGTCATAGCCTCCCAGCAGATTGGGCAGCGCCGGGTGACCCGGCTGCATGTCGATATCAGGGAGAGAGCCATGACCGAGGACAAGTCCGCCAGCCTGCGCGAGGCCGCACTGCATTTCCACGAGTTTCCCCGTCCGGGAAAGCTGGAAATCACGCCGACCAAGGCGCTGGCCAATACGCGCGACCTGTCGCTGGCCTACTCCCCCGGCGTGGCCATTCCGTGCGAGGAAATCGCGGCCAATCCGCTCGATGCCTATAGGTACACTTCCAAGGGCAATCTGGTGGCGGTGATCTCCAATGGCACGGCGGTGCTGGGCCTGGGCAATATCGGAGCGCTGGCAAGCAAGCCGGTGATGGAAGGCAAGGCGGTGCTGTTCAAGAAGTTTGCCGGCATCGACTCAATCGATCTCGAGGTCAACGAGCAGGACCCCAAGCGCTTCATCGACATCGTTGCGCCACTCGAGCCGAGTTTTGGGGGCATCAATCTCGAGGACATCAAGGCGCCCGAATGCTTCGAGATCGAGGAAGCGCTGCGCGAGCGGATGAATATCCCGGTCTTTCACGACGACCAGCACGGCACCGCCATCATCGTGGCCGCTGCGGTGATCAATGCCATGCGGCTGGTGAAGAAAGACATCGGCAAGGCCAAGATCGTCACCTCCGGCGCGGGCGCGGCGGCGATTGCCTGCATGAACATGCTGATCGCGGTGGGCGCGAAACGCGAGAATATCTGGATCGCCGACAGCAAGGGCCTCGTGACCAAAAGCCGGGACAATAGCGTGGACCGCTGGCGCGGCGCCTTTGCCCAGGACACCGACAAGACCGAACTGGCCGAGGTGATGGCGGGGGCCGACATCTATGTCGGTTTGTCCAAGGCCGGAGCGCTCAAGCCGGAGATGATGACGGAGATGGCGCCCAATCCGCTGATCCTGGCGCTCTCCAATCCCATCCCCGAGATCATGCCGGAACTGGCGAAAGAAGCGCGCCCCGATGCTTTGGTCTGCACCGGTCGGTCCGACTATCCCAACCAGGTCAACAATGTCCTCTGCTTCCCCTTCCTGTTCCGCGGGGCGCTCGATTGCGGCGCCACCATCATCAATGAAGACATGAAGGCGGCCGCGGCCCATGCCATCGCCAAACTGGCGCATGAGCCGGGCCTCGAAGCCACGGCGCATGGGGTGCCGGCCATTTTCGGGCCCGACTATCTCATCCCCAACCCGTTCGATCAGCGGCTGATCCTGCGCATCGCGCCGGCTGTCGCCAAGGCGGCGATGGAGAGTGGTGTCGCGACCCGCCCGATTGCCGATTTTGACGCGTACCGTGACCAGTTGCGGCGCTTCGTCTTCCGCTCCGGCATGGTGATGAAGCCGATGATCGAGCGGGCTCAGGCTTCGGGCAAGCGCATTGCCTTTGCCGATGGCGAGGACGAGCGGGTGTTGCGCGCAGCCCAGGTGATTCTTGAGGATGGTATCGGCAAGCCCATCCTGATCGGGCGGCCTTCAGTGATCGAGACCCGGCTCGAGCGGTTTGGCCTCACCATCCGTCCGGGCGCTGATTTCGAGGTCATCAACCCCGAGGACGATCCGCGCTATCGCGACTATGTCGCCGATTTCCATGCCCTGGTCGGCCGCAAGGGCGTGACCCCCGACACGGCCCGCACCATCGTGCGCACCAATACCACGGTCATCGGGGCGCTGGCGGTGCGGCGCGGCGAGGCTGATGCGCTGATCTGCGGCCTCCAGGGCCGCTTCATCAAGCATGCCCGCGACATTCACTCGGTGATCGGGGTGGCGCCGGGCGCGCAGCAGCTCTCGGCGCTCTCCATGCTGATCCTCAATCGCGGCGTGTTTTTCCTCGCCGATACCTATGCCAATATCGATCCGACCGAGGACGAACTGGTCTCCATCGCGCTGCAGGCGCGAGACCATCTCAAGCGCTTCAATATCGAGGCCAGAGCGGCCCTGCTCTCCTATTCGAACTTCGGCTCACGCGATGGCGATACCAGCCAGAAGATGCGGGCAGTTTATGAGCGGCTCAAGGCCGAAGCGCCGGACCTGGTGGTCGAGGGCGAGATGCAGGGCGACCTGGCCGTCAATGAAAGCCTGCGCGAACGCTATATCCCAGATTCGGTGCTGAAGGGCGAAGCGAACCTTCTTATATTCCCCAATCTGGAAGCGGCGAATCTCTCGATGACCCTGCTCAAGGAACTCAATAATGGGCTGCATATCGGGCCGATCCTGATGGGCACGGCCAAGCCCGCCCATATCCTGGCGCCCACTGTGACCTCGCGCGGCATCGTCAACATGACGGCAATCGCCGCAACTGAAGCGGCGGGGTAGCAGGGGTTGGAGACAACCCGGTCATGCGGGCGGCACATCGCTCCGCCCGTCGACCAGGTCCATGGGTACCACGCGGCGCACCACGCCGAGGGGATATTGATCGGCATAGCCCGGCATGTTGGCCAGCAGGGCCTCGGCCAGGGATATGCCGAGATCGCGCAGGGACAAGCGGAAACAGGTCAGTCGCGGCGACATGTAGCGGGACACCGGATTGTCCCGGAAGCCGATGATGGCGAGGTCGCGGCCGGGCTGGAGGCCGGCTTCGGCCAATTGCCGGTATAGGCCGAGGGCCAGCAGCTCATAGTGAAGCACGATGGCCGACGGTCGATTCTCCATGGCCAGGATGTCATGGCCTAGCTGATA
Source organism: Devosia sp. (assembly GCF_025809055.1). Classification (NCBI taxonomy): domain Bacteria; kingdom Pseudomonadati; phylum Pseudomonadota; class Alphaproteobacteria; order Hyphomicrobiales; family Devosiaceae; genus Devosia; species Devosia sp. The sequence goes on along the minus strand of NZ_CP075529.1, from coordinate 2,343,643 downwards.
GCCGCCCAGTTCCGATGACGGAACGCGCATGACCAGGCCCGGATCGAAGGGCAGGCCGTGGCGCTTGAGCGCGGCCTTGTAGCCATCGAGAAAGACGAAGCCCAGATTGATATCGTTACTGGGTACGGCGGCGGCGATGCGGCTGTGGCCGGCGGCCACCAGGCGGTCGATGGCGCGCCGGGCGACGCCGTCGAAATCAAGATCGAGCCACGGATAATCGCCCGGGGTTTCCGAGCGGCCAAGGGCAACGAAGGGAATGCGGGCGCCCATCAAGAGGTCGATGCGCGGATCCTTGCGATGCGTGGCCGAGATGATGAGGCCGTCGACCAGCCGCCGCCCGATCATGCGCTGCAGATAGGCCGATGGGTTCTCGTCCGTGGGGCAGGGCAGCGCCACCAGATCGAGATGATGCCGGGCCAGTACGGATTGAACGCCGTCGAAGACCCCCATGAAGAAGGTGTCACTGTTGCCGTTGATATCGGCGCCCAATTCGATCATGAACCCGATGGCATTGGTATTGCCCTGGCGCAGGGACCGGCCGGCCTGATTGGGCACGTAGCCAATGGCCGCGGCAGCGTCGAGCACCCGACGGCGCGTCTCATCGTTGACATCCGGCTTGCCGTTGAGCGCGCGCGAAACCGTGCCGATGGACAGGTTGAGATGCTGCGCCAACTGCCTGATTCCCGTCATCAAATGCGCCCTCTCATGCTCACAACTCCAACATCGCCAAAAACGTTTACGGAAATCTATTGACAGAGAAATCCTGTCAAAGCTAACGTCGTAAACGTTTACGGGACGTGCTGACCGATTGCCGCAGAAGAGGGCAAGGGCACGGCAATGTCCAGAGGGAGGTCTCTCGTGGTTTACACGGCGGTGCTGGCTGGTTGCGGCGGCATGTCCAAGGGTTGGCTATCGACCATTGCGGAGCATCCGCTACTGGCTGGCCGCATCCGGATCGTCGGGCTCGTCGATCTCGACCCGGCAATGGCCGAGGCGCGTGCCGGCGAGTTTGGCCTCACAGAGGCCCTGACTGGCTCCGATCTCGATTCGGTTCTCGCACAAACAAAGCCCGACCTGCTGTTTGACGTGGTGGTGCCCGGCGCGCGCGGCAATGTGGTCGAGACCGGGCTGCGCCACGGCTGTCACGTCTTGAGCGAAAAACCCATGGCGACTTCCATCGAACAGGGCAGGGCCCTGGTCGCCAAGGCCGCTGCCGCAGGGCGCGTCCATGCCGTCGTCCAGAACCGGCGCTTCATTTCCGGCGTGCGCCGCATCCGCCGGCTGATCGAAAGCGGCGCGCTCGGCGACATCACCAGTCTCAATTGCGACTTCTTCATCGGCGCCCATTTCGGTGGCTTTCGTGAGGACATGGACAATGTCCTCCTGCTCGACATGGCCATCCACACCCTGGACGCTGCCCGTTTCATGGCCGGCAAGGCGCCAAGGGCCGTGTACTGCCTTGAAACCAATCCCAAAGGGTCCTGGTACCGGCACGGCGCCGCCGCCAATGCCATATTCGAGTTCGAGGACGACGTGGTCTTCAACTATCGCGGTTCCTGGGCCGCCGAGGGGGCCAATACGAGCTGGGAAAGCGCCTGGCGCATCATCGGCACGAAGGGCACGCTGCTCTGGGACGGCGATGCGCAGTTTCAGGCCCGCGTGGTCAATGGCGAGACCGGTTTCCTCCGCGATCTGGCCGATATCGATGTTCCCGCACCCACCGACCCTGACCAGACGCATGGCCATGCCAGCGTCATCGTCGATTTCCTCTCCGCCATCGAGAACGGCCGTCCGCCGGAGACGGCGAGCAATGACAACATCAAAAGCCTGGCCATGGTCTTTGCCGCCATCCAAAGCGCCAAGACCGGCCAGCGCGTCACCATTTCAGCCTGAGGTTAACCCGTGAGCGACCCCGCAAAATCCATTCGTATCGGCACTATGGTGAGCGCCAGCGCCGGCAAGGCGGCCGAGCGCATCGCCGAGATAGCGGGCCTCGGTTTCGAGAGCTTCGAGCCATTCTTCTGGCAGACGACCAATGGCCAGGACCTGGCCGAACTGGGCAAGCGCTGCAAGGACGCGATCGGGGATCGCGACATCACCATCTCGACCATCGGCATGTTCGGCAATCCGCTCGAAGACCAGGAGATGGACCGCCAGACCCTGCAGGGCTGGAAGGACTGCATCGACAATGCCCATCATTTCGGCGCCACCTGCGTGGCGGGCTTTACCGGTCGCGTCCGCAACAAGCCGCTCACCGACAGCCTGCCGCGGTATAGACAAGTCTGGTCGGAACTGGCCAAGCGCGCCGCCGACAAGGGCGTCAGGATTGCCTTTGAAAACTGCGCCATGGATGGCAATTGGCAGAGCGGCGACTGGAACATCGCCCACAATCCCGATGCGTGGGAGCTGATGTTCAACGAGACGCCGGACGACAATATCGGGCTCGAGTGGGAGCCCTGCCACCAGATGGTCTATCTGATCGATCCGCTGCCGCAGATCCGCAAATGGGCGCACAAGTTCTTCCACGTCCACGGCAAGGACGCCACCATCCGCTGGGACGTGATCCGCGAACACGGAATCTTCGGCAAGGAAAAATTCGTGTTCATGCGCACGCCCGGCTTTGGCGACAGCAACTGGACCGACATCATTTCGGAACTGCGGCTGGCTGGGTGGAGCGGCTCGATCGATATCGAGGGCTGGCACGACCCGGTCTATCGCGATGATCTGGAAATGACCGGACAAATTCACGCGCTCAACCATCTCAAGGCAGCGCGCGGCGGCGACCATGTGGCGCTCGCCGGCTGAGGGTCGGGCCTGCGAGGCGCACCCGGTGGCGGTCCTGCGCCACAGATGACCAGTTCGTGTGGTTCCAGGTTCTGAGGGGAACCGGACCACATGGAGAGTGAGATGCTGTCGCGGGCGTTGCACCGCCCACGACAGCGAGGAGAGCCGCAAGGGAAGAGGAACCCGAGCGGCACGCAAACGGCCCGAGGGCCGCAAGGGAGGATATAATGCAGATTTTTAAACTTGGTCTATTCGCCGGTCTGGCGGCGGGCGCTTTGGTCGCGGCCGGACCTGCCTATGCGCAGGTGACGCTCAAGGTCTGGTCGATCGACGGCAATGACCGCCCGGGTATTGCCGACACCTATTCGAAGGAGTTTGACGAGGCCAATGACGATATCGTCGTCGAATACCGCGCCGTGCCGTTCGACGAACTGGTCAACGAAACACTGCGCGCCTTCGCGACCGGCAATGCGCCCGATATCGTGTCCTTCGACAATCCGGACTTCGCCCTGTTCTCCTCGCGCGGTGCCATGCTCGACATCACCGAGCGCGTCGCCAATTCAGAAGTGCTGAGCCAGGCCGACTATTTCGAGGGCCCGATGAACTCGGTGACCTGGGACGGCAAGATCTTCGGCCTGCCCAAATATACCGACACGATCGGCATCTTCTACAACAAGGACCTGTTCGCCAAGGCGGGTCTGAGCGAGCCGCCCAAGACCTGGGATGAAGTCGTCGAATATGCCGAAAAGCTGACCGATCCGGCCGCCGGCGTTTATGGCGCGACCTTCTCGGCGCGTGCCGGCGAAGAGGGCACGTTCCAGTTCCTGCCGATCATCCAGATGTCGGGCGGGGGCTATGACAAGGTCAATACCGAGGGCGCTGCCCATGTGCTCGACCTGTGGAAGCAGATGATCGACAATGGCTGGGCCTCCAAGGACGTGCTGAGCCTGGGCCAGTGGGACTCCACCGGCACCTTCAACTCGGGTAATGCCGCCATGGCCATTTCCGGTCCCTGGGAAGTCGACCGCATGGTCGAAGATGCCCAGTTCGATTGGGGCGTGGCGCTGCTGCCGACAGTCACCGAAGGCGGCGAGCGTTCGTCGGCCCTGGGTGGGTTCGACTGGGGCATCATGTCCACAACGCAGCACCCGGACGAGGCCTTCCGCCTGCTCGAATTCTTCGCCAGCCAGGACAATCGTATCTTCCCTGAATTCGGCAATCTGCCGGCGCGTGGCGATATCGAACTGCCGGAGACCGGCATCGAGAAGAAGGACGCGGCCCTCAAGGTGTTCCAGGAGCAGTTGCAGTTCGCCCAGCCGCGCGGACCGCATCCGGAATGGCAGAAGATTTCGAAGGCTATCTACGATGCCATGCAACAGGCCCTGACCGGCCAGATGTCCTCCATGGATGCCCTCAACCAGGCTCAGGCCACGATCGACGGCATCGTCAACTAACGCCTCCCAGCGCCTGGCCGGCCGGACATGTGTCTGGCCGGCATTTTACAACATGAGGCATGGAGGCACAGATGCTCAAGGCCCTCAGTTCCCTGCGCGACGGAGTGGGATTTGACATCCTGCTGGTCGGCGCTGCCCTGGTCTTTCTGATGGCCCTGGCCGGAGCCCCGCTGATCTACAATGTGCTGATGAGCTTTCAGCAGGTGGATATGTTCACCCTCGGCTCGCTCATTCGCCCGTTCGCCGGCTTTGACAACTATGTCGCCGTGGTACAGCAGCCCGAATTCTGGCTGGTGACGCGCAATACGCTGATCTTCGTCTTCGGATCGATGGCCGGGCAGTTTGTGCTCGGTTTCGCGCTTGCCCTGTTCTTCGCCCAGAAATTTCCAGGGTCGGCCACCATTCGCGGGCTGTTTCTGGTGTCCTGGGTCATGCCGGGCCTGGTGGTCGGGGCCATCTGGAGCTGGATCCTGGCCGGCGATTTCGGCGTGCTCAATGTGATCCTGAGGGCACTTGGCATCATCGATGCCAATATCTTCTGGAAATCGGATCCCGCTTTTTCCATCTGGGCAGTGATCATCGCCAATATCTGGCTGGGCCTGGCCTTCAACATGCTGCTGCTTTCGGTTGGCCTCGCCGCCATACCCCGCGACCTCTACGAGGCAGCGGAACTGGATGGCGCCAATGCCTTCCAGAGGTTCTGGACCATTACCCTGCCGATGATGCGCTCGACCATCGGTGCCGTGCTCTCGCTCGGCCTGATCGGAACGTTGCAGCAGTTCGATCTCTTTCCTGCCCTGACCGAAGGCGGTCCGGCCAACACGTCCAATGTCGCCGGCTACTGGTCCTGGCAGTTGAGCTTCCAACTTTACGACTTCGCCAAGGGAGCGACCGTGTCCGTGATGATGTTCCTGCTCGTGCTTTTTGCCTCGGTCGTCTATGTGCGCTCGACGCGCCATGAGGTGCGCGGATGACCAGGACCTATACACCGTGGTTTCTGCTGGCCGTGGCGCTGGCCCTGGCCGCCATCTACCTGTTTCCGCTCTACTGGATGTATATCACCAGCCTCAAGGGCGGCTCGGAAATGTTCGCCAACCCGCCCACCTTCTGGCCGCGCGATCCCAATCCGGGTGTCTATGGCGAAGTCTGGGCGCGCCGCACCATGCCGGTCTATCTCTGGAACTCGGTGCTCATCGCCAGCGGGGTGACTGCCATCACCGTGGTGCTGGGCACAGGCTGCGCCTATGTGCTGGCGCGCTACCGCAATGTCTGGGTTGATGTGGGGCTGTTCTGCGTGCTGATGCTGCAGGTTCTGCCGGCATCGGTCATGGTGACGCCGCTCTTTGTGGGTTTCAACCAGGTGGGCCTGCTCAACTATCCGCGCACGGCGGTGGTGCTCGCCGCCGCGGCCAAGGCCATGCCGTTTTTCGTGGTTCTGGTCCGGGCGACCTTCATGAGCGTGCCGCGCGAACTTGAAGAGGCGGCGCTGGTGGACGGCAATTCGCGTGTCGGAGCTTTCTTCTCCATTGTCCTGCCGCTAGCCCGCAACGGCATTCTCGTCTGCGCCATCCTCACCTTCATGAGCGCCTTTGGCGAGTACATCTACTCCAAGTCTATCATCCAGAGCCCCAGTCTGCAGCCGGCCAGCGTTGGCCTCTCAGGTTTCCTGGGGCCCAATTCCAGCGACTGGAGTTCGATCATGGCCTATTCGGCCATCTATGTGACGCCGATCCTTGCCGCCTTCGTCATCCTGCAACGCCGTATTGTCTCCGGCCTTACCTCGGGAGCCCTCAAATGAGTGCACAGCCGCAGATCGAACTCAGTGCCATCGACAAGCACTATGGCGCCTTCCACGCGCTCAAGAATGTGTCTCTGACGATCGACAAGGGCAGTTTCGTGGCGCTGGTCGGCCCCTCCGGATGTGGCAAGTCGACCCTGTTGCGATCGATTGCGGGGCTCGAAACGATCACGTCGGGCGAGCTCCGGATTGCCGGCGAGACCATGACGGGCGTGCCGCCGCGGCACCGCGATATCGCCATGGTCTTCCAGTCATACGCGCTTTATCCGCATATGACGGTGGAGGAGAACCTGACCTACTCGTTGCGGCTGCGCGGTGTCGGCAAGGCCGAGGCCCGCCAGAAGGCTGCCGAAGTCGCCGCCACGACGGGCCTTGCAAATCTTTTGTCGCGCTATCCGCGGCAACTCTCCGGCGGGCAGCGGCAGCGCGTGGCCATGGGCAGGGCAATCATCCGCAATCCCAAGGCATTCCTGTTCGATGAACCACTCTCGAACCTTGACGCTGCCCTGCGCGTGCAGATGCGCAAGGAGATCCGCGCGCTGCACGACCGGCTGGGCGCGACCTCGGTCTATGTCACCCATGACCAGATCGAGGCCATGACCATGGCCGATTGGGTCGTCGTCATGCGAGACGGGGTCATCGAACAGCAGGGCCGGCCGCTCGACCTCTACGACCATCCAGTCAATCGCTTCGTGGCCGGGTTTATCGGCTCGCCAGCCATGAATTTCATGGCTGGCCACGTGGCCGAGAACGGTGCGGAGGTGGTGCTGGCCGATGGTGCGGGACGGTTGAAACTGTCCCGAACGCTCGAGGCTGGTCGCGACATCGTCGTTGGCCTGCGGCCCGAGCATCTCGACATTGATGCGGCTGGCGACGTCCACCTCGAGATCGGCGTGGTGGAATCGACGGGGTCAGCGACCTACCTCACCTCGCGCGACGGCGCGGTGCAGCTGGTGCAGTCCGACCGCACAGGGCTCAAGGCCGGGGACCGGGTGAGCCTCAAGATCGCGCCGGAGCGGGTTCACCTCTTCGATCCCCAAACCGGGGCCGCACTCTAGCGGGGCGCGATACTGGCTATTCGCGCTCGATGCAGAGTGCCACGCCCATGCCGCCGCCGATGCACAGGGTGGCCAGTCCGCGCTTGCCGCCAGAGCGGATCAGTTCGTGCAGCAGGGTGACCAGAATGCGGGCGCCCGAGGCACCGATGGGGTGACCGAGGGCAATGGCGCCACCATTGACATTGACGATGGCGCTGTCCCATTCCATGCCGGCATTGACGGCACAGGCCTGGGCGGCAAAGGCCTCATTGGCCTCGATCCTGTCGAGATCGGCGATCGACCAGCCGGCCTTGAGCAGCGCCTTTTTCGAGGCCGGGATCGGACCTGTGCCCATGATCGATGGGTCGACGCCGGCCGTGGCCCAGCCGGCAATGCGCGCCAGCGGATTGAGGCCGCGTCGGACAGCCTCGGCTTCGGTCATCAGCACCAGAGCCGCGGCGCCATCATTGAGGCCGGAGGCATTGCCCGCCGTCACCGAGCCCTCCTTGTCGAAGGCGGGGCGGAGCTTGCCGAGGCCCTCCGCGCTGGTTTCCGGGCGCAGGTGATCGTCTGCGTCCACAATGGTCGTACCCTTGCGGGTTTCGATGCTGACCGGCGCGATCTCAGCGGTGAAATGCCCGTCCGCCTGTGCCTTGGCCGCCTTTTGCTGACTGGCCAGGGCAAAGGCATCCTGCTGGTCGCGGGAAATACCGAACTTCTTGGCGACGTTTTCGGCCGTAATGCCCATGTGGTAGCCGCCAAAGGCATCCACGAGGCCATCATTGACCATGGTGTCGACCAGGCCGACCGGGCCCATCTTGGTGCCCAGGCGCAGGGCCTGGCAATGGGGTGACAGGGACATGGATTCCTGGCCACCCGCCACCACGATATCGGCGTCGCCGCCTTGCAACTGCTGCATGCCCAGGGCCACGGCGCGCAGACCGGACCCACAGACCTGGTTGATGCCGAAGGCCGTGGCCGAGGCGGGAATGCCAGCCTTGATGGCGGCCTGGCGGGCGGGATTCTGGCCGGCGCCGGCCGTCAGAACCTGGCCGAGGATGACCTCGTTGACGTCACCGGGCGCGACGCCCGCGCGGGTGAGTGCGGCGGTTATGGCCGTGGCGCCAAGATCATGGGCTGGCACCGCGCTGAGCGGGCCGAGGAAACTGCCGATGGGGGTGCGGGCGGCGCCGACAATGACGATGTCGCTCATGCTGCGTGCTTTCCAAGGGCGACGGTGAAATGCGCCTCGGTCTTGGCAGTTATTTCGTCCACGCTGACGCCATCTGCGAGTTCGATGAGTTCCATATTTGTCGCGCCGCGGCGTGCAATGGTGAACACACCAAGATCGGTGATGACCAGATCGGCCACGCGCTGGCCGGTCAGGGGCAGGTTGCACGCCTTGAGCAATTTGGGCTGACCCTTGGCTTCATGCTCCATGACCACCACAACGCGCTTGACCCCGGCAACCAGATCCATGGCCCCGCCCATGCCCTTGACCATCTTTCCGGGGATCATCCAATTGGCCAAGTCGCCATTCTCGGCCACCTGCATGGCGCCGAGGATGGACAGGTCAATGTGGCCGCCCCGGATCATGCCGAAACTGTCAGCGCTGGAGAAGAAGCTGGTCTCGGGCAGGGCCGTGATGGTCTGCTTGCCAGCATTGATGAGGTCGGCGTCCTCCTCTCCCGCGAAGGGAAAGGGGCCCATGCCCAGCATGCCGTTCTCGCTTTGCAGCCGCACATCCATGCCGGACGGAATGTAATTGGCCACCAGCGTGGGAATGCCGATGCCCAGGTTGACGTAGAAACCATCCTCAAGTTCACGGGCGGCGCGGGCCGCCATCTGATCGCGGGTCCAGGCCATCAGGCGATCTCCTCGCTACGGGAACGCACGGTACGTTGCTCGATATGCTTTGCCGGGGCAGGGACATGGACGAGCCTGTCGACAAAGATGCCGGGGGTATGAATGTGATCGGGATCGAGGGTGCCGGTGGGGACAAGGTGCTCGACCTCGGCAATGGTCACGCGGCCGGCAGTCGCCATCATCGGGTTAAAGTTGCGTGCCGTCATGCGATAGACGAGGTTGCCTTCGGCATCGCCCTTGAAGGCGTGGACCAGGCTGACATCGGCGACGAGGCCGGTTTCCATGACATAGTCCTCGCCGTTGAAGCTGCGGACATCCTTGCCCTCGGCAATCATGGTGCCAACGCCGGTCTTGGTGAAGAAGGCCGGGATGCCCGCGCCACCGGCGCGGATGCGCTCGGCCAGGGTGCCCTGGGGGTTGAACTCGAGTTCGAGATCACCGGAGAGATATTGCTCGGCAAAGAGCTTGTTTTCGCCCACATAGGACGAGATCATCTTGCGGATCTGGCGCGTGGCCAGGAGGCGGCCGAGCCCGATGCCGTCGACACCGGCATTGTTGGAGATGACCGTGAGGTCCCTGGCGCCCGAGCGCTCGACGCCTTCGATCAGCGCCTCGGGAATGCCGCACAGGCCAAAGCCTCCGGACATGATGGTCATGCCGTCCGCCAGGACGCCCTCAAGGGCCTCGGCGACGGTCGAGCGGAGTTTCCGCATGATTTCCTCCCATCCATTTTCGGACGTTGCCATCAGGCTAAGTCTTGCGGCGTCTGGCTGGTTAGTCGTATTTATACGGCATGAGCACAGTGCCCGGCTTTACCCTGGCGGACATGCCGGTGCCGATGGTTTTTGCCACGCACCGCATCATCCGTGATTGCAATGACGAGTTCGCCGCCCTGTTCGGCTACCAGCGTGCGGAAGTGGTCGACACGAGTTTTTCACGGCTCTATCCGGCCATTGCCGACTTTGTGCGGACCGGGGACATGTGGCGCCATCACCTGCCGGGCGGGGCCGTCTATCACGATGAGCGCATCATGGCGGGGGCCGGGGGCAAGCGGTTCTGGTGCCGCGTCAACGGGCGGGCGCGCGATGCCAGCGATCCCTTCGCGGCGGCCCTCTACTGTTTTGAGCCGATGAGCCGGCCAGTGTCGGACACGACGTACCGGCTGACCGGGCGGCAGAGGCAGATCATGACATTGGTGGCGCAGGGCAAGACCAATGCTGCCATTGCGGCAGAACTTGATCTGTCACAGCGGACCATCGAGGCCCATCGCCTGAGGCTGGCGCGATCGGCGGGGGTGGCCAATGCGGCCGAGCTTGTCGCCTGGTTCCTGTCGCAGCCGGCCGGGTCAGATTGAGCCCTGGATATAGGTAGCGCGCAGGTAGAAATCCTTCGGCCCGGAGATATGGCGCCCGATGATGTCGCCGAGCAGACGCCCCTCGCCCCGCGCGATGGCCTCAATCATTTCGAAGTGTTCCGCGATTGCGATTTCGCGCAGTTCCTCGCTGGGAAAAGCCCGGGTCCGGATGGGATGGGTCGCAAAGGTATATTGCAGGATGGCATCGGCCAGCTGCTGGTTACCGGCGGCCCGATAGAGGACCTCGTGAAAACTGTTGTTGAGCGAAAAAACATCGGCGTAACGCTGGGCGCGTGAAGCGTCGCGGTGGCGGGCGGCGATGTCGGTGAGCTGATCCACCAGGGCCTTGTCGGCGGGCTGGGAGAATCGCGATGCAGCACGGCGTTCCAGGCAGTCGCGGATTTCGTAGAGCTCTTCAATCTCGCTGATCGAATAATCACGGACCTGGACGCCCTTGTTGGGCTGCCGGATGACCAGGCCCATGCGTTCGAGCTCGTCGAAGGCCTTGCGGACGGCATGGCGGGTGGCGTCGGTGCGGGCGATGATTTCGTCTTCCACGAGCCGCTCACGGGGTCGCAACTGCCCGGCGATGATCTGGCGCTGCAAATCCCGGTAAACCGAGTCCCAGTTTTTTGATTGTTCCTGCAAGGACTTGGCGGCGCGCATGCGGGCGTCGACTCCATTGATGTGGTTGGATCGACCATAGCGAAAAACGCATAGAGACACAATCATCGTTGACATTATCGATAATGATAACGATGATAATCGCGATCTGGGAGGATTGTTGTGTTTCGCATTGGCAGTGGTGCTGGATTTTCAGGCGATCGCGTCGACGCACCGCAATCGGTGGTGGCGGCCATCGCGGCCGCCGGAGAAGGCGGAGCCGTGGTCTTCGAGACGCTCGGCGAACGGACATTGGCCCTTGGGCAGATTGCCCGGCGCCATGATTCCACAAGGGGTTATGAGCCGCTTCTGGACGACCTGATCGAGCCGATCCTCGCACAATGCGTCGCGTCCGGGATCACCGTTGTCGGAAATTTCGGTCAGGCCAATCCACCCGCAGCTGCTGCTGCGATACAGGCCATTGCCGACCGATTGGGTCTGGGCCCGCTGCGCATCGCTATCGTGACCGGTGACGATCTGCTGGGACGTGTCGATCTCAACGCGACCCAGCGGTGGGATGGCGACGGCCGGCTGCCGGAGCTGGACGGGGACATTATCGCCATCAATGCCTATCTCGGCGCCAGGCCCATTGCGGACGCCATCAAGGCTGGCGCACAGGTCGTGGTCACCGGGCGCGTGGCCGATCCAGCGCTGGTGCTCGGCCCGCTGGTGGCCCATTTCGGCTGGGACTGGGCCGATCTCGATCGCATTGCCGCCGGCACTCTGGCCGGACACCTGCTCGAATGTGGGTCGCAGGTCACAGGGGGCTTTTTTGCCGATCCCGGCTACAAGGACGTTCCCGACATCGCCAATATCGGGTTCCCGATCGCGGAGGTCGAGGCCGATGGCAGTTTCGTCTTGACCAAGGCCGCAGGAACCGGCGGGCTTGTCGACCTGCGAACCGTCAAGGAACAACTGCTCTACGAAATTCATGACCCGGCCGCCTATCTCACGCCGGACGTAACGCTCGACATTACCCAGGTCAGTCTTGAACAGGCGGGGCCGGATCGCGTGCGTGTCCGGGGGGCGAAGGGGCATGCTGCTCCACCAGCGCTCAAGGCAACGGTGAGCTATTATGGCGACTGGCTGGGGGAGGCCGAAATCTCCTATGCCGGTGCCAATGCGCTGGCGCGTGCGCGGCTCGCCATCACCACGATACATGATCGGATCATCCGGCGCGGATTGCCGGTGCGGCATCGGGCCGACGTGATCGGTACGGTCAGCGCCTTCGACTCCGACCACGGCGACCTGCTGGCCGACCTGACCGACAGTCATGCCGGCGACTATCGCGTGCGTTTTGCCTTTGGCGCGGGATCGCAGCGTGATGTCGAGCGGGCGGTGCAGGAGGTCAATGCACTCTACTGCTGCGGCCCGGCCGGTGGCGGCGGTGTGCGGCAGAGCGTTCGCCCGCGCGTGCGTACGCTCTCTCACCTTGTGCCGCGCCACCTGGTCGAAGCTGATTTCCATTTCGCGGGGACACAATCATGACCGCCGCCCCGCGCCGGACCAAGTTGCATGCCATTGCCCACGGGCGTTCCGGCGACAAGGGCAATCGGCTCAATGTCAACGTCATCGCCTACGACTCCCGGCACTGGCCGGTGCTGGTCGAGCAGGTGACGGCCGAACGGGTCGCGGCGCTGTTCGCGCATCGCGGAGTGACCGAAGTCCGCCGCTACGAACTGCCAGGTCTGGCCGCGCTCAATTTCGTCATCGAGGACGCGCTGGAAGGCGGCGTCAATTCGAGCCTGGGCGTCGATACCCACGGCAAGTGTCTCAGCTATCTGGTGCTTGGACTGGATGTTCAGGTGCCCGTCGACATGGGTGACGGCGCGCTGCCGCCGCTCGCACTGCAAAATGCCCGCTAACGGGCAAAGGGAGGAAGACATGACAAAGAAACAGGTATTGCGTGGGGCCCTGTTGTCCAGCGCGGCTCTCATGATGGTGGCGGCGCAGCCGGTCCTCGCGCAGGACCTGCAGCGGGGTGGAACGCTGCGCATCGCCATTTCCCAAATGGCGCCGTCGCCCGATCCGGTGGTCACCACGTTCGGCGTCAACTGGGCCACCGCCGGCGTTGTCTGCGAGGGCCTGTTCGGGCTGGACGAGGCCTGGACGCCGCAACCCATGCTGGCCGACAACTTCGCCTATAGCGAGGACGGACTGACCCTGACCGTGACCCTGCGCGATGGCCTCAAATTCCATTCGGGTGCAGCATTGACCGCGGCGGATGTGGTGGCTTCGCTGGAGCGGTTCCGTGAATCGGCCGGTATCGGCGCCGCCTTCAAGGGCGCGGTGGCCGCGATTTCCGCCCCGGACGACAAGACGGTCGTGTTTGAAATGTCCTCGCCTTCCCCCATCGTGCCGGGACTGCTCGCCGGCACGCAGGCGGTGATCATGTCGAGCGCTTCGCTTGAAGGTGCCTCGCCGACCGAAGCGACCCGAGGCCTGGACTGCACCGGACCCTATACGCTCACCGAGTACCAGCCGGACCAGGGCGTGACCATGACGCGCTGGGACGACTATGCCGCTCGCAGCGAACCCAGTTCGAGCGCTTCGGGCATGAAGCATGCCTATGCCGACCAGATCATTTTCCGCCTGATGCCGGAAGCCTCGGTCCGTCGCGACTCGCTGATCACCGGCGAAATCGACATCGCCAACGAACTGCCCAGCGATTTCTACGACGCGCTGCAGAACGACCCCAACACCGAGGCCGTAGTGGTGCCCAACAACCAGTCCCTGACCGTGGTGTTCAACACCAAGGAAGGGGTTATCGCCGACGTCAATCTGCGCCGGGCCATCTACTATGCGCTGGAGATGGAGCCGATCATGCTGGCATCGGTCGGGAATCCGGAATTCTATACGCTTGATCCGAGCTGGATCCCCGATCCGAACTCCTTCTGGTACACCACGGCAGGAGTTCCCGAGGGTTTCGGAACGCCCAATCCAGACAAGGTGGCGGAGTATCTGGCGGCCTCGGACTATAATGGCGAGCCGATCCGCTGGCTGGTCGCGTCCGAGCAGTACCAGAAGCACTACCTGACCGCGATCACCGCAGCCCAGCAGCTCGAAGAATTCGGCATCAATGTCGAGATCGTGGAATCGCCGATGGCCAATTACATCCAGGCCCGTGCCGACGCTACCCAGATGGATGCGTTTTCGAGCTTCCTGCCGACATACGTCGATCCAACCTCGATTGCGTATCTCAACGCCAGCTATCCCGGTTTCTGGGAAGATCCCGAAAAGTTGGCGCTGATGCAGGATATTGCCACGACCATCGACCCGGACGCCCGCAAGGCCATCTTCGAGAAGATCCATGCGCTGGCCTACGATCAGTTCCCGTTCATCAAGTACGGCACGGAATCGAACATGTACGGCATCCGCCAGGGCGTCGGGAACCCGTCGCGCATCCCCTCTCGCGCCGGCGATTTCTATAATGTCGCCCCGCCCCCGGCCAACTGATCATGGCCATGATTCAGGCGACAGCTCCCGACCGCCTGACCGGTGGTGACGAAGAGGTTTTCGTCACCACCAACAAGTCGGTCTGGCAGCGGCTCCTGGGTAATCCCACCGCGATGGTGTCCCTCGCCATTCTTTCGGTGATTGCCCTCAGTGCGATCCTGGCGCCACTGCTGGCGCCGGGCAATCCATTGCGGGTCGCCCCTGCCGACCGGTTCATTCCGCCAGGTTCCGAGCACTTCTTCGGTACCGATAATCTGGGCCGCGACATGTTCAATATGGTGCTTCATGGCGGGCGCACATCGCTTCTGGTCGGGCTCGTCGTGACCTTCATCTCCATGTCGATCGCGGTGATCCTGGGCGCGATATCCGGATTTTACCGGCAGGTCGATGTGGTGTTGATGCGTCTCGTCGATGGGCTTATGGCCTTTCCGGGCATCGTGCTGGCTACGGCTGCCGCCGGAATCATGGGGCCATCCATGACCACGGTCATCACCTCGCTCTCCATCGTCCTGGTGGCGCCTTCGCTGCGCATCGTTCGCGGGCAGGTTCTGGTGGTGCGCGAGTTGCAGATGATCGAAGCGGCGCGAGCTGTCGGCGTGCCGACCATGCGTATGTTTACGCGCTACATTCTGCCGGCGGTCTCCTCGCCGATCCTCGTGCAAGCCAGCTTCATCTTTTCGGCCGCGGTCCTGGGCGAAGCCGGTCTCAGCTTCATCGGCGTTGGAATCGGCCCCAAGGAACTCAGTTGGGGCAATGCGCTGACGGAAGCGCGAAACTATATCGCCCAGGCGCCCTGGATCGTGCTGTTCCCGGGTCTCGCCCTCATGCTCACCATTCTCGCCCTCAATCTTCTGGGCGACAGTCTGCGCGACATTCTCGATCCGCGCCTGGCCCGGAGACGCTAACATGCTGCGCTATCTCGGCAAACGCTTCCTGCTGATCCTGCCCACGATTTTCGTGCCGCTGATTCTGGTCTTTCTTCTCTTGCGCCTGTCGCCGGGCGATCCGGCCGGGATGATGCTGGGCGACCAGGCAACGGCCGAGCAGATTGCGGCCCTGCGCACGCAATTGGGGCTCGACCAGCCAATCTGGACGCAATTCCTGATCTGGCTCAAAGGCATTGTGACGCTGGACCTGGGCAATTCGATCTTCTTCCGCGAGCCGGTGATGCAGATCATCCCGCGCTATGCCAGCGTCACGATCCTGCTGACCCTGGTTGCACTGGTCCTGGCCATCGCCATCGGCGTGACCATGGGGCTGATCTCGGCCATGAACCGCAACAAGCCCATCGACCGTGGCGTGGTGACCACGGCGGTTCTGGGCATTTCCTTGCCCGAGTTCTGGTTCGCGCTGCTGCTGATCTTTCTCTTCTCGGTGACGCTGCGCTGGTTCCCGGTGGCCGGCTACAATCCGCCATCGGCCGGGATGATCGCCTTTGGGGCCACCATCTTTCTGCCGGCCCTGGCCCTGGGCGTGCGGCAGTCGGCACTGATGACGCGCATGATGCGATCCTCCATGCTCGATGTGCTCAACGAGCCCTATATAACGACGGCCCGGGCCCAGGGCCTGCCGGAAAAGACGGTGATCGGACGCTATGCGATGCGCACCGCCGCCATGCCGGTGGTGACGGTCGCCGGGCTTTCGGCCGGCTATATGCTCGGCGGGGCGGTGGCGATCGAGATCATCTTCGCCTTGCCGGGTCTTGGCCGCATGCTGGTCGAAGCGGTGGGCCGCAGGGACTATCCACTGGTGGAAGGCGGTGTGCTGACCATTTCGCTCGTCCTGGCCGTACTCAACCTGGCCATCGACCTGATCTATGCCCTACTTGATCCCCGGATACGCTATCAATGACTTTGCCCCTTGCCCCCGCTTTGTCGGATCGGGCCGCTCCGATCCAGGGCGCGCCGAGCGTGCTCGAGGTCGAAGGCCTCAGCCTCTCCTTCCGCAATGCCGATGGTCTCCTGCCGATCGTCACCGATGTGTCGTTTGCCATCCGCGCCGGCGAAGCCGTGGCCCTTGTGGGGGAAAGCGGCTGTGGCAAGTCCATTACCGCCAGCGCCATCATGGGTATTGCCCCCGACAATGCCGAAATCGGCGGAACGATCAGGCTCAATGGCCGTGTCATCTCCGGCCTTGCCCCCAAGGATCGCCGAAAACTCTGCGGCCGCCACATGGGCTTTATCTTCCAGGAGCCGATGACGGCGCTTCATCCCACATTGAGCATCGGGCGGCAGATGACCGATACGCTCAAGCACAATCTCGGCCTGAGCCAGGCCGCCGCGACCGATCGCGCCGCCGAACTGCTCGACCGCGTCGGGATTCCGCGGGCCCGCGACATCCTCAAGGGCTATGTCCATGAGCTTTCCGGCGGCATGCGCCAGCGGGTGATGATCGCACTCGCCATTTCCTGCGGGCCCTCGTTGATCATCGCCGACGAGCCGACAACGGCATTGGATGTCACGATCCAGGCGCAGGTGCTCGACCTGCTCGATGACATGCGGCGTGAGCTGAACCTGGCCATGCTGTTCATTACCCATGATCTGGAAGTCGTCGGCGATTTCTGTGACCGGGCGGTGGTGATGTATGCCGGAGACCTGGTGGAGCGCGGCTCGAGCGCGGATGTAGTGCGGCGACCGGCGCACCCCTATGCGCGCGGCCTCATCGATGCCGTGCCGGCACATGACGATGGCCGGACCCGCCTGACGCCTATTCTGGGCACTGTTCCGCCGGTCGGACAGTGGCCGGAGGGTTGCCGGTTTGCGCCGCGCTGCAACCGCGCCACGGAAAAATGCGCCAGCCACCCACCTCTCGCCCCCCATGGCGAAACCGATGTCCGATGCTGGCATCCACTGGAGGCAAGCCAATGAGTGTCGAGCCCATGCTGTCGGTCGACGGACTGTCGAAGAGCTTTCGCGCCGTCAGGGCCGTGCGCGATGTCAGCTTTTCCATTCCGCGCGGCAAGACCTTCGGACTGGTTGGGGAATCGGGATCGGGCAAATCGACCACCGCGCGGCTGGTGCTGCGCCTCGTGGAGCCAACCGCCGGCACCATCAATTTCCGCGGGCGCGATCTTGCTTCGCTTTCGGCAAAGGCCCTGCGCGCCGAGCGGCGGCACATGCAGATGATTTTCCAAGATCCATTCGGATCACTGAATCCGCGGATGAGCGTGCGCGATGCGCTGGTTGAGCCGCAACTGGTGCACGATATCGGCTCCCCGGCAGAACGGCTCAAGACCGCTGAACGCTTACTGGGTGAGGTCAGCCTGCCGCGCGCCGCGCTCGATCGCTATCCGCACGAGTTTTCCGGCGGGCAGAGGCAGCGCATTGCCATTGCACGGGCCCTGTCGACCAATCCTGAGTTGATCGTCGCCGACGAGCCGGTCAGTGCCCTCGACGTTTCAGTGCAGGCCCAGGTGCTCAACCTCATGCGTGACCTGCAGGACCGGCACGGCACGACCATGCTGTTCATCTCTCATGACCTGCGTGTCGTGCAGTTCATGTGCGACGAGATCGCCGTCATGTATCTGGGCGAAATTGTCGAGCAGGGGCCGCGCGATCGGATCTATGGCGCGCCGTCCCATCCCTATACTCAGGCGCTCCTGGCTTCTGCGCCCGGCAAAGGGGCAGGTCAAAGGGCGCGGCTCAAGGGCGAAATTCCCAGCGCCCACGCGGTGCCCAGCGGCTGCGCCTTTCGGACCCGCTGCCCCCATGCCTTTGCGCGCTGCGCCAGCGAAAAGCCGGTCATGCGCGATATCGGGAACGCCCAGAAGGCGGCTTGCCATCTGCTCGACACGGCGATCGCGGCGTGAGCGCCCCATTCGTCATCGAGATTGCCAGCCGTCGGGCACGCTATCGCGGCCTGCGCGATGCAACGGGTGATCGCTTCACGGGCATTCAATATGCCCGCCCGCCCGTGGGCGCACTTCGATTCCGTCCGCCAGAGCCCATCGACCATCAGGACATTGTCGATGCCACGACCTTCGGCAAGGCCCCGCCTCAGGCCCGGCGTGCCATGCCCGACTGGGCCCCGCGCGGCGCCGGCTTCGAGACGGGCGAAGATTGCCTCAATCTCAATCTCTATACGCCGGCCGCAGATGACGCCCGCCGCCCGGTGATCGTCCATGCCTTTGGTGGTGGGTTCCAGGGCGGTTCGGCCCATGGCAGTTTTCACAACGAGGCCGGGTTCGCCCACAGGAGCGGCGTCGTGCTGGTGCGGCCCAATATGCGGGTTGGCGCGCTTGGATTTTTAAGCCTTGGTGACCGCTTCGGCGAGGAACGCTCGGCTGCCAATCGCGGCATGCTCGACCTCATAGCCGCCCTGGAATGGGTGCGGGACAATATCGCGGCGTTTGGTGGCGATCCGGACAATGTCACTCTGGCCGGCATGTCCTCGGGCGCATTCACGATCTCGGCCCTGTTCGGCGTCGATGGCGTAGCCGAGCTCTATCGCCGGGTGTGGCTGATGAGCGGCCCGGCGAGCCGGATCATTTCCGAGGACACCGCTTCTGCGCTGGCGGACGACTTCCTTGATCGGTGCGGGGTGGGGCGCGGCGACGGGGCAGCGCTCGAGCAGCTGCCGGTCGAAACCATAATCTCGGTGCAAGATCAGGTTCTTGCCACCCACCTGGGCGAACGCAATGCGCCGGGCGGCCGGACCTTCGGCATTGTACTCGATGGCGTGAGCCTGGCACGCCACCCCATCGACGGTCTCGCCTCCGGCCGCTTCAAGGCGCATGGCCTGGTGGCAGGCTGGGCGCGGGACGAAGCCCGCATGTGGTACGCCTTCGGGATGATGCCGGAGGTCACCAGTCGCGCCAGCCTGGTCGGCTCGATTGCAAGGTTCCTGCCGGACACGGCGGAAGCGGCCCTCGATGGCCTGATGCAGGAGCAGCCCGGCCTGACGCTGACCCAGTATGAAGAAATATTTCTCTCCCGCGCCATCTATCGTGAACCGGCCATACGGACCGCCCAGACCCATGCCGCTGCAGGCGGCTCTGCCTGGACCTATGAGTTCGGTTGGGTGCCCGGCTTCGAAGGCGGGCGGCTAGGCGCAGCCCACGGCTTCGATGAGCCTTTCGTCTTCGGTGATCTCTCAAACATCCCCCTGGCCAAGGGGGATGCGCATGCAGGTGCGCTCGCGCAAGCCATGTCGGAGGCCCTCATCGGCTTTGCCCGCACGGGAGTGTGCGACTGGCCAAAGGCAGGTCCGGGCGAAAGTGTCCCCCGCTATTTCGCATGAGGTGGCACGCCACGCGCGCTATCGCAGCAGGCCGCGCAGTTCGGTCTGCACGTCCAGCATGGCCGGGCGATAGGCATGGACGAGGGCCTCGACTGATTGCTGGGTTGCCGGGACGCCGACATTGAGCGCCGCTACCACGACCCCGCGGACATTGACCAGGGGCACGGCGATGGAGCGCAGGCCCAGTTCGACCTCCTGGTCGATCAAGGCATAGCCATCCCGACGCACCGCGCCGAGACGTTCAAGCAGGCGTTCAACGTCAATGCAGGTGTGGGCCGTGCGCGGCACCAGCGTGTTGCGCTCGAGCCGCATTCGAGCCTCGTCCTTTGGCAGGGCGGCCAGCAGGACCCGCCCCATTGAGGTACAAAAGGCGGGGAGGCGTGAGCCGGGCATCAGGGCGATGGACATGACTTTTCGCTGCGCCGCCCGGGCGACATAGACGATGTCGGTGCCATCGAGGATGGAAACGGACGAACTTTCCCCAAGGCGATCCGACAGGCGATCCAGCAGTGGTTGCACCAATTGCGGCAGCGGCATGGTGGCAAGGCACGCGGTCCCCAGGCGCAGGACGCGGGGCGTGAGGGTGAAATATTTGCCGTCATAATCGGCATAGCCGAGATGGGAGAGCGTCAACAGGCAGCGGCGCGCCGTGGCCCGGTCCAGTCCGGAGGCGGCCGAGACTTCGGCAATGGATTGCCGCGGTTTTTCGGCGGTGAAGGTCTCAATGGCCAAAAGGCCCTTGGCCAATCCCCCCATAATGTCCCTGTCCAGCATGGCATCCCATTTGTGCGATATGTCAACAAATAATGCATATCGCACAAAATGCATTGATGGCCAAGTGCCCGACTGGATAATCCAAACCCGAGGACGTTTTCGAAAGGACGGAAAGTTGGATAAGCAGGTGTCCGATCTGGCCAGTGCGGTGGCCGGCATCGAAGACGGCATGAGCCTGATGGTCGGAGGCTTTGGTGGTTCGGGCGCGCCCATCGAACTCATCCACGCGCTGATCGACCGGTTCAAGGCGACCGGCAGCCCCGGCAACCTGACGCTGATCAACAACAATGCCGGCAACGGCCGCATTGGCCTGGCGGCCATGATCGATGCGGGCATGGTTGCCAAGATGATCTGTTCGTTTCCGCGCTCGGCTGACCCGCGCGCCTTCACCGAGAAATACCTGGCGGGGGAAATCGGCCTCGAAATCGTGCCGCAGGGGACGCTGGCCGAGCGCATCCGGGCCGGCGGGGCGGGCATTCCGGCTTTCTATACGCCTGCCAGTTACGGCACCGACGTGGCCAAGGGCAAGCCGGTGGCTGAATTCGACGGCAAGCATTATGTGCAGGAGCGCTGGCTCAAGGCCGATGCGGCCCTGATCAAGGCGGAACTGGCAGATACGCTGGGCAATCTCACCTATCGCAAGGCGGCGCGCAATTTCTCGCCCCTGATGGCAGCGGCGGCCCGCCTGACCATTGTGCAGGCGAGCAAGGTGGTCGCACCGGGCGACATCGATCCGGAAGCCGTCATTACCCCGGGGATTTTTGTCAATCGCGTGGTCGAAGTGGCCGATGCCCGCCAGGAAGAAGCCCTGATGCGCGAAGGAGTGGCCTACGCATGAATACCAAGCTCAGCAATGCCCAGATCGCCTGGCGCGCGGCGCAGGACATCGAGGACGGAGCCTATGTCAATCTCGGCATCGGCTTTCCGGAAATGGTCGCCAAGTTCCAGCCGCCGGGCAAGCAGGCGATATTCCACACCGAGAACGGCGTACTCAATTTCGGTGAAGCGCCAGCGGAAGGAGAGGAAGACTGGGACCTGATCAATGCCGGCAAGAAAGCCATTACCCTTCGGCCCGGCGCAGCCTTTTTTCATCACGCCGACAGTTTCGCCATGGTGCGTGGCGGGCATCTCGATGTGGCGATCCTCGGAACCTATGAAGTTGCCGAGAATGGCGACCTGGCCAATTGGTCGACCGGCCCGAAGGGGGTGCCGGCAGTGGGCGGCGCCATGGATCTCGTGCATGGCGCCAAGCGTGTCGCCGTTATCACCGATCACGTCACCAAGGACGGCAAGCCGAAACTCGTCAAGCGCTGCACCCTGCCGCTCACCGGCGTTGGCTGCGTGACGCGCGTCTATACGAGCCTGGCGGTGATCGACATCGAAGACCAGCGCTTCGTGCTGCGGGAGAAACTGCCCGGCCTCAGCATTGATGACCTGCGGGCCGTGACTGGTGCTGACCTCGTGATACCGAACCAAATCGGCGACCTAGTCGCTCCGGAGCTGTGAGATGACCGAAGCCTTTATCTGCGCCTATAGGCGCACGCCCATCGGCCGTTTCGGCGGATCCCTGTCCGCCGTCCGGCCCGATGACCTCGGCGCCATCCCGCTTCGCGCATTGATGGCCGAACATACCGGCATCGATTGGGACGGCGTGGACGATGTTATTTTCGGCAATGCCAATGGCGCCGGCGAAGAAAACCGCAATGTGGCGCGCATGAGTGCCCTTCTGGCCGGGCTACCGGTGGGTGTCACTGGCACCACGATGAACCGGCTTTGTGGGTCGGGCATGGATGCCGTGATCACCGCTGCACGCGCGATCAAGGCGGGCGAGGCCGACCTGATCATCGCCGGCGGAACGGAAAGCATGTCGCGGGCGCCCTTCGTGCTGCCCAAAGCAGACACGGCCTTTTCCCGCAATGCCGAAATCTACGACACCACGATCGGCTGGCGCTTCGTCAATCCACTGATGAAGGCGCAATATGGCGTCGATTCCATGCCCGAGACCGGCGAAAACGTGGCGCAGGAGTTTGGCGTGTCGCGCGAGGCGCAGGACGCCTTTGCCGTGCGCAGCCAGGACAGGGCCGTCGCCGCCCAGAAGAGTGGCCGACTGGCAAGGGAGATCGTCCCTGTGTCCATTCCGCAGAAAAAGGGCGATCCGCTTGTCGTCGATACCGACGAGCATCCGCGCGCCGGCACCAGCATGGAGTCGCTGGCCAGATTGCGGCCGCTGTTCCCCAATGGCACGGTGACGGCCGGCAATGCCTCAGGCGTCAATGACGGAGCGGCCGCCCTGATCATCGCCTCGGAAGCAGCGGCGGCCCGGCATGGCTTGACGCCGATCGCGCGCATTCTTGGCGGTGCAACGGCCGGCGTGGCTCCGCGCATCATGGGCATGGGTCCGGCACCGGCATCCAAGAAACTGCTTGGGCGCCTGGGTCTGGATCAGGACGACTTCGACGTGATCGAACTCAACGAGGCCTTTGCCAGCCAGGGCATTGCCGTGCTGCGGGACCTCGGCATTGCTGAGGACGATGAACGCGTGAACCCCAATGGCGGAGCCATCGCTTTGGGCCATCCGCTTGGCATGAGCGGAGCGCGTATCACTGGTACGGCGGCGCTGGAACTGGTCCTGACCGGCAAGCGGCGGGCCCTGGCCACCATGTGCATCGGCGTCGGCCAGGGCATCGCCATCGGGCTGGAGCGGGTCTAGGACAACTACGCTCCCGCGCCGACGAAGCGGAACCGGGTTCCGTCCAGACCATCGGGAGTGGGGCCAGGGTTGTCGGCGCGGACCGAGCCGTCCGGGTGGACGCGCAGGAAGCGATTGGTTGCGAGCGACATCAGCACCACCTCGCCGGTGGGCGTTTCGATCCACTGCCAATGCGTCGCCATGCCCGCAATGCCCCCGACGGTGACCACGCCGCCCTGGGTGACCGACATGGGCCCGTCGGCGTGATGGAGCACGACCCGGCCGTGATCGATGGCCTCGACCCGCAAGTCCATGGGTGGACCGGCATGAACGGTGCGCAGGTCTGAAGTGAAGCCGGTTGTGGGCATATTGGCCAGGACCAGGGTGCCATTCTGGCCATCGGGAATGGGCTGCATGAGGCCCCGCGGATGCGGCTCGTCGACAACCAGGCTGTCGAAGTCTGCGTAGCCGCCCGCGCTCCCGAGTTCGTTGTAGGCGAAGAGCGCGTAGCGAATGCCCTGGAAGGTCTTGAGTTGATAGACCATGATCATCGCATCGCCCAAGGGCGCAAATGTCTGGCCGTCGGCGGACCACAAGAACTGGGTGACTTCGCTCAGATAATTGCAGTCTGCGCGGAGCCAGACATGCGGGCTATTGGCCGGCATCGAAAGGGTCTGGCCTGATTGGTAGTCGGCCATGCGCAGTTCAAATCCGCTTGCGGTGCGGGCCAACCCGATCCACCGCCACGGCATGCCGAGCAGGGCGAGCCCCGCAACGTCGCCCTCAGCAAGTCCTGAGGCATCCAGTTTGGCCGTGGCGATCGAAATCGGACCAATGGCGCGCTGGGTCAGGCTGTTGCGGGCCCACCAGAAATTCTCGGCCGGCAGCGTATGCAGGCGCAGATGGCCGGCGCGCTCGGTCAGTGACCATTTGCCGGCGACGGGCACGTGGTTCCACTGCCAAAGCGGATTGAGCCCGGCACTGTCGAAGTCATCGCTGCGATGGGGCCATGGCAGGGCGATCGGACTGGGCCGGTCGGTCTTCGGCTTGGTCCAGGTCCGGGGTGTGCGGCCCAGATTGCCGGGCAGGCCGAAATAGGGCCAGCCGTCCTGCCAGGTTACCGGTGAGAGGCAGGTGAGGCGGCCCAGGGAGTTGTAGTCCATCATCGACCAGGCCCACCATTCGCCCTGGGCCGTATCAACAATGCCGCCCTGGTGCAGATTGAGGCGGCCATTGGCGGCGGGATTGGGCGGCACGAGCTCGAAGGGCGGCTCAAGCGTGAAGGGAATGCCGGCCCCCTTGATCTTATAGCCTTCCATCATGCCGAAATCTTCATCGATGGAGATGGCGGGGTTTATCTCCCAGGGCCCGTCGATGTGGTCGGCGCGGGCGCAGGGCATGCGCATCTTGCCGGAGAACCAGGCGCTGGTGATCAGATACTTGCCGTCGACCTTGTAGAAGTGGGCGCCCTCGCCCATCAGGCTATCAGCAGGCGTGAGGTCGCGCTGGGTTCCAGGCAATACGCGATGCAGCGTCTCGTCGAGTTCGGCAATCTTGAGGTTGCGATAGCCCCACACGACATAGGAGCGCCCGTCGTCATCGAAGAAGACCGTGAGGTCATGGTAATTGTATTCGGCTTCGCTGCGGGTCCAGGGCCCGGCCGGGTTGGTGGCCGTGAAAATCTGTGTCTTCTGGCCGTTTACGTTGGAGAAGATGTAGAACGTGCCGTTCTTGTAGCGAATGCAGGGCGCCCATATGCCCTGACCATAGATTTCGCCGCCCTCGAGGCGAAACTGCGGACCCAGATCGAGTGTGTCGAAGGCGTAGCAGAGCAGCGACCAGTTCACCAGATCGGTAGAATGCAGGACCGGCAGGCCAGGCATGGTGTGCATAGTGGTGCCGGTCATATAGAAGTCCGAGCCCACCCGGATGATGTCGGGGTCAGAAAACTCTTCGTAGAACAGGGGGTTGGTGAAGGTGCCGTCGCCGTTGTCGGCGGTCCAGGTGCGGTTCGAAACTGTCATGGCTCATGATGGGTTGGGCGCACCTCCTCCAGGCACGCCATCGTAATCATCATAATCATTGATGTGGATCATGCAATCCGGTTTATATAAAATCAGGGATTGCGCCAGAGCAGCACGGGCTCTGCCAGAGTCTGCAGGTTTTCGGCCGGTTCCCCGCCGATCCGGCGCAGCAGCAGATTGGTCAATTCCACCCCGGCCGCGAACACATCCTCCTGCACACTGTCCAGGTGCGGGAAGAAGGTGGGTACGATGTCCGATGTCTGCTTGTAGATGAGGTGGAGGTCCTGCCCGATACGAACGCCGCCGTCCTGCAGCCCCCCGACAAGGGAGATGGTGCGCATTTCGGTATCGCTGATGATGCCGTCCGGGCGGTCGGGACTATGCGCCAACTCCTCGCCGATACGGCGAACCTCGGCGGGACTGGCGCGCGAGGACATGGATTGCAGGACGCGTCCGTCCAGCCCCAGCCGCAGCGCGGCATGCCGGTAGGCCGTGACAATGTTGTGGTAATTGGTGGTGCTGTCGTCGCCCACCACCAGCAGAAGTTTGCGGCAGCCCTTGTTGGCCAGCCGCAGTACCGCGGCCTCGAGAAAGGCCTCGGCATGAAAGTCGTGATAGGGATGTGGCGTGAAGAACTCGGTCCGGCCATGGGTGACGAAGGGAAAGTCGGCATCCATGAGAAGCTGAACCCGGCGATCGCGAGGCCGAGTATGGGTGATGATCAACCCGTCCGCGGTGCGGTTGTCGAGGACATAACGGATGGTCTCGACGGAGCCGGGGTCGTCAAATTCGGGGGCGATGGACAGGTGATAGCGCGTGCCGTTGATCGCCTGGCCTATGCCCTTGATCATGTGGCGCGCAAAATCGATTGAATCGCCGGCGCTTTCGAGAACCAGGGCAATGACATTGGTCTTGCCGGTGCGCAGGCGCACCCCGGCCCTGTCGGGGACATAGCCGAGGGACTTGGCAGCCGCCGCGACCTTATCCCGGGTTTCCTGCTTGAGCGTCGTGCCGCCGCGCAGGGACAGCGAAACCGTCGACAGGCTCAGCCCGGTCGCGTCGGCAATGGTCTTGAGTGTGACGCGTCCTCGCGCCGGCCCCGTCCGGTTCTTGGTCATGCGGCTTTCATTTCCCCAACACCCTGCTTCTAGCACAGGCAAAAGCGGCGGGACATGCAAGTTTGGTGCAACGATGCAATCGATACAACTGGCCCAAATCAGGCAAGATTAGTTGTTTTTAATTGTAAAAATCAATTGGTTAGATGTCACGTAGCGAACGAATTGGGCGCTCGATCCTTTTTGTTTGCAACGTTGCATAACGTGTGGTTTGGTGCGGCATGCGCTGGAGAGGAGCCATGCGCAGTCGCCGGCTAGGCGAGAGCAATCATTCTGGGAGGAGAATATGTTCAGATCAGTCCTGCTGACTGGCGTGGCCGCGATGGCCATGACGGCCGCCGCAAGTCCGGCCCGGGCCGAAGTGTCGTTCATGTATGCGGAGTGGATCGCCGCCCTGGTCGAGCCGGGCATCGAGGCTTTCGAGGCCGAGACCGGGGAAACAGTCAATGCCATCAAGCTTCCGGGCCAGGGTTATGACAGGCGCATCGCCCTCGACCTTGCTGCCGGTACCGCTGCCGACGTCAATCTGGTCGACAGTTTCATGGTGTCGGAGCTGGCTGCGGCGGGGTATCTCCACCCTCTCAACGAGCAACTCGAAGGCTGGGAACAGTTTCAGTACTACCTGCCGGGCCTGCTCGAGGTCGCATCTTACCAGGGCGACATCTTTGCGCTGCCCACCGATACGGACGTGCGCATGCTCTGGTATGATCTGAGTAATTTCGAGAAGGCCGGCATCGCCACGCCCTGGGCGCCCAAGACCTGGGACGATGTTCTCGACGCGGCGCAGAAACTCAAGGATGCGGGGGTTCGCTACCCCTTCCAGCTGCCCGCAGGGACCAAGCAGGCCGAAGCTGCGACCATGCAGGGCGTCTATATGGCGCTGCTCGGCGCTGACGTGCCGGAAGGCGATCGCAACCGTCTGCTCAACCGTGAAACCAACCAGTGGATCGGTGACAGCCCCGGCCTGCGTCGCACTTTCGATTTCTTCTACCAGGTCTATGTGGAGCGCGAGCTCAACACGGCCGAATTGAACTATGCGACCGACATTGGCGCTGCGGTGCGGGCGGCACTTGCCGCCGACGAGCTGGGTATCCTGGCCTCGGGCTCCTGGGAAGATGCGTGCCTGTGGGATTGCAACAATCCGCCAAGCCGCGAGGAGCGCGATGCAACCGTGGCCTGGACGCCATGGCCCGGTTCGGGCGTGGAAGGCGCCAAGGCCACCACCAATATCTCAGGTGGCTGGACCATCGGCATCAATGCCAATGCCGCCGACAAGGACATGGCCTTCAAGCTGATCACATCGATCTTTGACGAGGGCAATTTCAAGAAATGGACGCTGGACAATCATCGCATGGCGGTCCGGACAGACATTTCGGAATCGCCCGAATACACGTCCGATCCATTCCTTGCCGAAGCCACAAAGCTCGCCGCTGAAACGACCGGGCGCGACACTGTGCCGGGCTATCAGACCGTTTCGGCACTGATCCAGCAGGCCACGGCCGACATCCTCGATGGCGCCACTCCCGAAGAGGTGGTCGAGGAATACCATGACGCGCTCGTCGACGAGTTCGGCGAGGAAAACGTCATCACCTACGAGTAGTCCCGACCCAACTTCCGGCGGCGTTGATGTCCTCCTGGCGTCGCCGGATTTTTCTGATCACCGGTGTGTCCCGGCCCATGCCGGGATGACATCGACCAGATTGTTGCCCGCTACCCGTCCGTGAGAAGCCGCCCATGAAAAACCAGGTCAATCCGTGGCTGACCAGCAATCTCTGGGTCCTGGGCCTTGGCATGTTGCCCGCCATCCTGCTCATCGGCGTGCTGCTCTACTTCACGGCCTGGGCCTTCGCCTTTTCCTTCACCGACCTGGCGCTGATCGGGCGCAAGAGCGTTGAGTGGAGCTGGGTGGGGCTAGAGAATTTCGAGCGCCTGTTCACACGGCGCGGCTTCCTCGAGTCTTTGTGGACCACCGTTGTCTTCGTCTTCTTCTCCGCCATTGTCGGGCAATCGGTCCTGGGTTTCCTCCTGGCGGCGGCGTTGCGCGGTACGCGATCGGGCCTGCGCAGCGTGGTTGAAGTCTGCATCATGCTGGGCTGGCTGCTGCCAGATATCGTGGCGGCATTCCTGTGGTCTGCCACCACGGCCCAGACGGGCCTCATCAACCAGCTCATCATCCGGCCGCTGGGACTGCCACCGGTCAATTTCATCAATGACTATGCGCTGCCGGTGGTCACGGTCGCCAATATCTGGAAGGGCACGGCCTGGTCATACCTGCTGTTCTCGGCGGCACTGGACTCGGTCAGCCGTGAGGTGGTCGAGGCCGCAAAGGTCGATGGCGCGACGCCGATGCAGCGCATCTGGCTGGTGCAACTGCCGATCATCCGGCCGCATATCGCCACCAACATGCTGTTCATCACCATCTGGACCTTTACATATTTCCCGCTGATCTACGCGATGACGGGTGGGGGACCGGGCCGGCAGACCGAAACCCTGGCGGTGTTTCTCTACAATCAGAGTTTCTCACGCGGCAATCTGGGTTTTGGCTCGGCGATCTCCGTCGCCATGCTGTTGATCGTAGGTGTCCTGTCGCTGTTTTATCTGCGTCTGCTGCGGGAGCCGAAATGATGGACGAAACCGGACCGAGCCGCCTGACCGCCATTGCGCTGGCCTTCATGGCGGTGATCTGGATCAGCCCGTTTTCCTGGCTCATCCTCAATGCCTTCAACCCGCTCTCCACCGGCCAGCTCGAACTGCCCAAGGCGGTGGGTCTCGACAATTTCGGCCTGGCGATCAGCGGCAATGCCGGCCGGCAATTTCTCAATTCGATGTTCATTGCCGCCGGCACGGCGACGCTGAGCGTCGTGGTGGGGATCGCGGCTGCCTATCCGTTGTCGCGGCTGAAAATCCCCGGGCGAAACACCTTTCTGTGGACGCTGGTGCTGCTGCGCATGCTGCCATCGGCCGGGGTTCTCGTGCCGCTCTATTTTTCCGCGCAGCGGCTGGGCCTGCTCAACCAGTTTGGTGTCATCATCGCGCTGACGGTGCTCAACCTGCCCTTCACGCTGCTGCTGCTCAAGAACTTCTTCGACACCGTGCCGATAGAGCTTGAAGAGGCCGCCTATGTGGAGGGGGCAAGCCTCTTCCAGATCGTCACCCGCATCGTGCTGCCGATGTCGCGGGCCGGCATTGCCGTGGTCTGGTTCTTCAGCTTCACCGGGGCCTGGAACGAGTTCCTGCTGCCGCTGATCTTCGCCCGGGTCCAGGACGCCTTCCCGATGTCGGTCGGGCTCTATGCGGCATTCGGCGAGCAGGGAGCCATCAATTACGGCTTCCTCACCGCCTTCTCGATTATCTACGCAGCGCCGGCGGTCGGCGTCTATTTTCTGTTGCGGCGGAACATGAACACAGGGTTCGCCGGTGTCGGAGTTAAAGGATGACCTATTCCAATCCCCTCGCATCCAAGCTGGGTTTGCTGGATGACGACCTGAAAACCGAGGGCAAGCTGCTGCGCCTATGCGCGGACCTGGAAAAGAAGATCCGTACGCCGCTCCGGGACGTGCCGTTCCAATGGCATGTGCAGCGCGCCGATGGGTTTTCCGCGGCGGAGGCCCTCAAGGCTGACTGGCGGAAATGGGAGACCTTCGGTCGCCATTCCGTCTGGGCCAAGCATCAGGAACACACCTGGTTTGCGGCCGAAATCACCGTGCCCGAGGCGGCCAAGGGTGGCGTATTCGTTGCCCGGTTCACCAGCCAATGGCAGGAGCGGCCCGGATCGACCGATCCACAATGTCTCGCCTATCTCGACGGCAAGATCGCCCAGGCACTCGATGGCAATCACACAGAGCTTGTG
The DNA here is from genome assembly GCF_025809055.1 of Devosia sp. Taxonomy (NCBI): domain Bacteria; kingdom Pseudomonadati; phylum Pseudomonadota; class Alphaproteobacteria; order Hyphomicrobiales; family Devosiaceae; genus Devosia; species Devosia sp. The sequence goes on along the minus strand of NZ_CP075529.1, from coordinate 2,313,541 downwards.
ATCGAACGCAAGGCCAAGCCGGGCAACAAGCACGTGCTGATGGTCAACGCCTTCACCTTTTTCGACCGTCCGCTGGTGGGGTTCGAGGTCGATTTCTTCGTTCGCAATGAGCGGGCGGAAAAGCTCTACTATGATCTGCAGACACCGCTCGAAGTCGCTGTGCTGCTCTACCAGAACGATCCGCGTCGCCACGCCATTCTCAAGCGCGTCGATCAAGCCTTGCGGGCGCTGGACCGCCGCGACGGCCACACGCCCGGGTTCGCGGCCAGCCTGCCGGTAGCGGAGAAAATCGCCGCGGAAATCTACAAGCTGGTCGATACCGAAACCCAGCCGCAGATCACGGCGGTTGGCTCAACCCATCTGGATGTCGGGTGGCTCTGGCGCGTCATGCATACGCGCGACAAGACCGGTCGCAGCTTTGCCACGGTGCTCAACCTCATGGAGGAGTACCCGCAATTCGTCTTCATGTACAATCAGTCGGTGCTCTTCGATTTTTTGAAGCAGGATTATCCCGAAATCTGGGAACGCATGCTCAAGAAGATCAAATCCGGGCAGTTTGAGATCGAAGGCGCCATGTGGGTGGAGCCGGACGTCAACATCGCCTCAGGTGAGAGCTTGGTGCGTCAGATCATGCGCGGCCGGCGCTTCCACATCGAGCATTTCGGCGTCGATCCCAAGACGGTCTGGCTGCCCGACACATTCGGCTATTCGGCCAATCTGCCGCAGATCATGGACAAGTCCGGGCTAAAATACTTCGTGACGTCCAAGCTGAGCTGGAACGACACGGACCGGCATCCTTACGATACCTTCTTCTGGCGCGGCATCGACGGGACGGTGACCAAGGCCCAACTGATTACCGCGCAGAAATACGACAGCGAGCAGATTTTCACCACCTATAATGGCGATCTCTCGGTCTCGGAAACCATGGGTGCCTGGAAGCGCTATGAGCCCAAGGCGGCCTATGACGAAGTGGTCATGTCCTATGGCTATGGCGATGGCGGAGGCGGCCCCACCCGCGCCATGATCGAGCGCGGCACCCGCCTTGAACGCGGTATTCCCGGCGCGCCAAAGGTGAAGCTGGAAGGCATCGTCCCGTTCCTCGACCGGCTGGGCAAGGCCATGGATGCCGAGCCGGGGCGGTTCCCGACCTGGAATGGTGAACTCTACCTGCAGTATCACCGTGGCACGCTGACATCGGTGGCCAAGAACAAGGCCAATAACCGCAATGCCGAGCGGCGCCTGCGCGAGCTCGAAATGCTCGGCGCGCTGGCGCTGGCCACGGCGGGACATGCCTATCCCAGCGAGACACTGGCCGAGTTCTGGGAGCTGGTGTTGATCAACCAGTTCCACGACATCCTGCCGGGTACCTCCATTGCCGAAGTCTATGTCGACAGCGACAATGAATATGGCCGCATTTTTTCCACCCTGGATTCGGGCAACGGGCCCTGGCATGCCGCTGCGCAGGCCGCGACCAAGCCCGGGGCCGATCAATTGCGGCTGATCAATTTCACCAGCCAGGCCCGTTCGGGTCTCGTGCATCTGGGCAAGCGTGCCGCCAATGGCAAAGCCATTGCCACAAGCACCGGCATCGTTCCGATTCAGGATATCGTGCGTGCGGATGGCTCGGCCGACAGTGTCGCGCTGGTCACCGAACTTGCGCCGCTGGGCTGGACCGGCGCGCAGCTTGTTGCCAAGGCGCCCAAGACTGCGAGCGCGGTTTCGGTGTCCACCACCCACCTTGAGAACGCCCTGGTTCGCGTCAGCTTCGACAAGAAGGGCGAGATCACCTCAATCCTCGACAAGGCCAGAAACCGGGAAGTGCTGCCGGAGGGTGCACGGGCCAACAAGCTGGTCGCCTATGAAGACAAACCCATGAACTGGGACGCCTGGGACATCGACCGCTACTTCGAGGAACAGTCCTGGCCGCTGGCCGATGGCAAGGCCGAAATTTCGGTGGTCGAGACCGGCCCGCACCGGGCGGCGCTACGCGTCGAGCGGAATTACCAGAAGTCGCGCTTCGTCCAGGTGATTTCGCTGGAGGCCGGCGCGCGGCAGGTCGAGTTTGACACTTTCATCGACTGGCAGGAACGCGCCCAGGTCATAAAGGCGCTGTTCCCGCTCGATCTCAATACGTCAGAAATCCGCTCGGAAATCGCTTTTGGCCATGTCACGCGCGCCACGCACCGCAATACCACATGGGACCGGGCGCGCTTCGAGGCGAGCATGCATCGCTGGGTCGATGTGTCCGAGGCCGACTTCGGCGTGGCCCTGCTCAATGACAGCAAATATGCCTATGACTGCCACGAACAGACGGTCCGCCTGACCCTGGTGCGCGGGTCCACCCATCCCCACCCGGAAGCCGATCTTGGCGAGCACCGCATTCGCTATGCTCTGTTCGTCCACGACGGCGTCGCCGACCTTGCCGGCGTGCACCGCGCGGCCGAGCGGTTCAACAATCCCATCGGGGTGGTTGGGGCGTTCAACCTAGTGGACAAGCCGGAGGCGGATTTCCCGCGCTTCAGCCTTGCAACAGTGGATCGGGACAATGTCACGATCGAAACCGTCAAGAAGGCTGAAAAGTCGGATCATCTGGTTCTTCGGGTTTTCGAACACGCCAATATCCGGGCCGATGCCACCATATCCTTTGGGCTCAAGGTGAAATCGGTGCGTGTCGCCAATCTGATGGAAGAGCACGCCGGCAAGCCATTGCCGGTCAAGGACAACAGCATCAGCCTCAAGCTGCGTCCGTTCGAGATCGCGACGCTTATGGTCGAGGTGTGAGGAGAACACTATGTCTGATGTCAGCCTCAAGGCCGTCCGCAAATCCTATGGCGCACTCGAGGTGGTCCATGGGGTCGATCTGGACATCAAGAGCGGTGAATTCGTGGTGTTTGTCGGCCCGTCCGGGTGCGGGAAATCCACCCTATTGCGGATGATTGCCGGCCTCGAACCGATCAGCGGCGGCGAGGTCAGTATCGGCGGACGCGTGGTCAACGATGTGCCTTCCCCGGAGCGCGGCATCGCCATGGTGTTCCAGTCCTATGCGCTCTATCCGCATATGACCGTCTACGAGAACATGGCCTTCGGCCTCAAACTCGCCAAGACGCCCAAGGCCGAGGTGGAGGCGCGGGTGCGGGAGGCGGCGAGAATCCTGCAGATCGAGCCTTATCTTGATCGTATGCCCAAGGCTCTTTCCGGTGGGCAGCGCCAACGCGTGGCGATTGGCCGGGCCATCGTGCGCAATCCCAAGGTGTTCCTGTTCGACGAGCCCCTCTCGAACCTGGATGCGGCACTGCGGGCGCAGACGCGCGTCGAGATCGCCAAGCTGCACGATACGCTGGATGCGACCATGATTTATGTCACCCATGATCAGGTCGAAGCCATGACGCTGGCCGATCGGATCGTGGTGCTCAATGCCGGCAATATCGAGCAGGTGGGCACCCCGCTCGAACTCTACCGCAACCCGGTCAACACCTTTGTGGCCGGCTTCATTGCCAGCCAGCGGATGAATTTTCTGCCTCTCGAGGTCAAGGGGGGCGTGGCACGCCTGACGGGCGGCGGCGCCATCCCGGTTCGGCACGAGCGGATCAGTGAGGCCGTAAGCCTGGGTGTCCGGCCCGAGCATCTCTTGTTGGGAACAGCGCAGGATGCCCATCTCAGCGGCAAGCTGGCGGTGATCGAGCAGTTTGGCGAATATGCGCTGGCCTATGTGGAAATGGCCGATGGCACGACGGTGACGGTGAAGCTGGACGGGGCGCCCGACATCAATCTGCACGAGGACATCCACCTTCGGCTGCCCGAGACGGGACTCCACCTGTTCGATGCCAGTGGACGGGCCCTGCGCTAGACTTCCCAGCATCTCGCCTGTTGCATAGCACCAATGAAGGGCTGGTATTGCGGCCCGCCATAGCCTATTTCCCGCGCGAGTACCGGATCGATGCAGATCCGGCCGGGTTGGAGGAATAGCCATGTCGGCCCAGACCCCCGCTAGACGCCTGACAACGCGTGACATTGCCAAAATGCGGCAGCGCGGCGAGGCGATTGCCATGCTCACCGCCTATGATGCCACCATGGCGCGCCTGGTCGAGATGGCCGGCGTCGATGTGATCCTGGTCGGGGACAGTCTCGGCAATGTCGTTCTGGGCCACGAAACCACGCTGCCGGTGACGCTGGACGACATGATCCGCCATGCCGCCGCGGTCAAGCGCGGGTCGGAGCGGGCGCTGCTGGTCTGCGACATGCCGTTCGGATCGGTCACCGATGCCGATGTCGCAGTCGCCAATGCCGTGCGGGTGATGAAGGAAACCGGGGTCGAGGCGGTCAAGGTCGAGGGCGGGCTTGTCGCCGTTCCGGTGGTGGAACGCCTTGTGGCGCAGGGTATCGCTGTGGTCGCCCATATCGGGCTGATGCCGCAGTCCGTGCACCAGATGGGTGGCTATTACATGCATGGCAAGGACGAGGCTTCTGCCGAGCGGCTGCGCAGCGAGGCGCAGGCGCTCGAAAAGGCCGGTGCCTTTGCCATCGTCCTCGAATGCGTCGTGCCTGAGCTCGCCAGCGAGATCACCCATATGCTTTCTATTCCCACCATCGGCATCGGCTCGGGCAAGGATTGTGCGGGCCAGGTGCTGGTGGTCAACGATCTCATCGGGCTCAGCGTCAATCCGCCCCCCAGTTTCGCCCGCCCAAGAGCCGATGTCGCAAGCGTGGTGCGTGCTGCCGTTGGCGACTACGTTGCCGAGACCAAGGCAGAGCGTGGCCCTATTCCGCTGCCGAGGCGGGCTGAGTAATGGCCAATGTGCTGATCGCGATTTCGGGCTCGATCTCGGCCTACAAGATCGCCGATGTGGTGTCCGAACTGGGCAAGGCCGGGCACCAGGTGCAGTGCCTTCTTACGAAAAGCGCCGAGCAATTCGTCAGCCCGCTGGTCCTCGAAACCCTGAGCGGCCGGCCGGCGCGCAGCGCCCTGTTCGGACCGGACGTCTCGGGAACCGAGCATATCGACCTGGCACGGTGGGCCGATCTCTTGGTATTTGCACCGGCCAGCGCCAATATGCTGGCGCGCCTGGCGCTGGGGCTGGCAGATGACCTGCCATCGACCGTGGCCCTGGCCAGCGAGGCGCCGCTGCTGATTGCCCCGGCCATGAATACGGTGATGTGGGACAAGCCCATTGTGCAGCAGCATCTGTCCAGTCTGGTCGCGCGCGGCGCGCAGGTGGTCCCCCCGGCTTCGGGCATCCTGGCCTGTGGCGAGGTCGGTATGGGCAAGCTGGCGGCTGTTGGCGACATCGTTCTCGCCATCGAAAACGCCTTGCTCCCGGCGCGGCAGGACCTTGCCGGGCAGCGCATTCTGGTCACCGCTGGCCCGACAACCACGGCGATCGATGCCGTGCGCTATATCACCAATCATTCGACGGGGCGGATGGGCGCGGCCATGGCCGAGGAAGCGCTGCGGCGCGGTGCGGTGGTGGACTATGTGCTGGGTGTCGACAAGGGCGTGGTGCGGCCGCAACCGCCACGCGGTTCCGAAAACCGGTTGCACCTTGTCGAGGTGCGCACGGCCGAGGAAATGGCCGCTGCGGCACTCGAGCGGCTGCCGGCTGCTTCGGGAGTCGTCGCCACGGCGGCGGTGATGGACTATTCGGTTGCGACCCCATCGGTGAGCAAGCTCAAGCGCGCCTCGGCGGACATTGCCCTTGATCTCGTCCCCTCGACTGACGTGCTGGGTGCCTTGCGCCAGGCCGCAAACGGACAATGGTTTCTTGGCTTTGCGGCCGAAACCGACGTTGTCGAGCGCCATGGCGCAGGCAAGCTGCAGGCCAAGGGGCTGGACTTTCTCTTTGCCAACGAAGTCAGCAGGCTCGGGGCTGAAGGGCAGACCGGCTTTGCCGTTGGCACCAATGCTGGGGTGCTTCTGGGCGCCAGGGGCGAGCGCCACGAACTCAGCCTGGGCAGCAAGGCGGACATCGCCCGCCAGATCTGGGATTTGGTGGCATGACGCATATCCTGCGGGACAAGGCGGCCCTCCGATCCTGGCGCGCGGCGCTGCCGCCCGATCGAAGATTGGGCTTCGTGCCGACCATGGGCGCGCTGCATGACGGGCATATGAGCCTGATGGTGCAGGCGCGCGCCGCATCAGACGTGGTCATCACCTCGATTTTCGTCAATCCGCTCCAATTTGGTCCCAACGAAGACCTGTCGCGCTATCCCCGGCCGATCGAGGCCGATATTGCTAGGCTAGAAGCGGCGGGCGTGGACGCGCTGTTCCTGCCATCGGTCGAGGACATGTATCCGCAAGGAGCGTCGACCCTGGTCGAGGAGAACCTGGTCTCCCTGCCGCTCTGCGGCGCCGAGCGGCCCGGTCATTTTCGCGGCGTGACTACCGTGGTGCTAAAACTGTTCAACCTGGTGCAACCGCATGTGGCGGTCTTCGGCCAGAAGGATGCGCAGCAATGCGCGGTCATCGAACGCATGGTGCGCGATCTCGACGTGCCGGTGGAAATCAAGCGTGGACCCATTGTGCGCGAGGCCGACGGACTGGCCCTGAGTTCGCGCAATATCTATCTGTCGGCAGAAGACCGGGCCGCAGCGCCGCTGATCTTTGAGAGCCTCAAGACGGCCGAGAAGGCTTTTGGTGCCGGAGAGCGCGATTCGGCGACCCTGGCCGCTATCGGACAGGACGTTCTGGCCCGCTCCGGGCGCATCAAGCCGCAATATTGGGAGGTTCGTGACCCGGAGAGCCTGGGCGCCATTGCCACCGTTGGAGCGCGCGGCGCGCTTCTGGCGGTGGCCGCCCATCTGGGGACCACGCGCCTCATCGACAATCTGTTACTCGGCGGCGACGCCTAGCATTTCCGTCTTGCTGAGCTTGTTGTCGCCGAAATAGCGCAGCGGTCGGATCTCATAAGAGCCGGTGCCGGGGTTTGCCGCGGCAAGATCGCGGGCAAAGTTCAGGGCCTCGTCCATGCTGGCACAGTCGGCGACGTAAAAGCCGAGAAACTGTTCCTTGGTTTCGGCGAACGGCCCGTCGAAGACAACAGGATCGCCACTAGTCTTGCGCAGGGTCTTGGCCTCGTCCGTGTTCCAGAGGCGCACCACCGGGCCGAGCCTGCCCTGAGCGCTCATGCCGGACTGGACGTCCATGAGGCGCTCCATGCAGGCCTGGTCTTCCTGCGGGGTCCAGGTCGACACGACATTTTCTTCATTATAGCAGAGAATTGCGTAGAGCATGGGCTCCTCCTCACGCGGTTGAGAGCGACTATGCCAAGCCCGCCTGGCGATGCCAAGCCCGCGCGATCCGGCGCAGGTTCAGGCGACAGGTGGCGGCTTCTGCCGCGCAATGGTCAGCGTAGCACCGATTGATGCCAGCATGATGGCAGCCATGCCCAGCAATTGAAGCGGGGCGATGGTTTCACCAAGAATGACGAGGCCCGAAACCGCCGCCAGCGCCGGCTGCCCGGACATGAGAATGCCGAACAGCCGCGCAGGAATCTGGGGCAGCGCTACCATGTCGAGGGCATAAGGGATGGCGCTGGAGAGTAGGGCCACCGCGAGGCCGAGAGGCAGAATAGCCGGATCAATCAGCGCAGCGCCGGCCGTTGCGGCGCCGAAGGGCAGGGCGATGACGGCGGCCGTGGCGACGCCGAGGGCCGCAATGTGTGGACCTCCGCCCATGCCCGCGCGTTGCCCGAAGACGATGTAGCCGGCCCAGCAGCCACCGGCACAAAGGGCGAGAAAAACGCCGATGGGAGCGATGTCGGCCTGGCCGTTCGCGGCCCAGGGCAGAAGGGCCGCAAAGCCGGTGACGGCGAGGATGATCCAGACGACGTCGAGGGGCCGGCGTGCACCGAACAGGGCGACCGCCAGCGGGCCGGTGAATTCGAGAGCGACGGCGATGCCGAGAGGAATGTGTTCGAGGGCGGCGTAGAAGAAAAGGTTCATCGCGCCCATGGCCGCACCGTAGAGCAGCACGGCCCGCCACTGGCTGCGGCCGAGCCTGTAACGCCAGGGCCGGAAGGCAAAGACCAGGACGAGCGCCGCAAGGGTCAGACGCAAAGCGGTGGCGCCCTGGGCCCCAACGATGGGGAAGAGCATCTTGGCAAAGCTGGCGCCGGTCTGGGTAAAGACCATGCCCAGGGTCACCAGCAGGACGGATATCATGACGGGATGCTGTCGCAATTGGCTCTCGTTGTTGCTGTGCAGAACGGCATAGCAGGCCGTTCATCGGCCGTCATGGATAGACGTCCGCTCCTTGCGGGCGGTCAGCATGATTGACCGCGAACACCGAATTCTTTAGCCCTTGAGCGCGGAACAAAGGAGGAATCTCATGGAATACCGTTATCTCGGCCGATCGGGGCTGAAAGTGTCGGTCCTGACCATGGGCACCATGACCTTTGGCGGTAGCGAGAAGATCGGCAATACGGGCCTTGTCGATGCGGCGCGGCAAGTGGACATGTGCCTGGAGGCCGGTATCAACCTCTACGATACGGCCAATGTCTATAATGCCGGCGTGTCCGAAGAGATGCTGGGTGCGGTCCTGGCCGAGAACGGCCGGCGGCAAAATGCGCTCGTGGCGACCAAGGTGCGCTTCAAGATGGGGAATGGTCCAAACGAAATCGGACTGTCCCGTCACCACATCATGGAACAGGCCGAGGCCAGCCTCCGGCGCCTCAAGACCGACGTGATCGATCTCTACCAGGTGCATGAATGGGACGGCATGACGCCGATCGAGGAGACCATGACCGCTCTCGACGATCTCGTGCGCCAGGGCAAGGTGCGCTATGTCGGCTGCTCGAATTATTCGGGCTGGCACATCGCCAAGGCGCTGATGGCGGCCGGTGAGCGCGGCGGTACCCGCTTTATTTCGCAGCAAATCCACTATTCACTGCACAGCCGGGACGCAGAATATGAACTGATCCCCATTGGGCAGGATCAGGGCCTTGGCGTCCTCATCTGGTCGCCGCTGGCTGGCGGGCTGCTTTCGGGAAAATATCGGCGCGGCGGCGATCCGGACAGCGGCCGGCATGTCGGGGGCTTCCGGGAGCCGCCGGTCTATGACTGGAACAGGCTCTACGACATCATTGATACCATCGTTTCAATCGCCGAGGCCCGCAAAGTTTCCGGTGCTCAGGTGGCGCTGTCCTGGCTGCTGGGGCGCCCGGGGGTGACCTCAGCGATCATTGGCGGGCGCAATGAGCGCCAGTTCTCCGACAATATCGCGGCAGCAGACTTCAAGCTGAGTGCCGACGACCGGGCGCAACTGGACGCTGTCAGCCAACCGCCGTTGCTCTATCCCTATTGGCACCAGTCCTTCACAGCGCAGGACCGGTTGAGCGGCGTGGATCTCGACCTCATTGCGCCCTATGCGAAGGATTTCAAGCGTGGCTGATCTGGTTCTTCCGGCCCCTCTGCCAGTCCTCGTTCCCGTCAGCGGTGGCGGCGTGTTTCCGGTGCGACGCATCTACTGTGTCGGCCGCAACTATGCCGAGCATGCGCGCGAGATGGGCCATGACGACCGCGAGCCGCCCTTTTTCTTCGACAAGCCCGCCGATGCGATTCTGACCGGTGGTGCCGCCATGCCCTATCCGACCCAGACGTACGACCTGCACCACGAAATCGAGCTGGTGGTCGCCATCGGCCGTGATGGCGCAGACATCGGCGAAGGCGAGGCGCTGGATCATGTCTTCGGATATGCTGCAGGGCTCGACATGACCCGCAGGGATCTGCAGGCCGAGGCCAAGAAGGCCGGCAGGCCATGGACCTTTGCCAAAGGATTCGACCATTCGGCGCCGTTGGGAGACATCGCGCCGGCCGCGCAGATTGGCCATCCGAGTGCTGGCACCATCACGCTGACGGTCAATGGCGTACTGCGCCAGACCGGAGACCTGGCCGATCAGATCTGGAGCCCGGCCGAAGCCATCGCCTTTCTCAGCCGCCACGTCCGGCTCAAGGCCGGTGACCTGATCATGACGGGTACGCCGGCAGGTGTCGCGGCGGTGCAGCGGGGCGACAGGCTCGAAGGGGTCATTGCCGGGGTGGGCACTGTGTCCACGACCATCAGCTGATGGCGCCGGTCTGGTCGACACAGCAGGATGCGGCACTCGTCGCGGTCAGCGCCTGGCTCAAGGATCGCAATGGGCCGCAGGTCTTCCGCCTGTTCGGCTGGGCCGGGACCGGTAAATCCACGCTGGCGGTGCACCTGGCGCAGGATGTGCGCAACGTCAAATATGCCGCCTTCACCGGCAAGGCGGCGATGGTCATGCGCAAGCGCGGCTGCAAGGGTGCGCAAACCATCCATAGTCTCATCTATACGCTGGTTTCCGAAAAGGAGGGCGAACCGCGTTTCGTGCTCGACCCGGAAAGCCCGGCTGCCGATGCCGATCTCATCGTCATCGACGAGGTCTCGATGGTCGACGAGACGCTGGGAGCCGACTTGCTGTCGTTCGGCGTCAAGGTTCTGGTGCTGGGCGACCCGTTCCAACTGCCGCCCGTGCAGGGAGCCGGGTTCTTCATCAACGAAGACCCCGACATCATGCTCACCGAAATCCATCGCCAGGCGGCAGACAATCCAATCATCCAATTGTCCATGGCGGTCCGCGAAGGCGGGTTTCTCGAGCGCGGCACCTATGGGGACAGCGTCGTCATCGGCCGCGATACCGTCGACCGCGATGCGGTCATGGTTGCCGATCAGGTGCTGGTGGGCCGCAACAAGACGCGGCTGACCTACAATGACCGGCTGCGCGAATTGCGCGGTCTGCCATTCCACGAGCCAGTGGTCGGCGACCGCATGGTCTGTCTCAGGAACAACCCGCGCAAGCGCCTGCTGAACGGCCAGATCTGGATCGTCACGGACGCGACGCGGCGCACCAACGGCAAGTGGAGCCTGTTGCTGGCCGACGATGAGGGCAAGGGTGAAGCGCGCGTCCTGACACACAAGGCGTTCTTCTCGGGCGAGGAGGAAACCATGAGCTGGCCGGAACGCCGGCAGTTCGATGAATTCACCTTTGGCTATTGCCTCACGGTCCATAAGGCGCAGGGCAGCCAATGGGACAATGTCTACCTGTTCGACGAGAGTTTCGTTTTCCGCGAGGAGCGGGCGCGCTGGCTCTATACCGGCATCACCCGGGCCGCCGAACGGATCACGATCGTGTGTTAGCCGCCTCTGGCGGGCACTGAACCGCGCCAGGGTCGCACTTGGCCATTGTTCAGACAAACTTGACCTGATTTATAGAGCTTAGCGTCAATCACCTGCGCCAAATGGCTGATATGTCATCTGGTTTGGGCGCTTGCGCGCACCGGATGATTCCCCCATCCTGCTCATCGACTTTTCCATGATCCCGAACGGCTACGGAGGCGCCAATGCACCATGACACCCCCCTGATCTCAACGATCGTCGCGGGTCTGGTGCTGGCCTATATCTTCGGCATGATAGCCAACCGGTTCAAGATGCCTCCATTGGTGGGGTATCTGTTTGCCGGTATTCTTGCAGGTCCCTATACGCCCGGCTTCGTGGCCGATCTGGAACTCGGCGCCGAGTTGGCCGAGCTCGGGGTTATCCTTTTGATGTTCGGCGTGGGCCTGCATTTCTCGCTCAAGGACCTGATGAGCGTACGGGCGCTCGCCATTCCGGGCGCCGTGGCGCAGATGGGCGTGGCGACCGCATTGGGGGCGGGCCTCGGCCTGCTGCTGGGTTGGGACCTGGGCGGAAGCATCCTGTTCGGTCTGGCCCTGTCGGTCGCCTCTACAGTGGTTCTTCTTAAAGCGCTTCAGGATCGTCGCCTGATCGAAAGCGAAAAGGGCCGCATCGCCGTTGGCTGGTTGATCGTGGAAGATCTGGCCATGGTCCTGGCACTGGTGCTTGTGCCTGCCATTGCCAGCCTCAACGGCAGCGGCGAGGGCCTGCACGACCCCTTCGTGTCCTTCGTCACGCGTATGCTCGGCATGGAGATCGGGTTGTGGGGCATTCTTGCCCTGACCGTGGTCAAGGTGGCCGCTTTTGTCGGCTTCATGCTGGTTGTCGGGCGCCGGGTTATCCCCTGGGCCCTGCATGTCACCGCCCATACCGGCAGCCGCGAACTGTTCCGGCTGGCCGTTCTGGCCATTGCTCTGGGCGTGGCCATGGGTTCTGCGGCGCTGTTCGGGGTGTCGCTGGCGCTGGGCGCATTCTTTGCCGGCATGATCCTTTCGGAAAGCGAGCTGTCGCATCGTGCGGCCAATGAGACGCTGCCGCTGCGCGACGCTTTTGCGGTGCTGTTCTTCGTGTCGGTGGGCATGTTGTTTGACCCCTCGATCATCGTGACCCAGCCGCTATTGGTGCTGGCAACGGTGTTCATCATCGTCATCGGCAAGTCGCTTGCCGCGCTCGGCATCGTGCTGCTGTTCAAGCGCCCGATGAGTACGGCGCTGATCATCTCAGCCTCGCTGGCGCAGATTGGTGAATTTTCCTTCATCCTGGCCAGCATGGGCGTGGCGCTCGCCATCATGCCACCTGAGGGCCAGGACCTGATCCTGGCCGGTGCGCTGATTTCGATCGTGCTCAACCCAGTGGTGTTCTGGGCAGTGGAAGTGGCCCGGCCGTGGCTCGAACAGCGTTATGGCCACAGGCGGCCCGAGACCGCAGCTGTTCCCAGCGAACCGGTCGAGCCCACCATGGCGGCCGCCGGTCCGGCAGTAACCGACGCCCCAAGCCAGAGTGCCGTCGATCGCGGCGAGCATGGAGCGGATGACGATACGGGCGAGCCCTCGCATCAGACTGGCCACACGGTGCTGGTCGGCTATGGGCAGGTCGGCCGCATCGTCGCTGCCGGCATCAAAGCGGATGGCGGCGGCATCGTGGTCATCGAGGACAGTGACCACGACGTAGCGGCGGCGCGAGCCGAGGGTTTCGAGGTGATTTTTGGCAATGCGGCCAGCGAAGACACGCTGCGTCTGGCCAACCTGCCTGAGGCCACCAGTCTGCTCGTGGCGATCTCCAACGGGTTCGAGGCCGGCTCCGTCTGCGAAAGCGGACGCAAGCTCAATGCGGATATCGCCATCATTGCCCGGGCCTATTCCGAGGAAGAAGAGACCTTCCTGCGCGAATGCGGCGCCTCGACCGTCATTCGCGGCGAGCGCGAGATCGGCAAGGGCATCCTGACCTATCTGCGCAGCGACGATGCCAAGGGCGTCACGATGCCTGAGGAGCCCAAATTGCCGACGGCGGAGAATATCCTCGCCACGGCCGTTGTCGGCGCGGCGATGACCGAGGCTGCCCTCAATCCGGCTCCGGAAGGAGACACTGAAACCGGCGAGACTGGCGCACAGGCCGAGGCTGAGCCGGACATCGTTGCTGAACAAGCCGCAGTTTCGGAGCCCGTCGAGGAGGTCGAGGCTCCCGTAGCCGAAGCGCCCGCTGAGGTGGTCGAGAACGGCGCAGATGCGTCACCGGCTCCCGATGACGTCGTGGATGCGGACACGCCTTCGATCGGCGAGCCACCAGCGGAGATTGACGAGATCGCCCCAGTTCCGGCAGAAGAGGCCCCAGCATCGCCGGAGAACGCGAGCCAGGAGGCGGAGACAGAACCGTCACCGGCCGAGGAGAGCTCTGGGGGCGACGAGGAACCGGAGGCGGACGAGACCGTGCCGCCCGTGGAGCCGGAACCGAAAGGCTAGCCGGCACCCAGGAAGGGGGGGACATGATCTCGCAGAAAGCCAAGTATGCCCTGCGGGCGCTCGTGTCCCTCGCTCGGGCGGGACGTGGCGAAAGCAGGATGATCGGCGAGATCTCCCGCGAGCAGGCCATCCCCAAAAAATTTCTCGAACAGATCCTGCTCGAGCTCAAGCGGGCCGGTTTCGTCGCCAGCCGCCGCGGCCGCATGGGGGGCTATATCCTGCTCAAGGCGCCCGAGGAAATCATGTATGGCGAAGTGCTGCGGTTGATCGACGGGCCGATCGCGCCGCTTCCCTGCCTGTCCAAGATTGCCTATCGCCGGTGCGACGACTGCCAGGACGAGGCCGCTTGCGAAATTCGCCATGTGTTCGAGCGGGTCACCCTGGCGACCCGCGCGGTTCTGGACCAGACCAGCCTGGCCGCTTCACTCAAACTCGATGACCTGCCGGTCTGAGCCTGCTTTAGCCGAAGACCACCGTCTTCTTACCATTGAGCATGACGCGGCTTTCGAGGTGCAGCTTGACGGCGCGCGCCAGGACCCGGCTTTCGATGTCGCGCCCTGCCGCAACCAGGTCTTCCGGGCTCATGGCATGGGTGACGCGGGCCGTTTCCTGCTCAATGATTGGGCCTTCATCCAGGTCTGGGGTCACGTAATGGGCCGTTGCGCCGATGATCTTGACGCCGCGCTCATGGGCCTGGTGGTAGGGCTTGGCGCCCTTGAAGCTGGGGAGGAAGGAGTGATGGATATTGATCACCTGCCCGAACAGCCGGGTCGACAGATTGTCGGACAGAACCTGCATGTATCGCGCCAGGACCACGAGATCGGCGCCGCTCTGGCGTACGATATCGAATATCTGGGCTTCCTGTTGGGGCTTGGTGTCGCGGGTGACCGGCAGATGGTGGAACGGGATGCCGGCATCCTCGGCAGTCTTGCGGGCGTCCTCATGGTTCGAGACGATGGCCGCCACATCAGCATCAAGCCATCCAACCCTGATCTGATAGAGCAGGTGCAGGAGCGTGTGGTCGAACTTTGAAACGAGGATAACGATGCGCTTGCGGTGCGCGTCTTCCGATAGCGCGGTCTTCATGTCGAAGCGCTCGATTGGTGCCTTGAGGGCCTTCTCGATGGCCTCGCGACCCAATCCATCCGGCGCCGCAAAGGCCAGGCGCATGAAGAAGCGGCCCGTCTCCCGATCCCAGAACTGGTTGCTCTCGGCAATATTGGCCTCAAGCGCGGCAAGCTCGGTGGTGATCGCGGCAACGATCCCGGGGCGATCGGCACAGGACAGGGTGAGGACGAAGTTGGCCGGCACTTGGTATCTCCAGAAGAAAACTGGTCGGCCAGCGGTATCAATGGCTTATTGCCATCCGTCAAGCCTCGGTGCGATTGGCGGGCGGCAGAAACAGAAAAGGGCCGCCCTTGCGGACGGCCCTTCCTGAGCTTATCGGCCTCGAGGGCCGGGAGGCGTGTGCGTTCTAGCCGAGATCACTCCCAACCATCACACGAAAACCCAGACCTTCCTCGAGAGCCAAAACCTCAAAAGACACTGGACCACCTCCTTTCAGCTGTTGAACATGAGGCAGAGTGTGCGCCTGATTTGCAGACCTGTAAAGTCATGGACCAGTCACAAAACCGGTGAGACGTTCTGAGCCTGTCGGGAAAGGCCCTAGGCAGGGGCTTTCCGGGGTTTTGAGCGCAGCTGGATGATGGTCGCGGCGAGAACGCCCAATGCCACGATGCCGATAATGATCGTGGCCAGCGCATTGACGTCCGGGGAGACGCCGAGGCGGACCTTGGAGAAGATCACCATCGGCAGGGTCGACGAGCCCGGCCCCGAAACGAAGCTGGCAATAACCAGGTCGTCGAGCGACAAGGTGAAGCCAAGCAGCCATCCCGAAATCAGTGCCGGGGCGATGATGGGCAGCGTGATGTCGAAAAATGTGCGGACGGGGCTGGCGCCGAGGTCCATGGCCGCCTCTTCAAGGCTGCGATCGAAATCGGACAGGCGCGACTGCACAACCACGGCGACATAGGCGGTGCAGAAGGTGGCATGGGCGATGACAATGGTGAGGATGCCGCGGCCCTGCGGCCAGCCAAGCATGGATTCCATGGCCACGAACAGCAGCAACAGCGACAGGCCGGTGATGACATCGGGCATGACCAGGGGAGCCGAGACCATGCCGGAAAACAGCGTGCGACCCCGAAAACGGCGGAAGCGAACCAAAGCCACGGCTGCCAGGGTCCCCAGGACCAGGGCGATGGTGGCGGCAAGGGCGGCGATCTGCAGGCTCAGCAGGGCGGCCGAGAGCATCTGTGGATCGCGGAACAACTCGCCATACCACTTGAACGAGAAGCCCTGCCAGACCGTCACCAGCCGGCTCTCGTTGAAGGAAAAGATCACGAGGCTAACGATGGGGGCGTAGAGGAAGGAGAAGCCGAGGGCGGCGGCGATGGGCAGGAACCAGCCTTTGCGCATGTTACTTCTCCACCACCGCGCCCTGGGCGCGTTGCAAGAGCATGATCGGGACCACCACCACGACC
The DNA here is from genome assembly GCF_025809055.1 of Devosia sp. Classification (NCBI taxonomy): domain Bacteria; kingdom Pseudomonadati; phylum Pseudomonadota; class Alphaproteobacteria; order Hyphomicrobiales; family Devosiaceae; genus Devosia; species Devosia sp. The sequence continues at coordinate 2,297,354 of NZ_CP075529.1, read as the reverse complement.
AGCATGGCGCAGGCGACGGCGGCGGCACGTGGCCAGTTGGTATTGGTGAAGAACTCGTCCCACAGCACCCGGCCAATCATCAGCGTTTCGGGGCCGCCCAGAAGGGACGGAATGACGAACTCGCCGATGGCGGGGATGAAGACCAGCATTGACCCGGCAATGATGCCCGGCAGGGAAAGCGGCAGGGTGACGAACAGGAAAGTATGGATCGGCCGGGCACCCAGGTCTGCCGAGGCCTCGAACAGGGAAACGTCTAGTTTGACCAGGGTGGTATAGAGCGGCAGGATCATGAAGGGCAGATAGGTATAGACGATGCCGACATAGACGGCGAAATCGGTCTGCATCATCACCAGCGGTTCGATGCCGAACAGACCGAGAAACTGGTTGATGACACCGTTGCCGCGCATGAACCCGGTGAGCGCATAGACCCGCAGCAGGAACGAGGTGAAGAAGGGCAGGATCACCAGCATCAGCAGGATATTGCGCCAGCGATCGGGTGCGCGGGCAATGGCATAGGCCATTGGATAGCCCACGAGAAGGGTGATGAGCGTCGCAATGGCGGCGATGCGGATGGACGAGAGATAAGCCGCGACATAGAGGTTGTCGGTGAACAGGCGCAGGTAGTTGGACAGGTGCAGGGTGAGCTGCACCATGCCGTCCTCAGTCGTGACCAAGGGCGAATAGGGTGGGCGGCCGAACTGTTTGGTGGCCAGCGAAATGCCGAAGACGACCGCAAGCGGGATGAGGAAGAACACCAGAAGCCAGAGCACCGGCGCGGCCAGAACCAGCATACGGCCGGTAATGCCGACGCGGGCCAGGCCGCGCTCGACCGTGGTCCAGGGTTTGAGGCGCCGGGGCGGAGGAATGGTGGGGTCGCGGGCGGTCATACCGTCAGCACCGAGCCGGCGGTGTCATCCCAGCTGATATGGACCTGTTCCTCCCAGGTGATCGCATCGGGCTTGCCGCGCACCGAATTGGTCTGGCTGACGCGGATGCGCTTTCCGCTTTCAAGGGCGATCTGATAGACGGAAATATCGCCCAGATAGGCGATTTCCTCCACCGTGCCGGTGGTGACATTGGCGCCGTTCCGGCCTGCCGGCTTTTCGCGGCTGAGTGCCATCTTTTCGGGGCGGATGGCCCACCAGAGGGTCTGTTCGGGGGCGCAGTCGACGCCGTGGGCGACATAGATGTCGCAGCCCAGTTCGGCCGAGCGAATCCGGACATGGTCGGGCTCGTCTTCGGTGACGACACCCTCCACCATGTTGACCGAGCCGATAAAGCCGGCGACGAAGCGGGAATTGGGGAATTCATAGATATCGGTGGGCTCGCCGATCATGGCGATCTCGCCCTGGTTCATGACACCGATGCGGGTCGCCAGGGTCATCGCCTCCTCCTGGTCGTGGGTCACGACGATGAAGGTAACACCCAGTTGCTCCTGGATCTTGACCAGTTCGAACTGGGTTTCCTCGCGCAGCTTCTTGTCGAGCGCGCCCAGAGGTTCATCGAGGAGCAGAAGCTTGGGGCGTTTGGCCAGGGCACGAGCGAGCGCCACGCGCTGGCGCTGGCCGCCGGACAACTGGTGGGGCTTGCGCTTGCCATAATCCTGGAGCTTGACCAGGGAGAGGAGCTCGGCAACGCGGGCGGCGATCTCGGCGCGCGGCAGGTGGTCGCGCTTGAGGCCATAGGCAATGTTCTGTTCCACACTCATATGCGGGAACAGCGCATAGGACTGGAACATCATGTTGACCGGCCGGCTGTAGGGCGGCACGTCGGTCATGTCCTGCCCATCGATTTCGATGGTGCCCGAGGTCGGCTGCTCAAAGCCGGCCAGCATCCGCAGAAGTGTGGATTTCCCCGATCCGGAGCCGCCCAAAAGGCAGAACAGTTCAGAGCGGTAGATGTCGAGCGATACCTCGTGCACTGCCGAGACATCGCCGAATTTCTTGGAGACGTTGCGGATGCGCACAAAGGGCTTGTGATTGGCCGTGTCGCGCCAGGGGCGGGTGTCGATGGCGAGTTGGGGCTTTTTGGCCATGTGCGCTCTCTAGCAGAAAGTGGGGGGCGGCCCGGTGTCCGCCCCCTGGAAAACCAGTTTACTGACCGGTTTTGATGCGGGTCCAGGTGCGGGTCAAGACTTCTTCATAGTCCGGCGAATGCGCCTGCATCACGAAGGCCTTGGCGATGGTCTCGGCGGGCGGATAGATGCCCGGATTGGACTTCACTTCCTCGTCCACGAACTCCAGAGCCGGCAGGTTGGGGTTGGCGTAATAGACGTAGTTGGTGATCGCGGCCACAACCTCGGGCTCGAGGATGTAATTGATGAAGGCATGGGCATTTTCCGGATGCGGGGCATCGGCGGGAATGGCCAGGAAGTCGAAGAGCGTCGCTGCCCCTTCCTTGGGGATCAGATACTGCACTTCAACGCCTTCGGCGGCATTGTCGGAGGCGATGAAGATATCACCCGAATAGCCCAGTGCCAGGCAGATTTCGCCATTGCCCAGGTCATCGATATATTGCGAGGAGTGGAAATAGCGCAGCGAGGGCTTGATGGAGGTCATCAGTTCCTCGGCCTTGGCCAGGTCTTCCTCGCTTTCCGAATTGGGATCGAGTCCGAGATAGTGCAGGGCAATGCCCATGACCTCAGAGGGGCTGTCGAGCACGGCAACACCGCAACCGGCCAGTTTTTCGACCACTTCGGGCTTGAACAGCAGATCCCAGCTTTCGAGGTCCGCATCCGGCCCCAATGCTTCGGTGACCTTGGCGACATTGTAGCCCAGGCCGATCGTGTTGATCATATAGGGCACGGCATGGGCATTGTCGGGATCCTGGGCGGTGGCGGTGGCCATGACGGCAGGATCCAGATTGCCCAGATTGGTCAGCTTGGACTTGTCGAGCGGCAGGATGAGACCGGCCTTGATCTGGCGTTCGAGGAAGTTGCCGGAGGGTACGACAATGTCGTAGCCGGAATTGCCGGCCAGGAGCTTGGCGTCGACGATCTCGTTATTGTCGTAAACGTCGTAATTGACCTTGATGCCGGTCTCCGCCTCGAAATTGGCGATGGTGTCCTCGGCAATGTAGTCGGACCAGTTATAGACGTTGAGGACCGCTTCTTCCTGCGCGAAAGCTGGGCTTGCGACCAGGAGGGCGCCCAGGGCAATGGCGAGCGACTTGTTCATGGGATTGGCTCCTATCGGGACCGTGGTGGAGGCGAATGGCGTCCGAAGGACGGCCGGTTTGACGCAGAAGCGCCTTCTTCCGCGGAAAGAGCCGCGGCTCATCCCCGGGGGCTCATCTTTGAGAACCCGGAATGACAAAAACTGAAACTTGGAATCGTGCCCCGAAGGCGCGCCACGGGGCGGTCCGGACATTCGCTGCAAATGGCCCCGATCGGGGCGTGTATCGCGACGCGAAGAGCGCGCCGTCAATGCTTGGCGAAATCAGCGAAGTGCCCTTTCCTTCGGCGAAGTACCGGCAAATTATCGAGAAAAGACGGGGTCGACAAGCCATAGTTGGGGACGCGGGCAGCGGGCTTGACCGCGGGTGGAACGAGAGCGCAAATGCGCATCAAATCGGCCGGGTGAAGCACCGGCCGCCCGTATTGTGGAGCCGTGCATGTCTCGAAATGACGTTCTATCTCTTTCGCCTGAAGTCGCCGAGGCGCTGGCAGCCGGCCGAGCTGTCGTCGCGTTGGAATCGACGATCATCACGCATGGCATGCCCTATCCGCAGAACCTGAGCATGGCGCGCGAGGTCGAGGACGTGGTGCGCCAGACCGGCGCAGTGCCCGCGACCACTGCCATCATGGACGGAGTCCTGCGCGTGGGGCTGACCGATGCGGACCTGGAGAAACTCGCCGAGGTCGGTCTGGCTGCCGCCAAAGCGAGCCGGCGCGATGTGGCGGCCCTTCTGGCAGGAAGGGCGGTGGCCGGCACGACGGTTGCGACGACCATGCAGATTGCTGCCATGGCGGGCATCAAGGTTTTTGCTACCGGTGGTATTGGCGGGGTGCATCGGGGTGCTGAAGCGAGCTTTGACATCTCCGCCGATCTCGAGGAGCTGGGGCGCACGCCGGTCGCAGTGGTTTGCGCTGGGGCAAAGTCGATTCTCGACATCGCCAAGACCCTGGAAGTGCTCGAAACCAACGGCGTGCCGGTGCTGGGGTTTGGCACTGATGACTTCCCGGCCTTCTGGGCGCGTGAAAGTGGCTTTGGCGTCGATCACCGGTTCGATACGGCCGCAGCTGTCGCGGGGATGCTCAATATCCAGTTCGGGCTCGACATGGGCGGGGTCTTGATTGCCAATCCGATCCCAGAAAGCCACGCCTGGGAGCCCAGCGCTATCGAGCGCTATATCAACCAAGCGCTCGCCGATGCCGAGGCCCAGGGCATTTCGGGCAAGGCCACCACGCCCTACCTGCTCAAGCGCATTTTCGAGCTGACCGAGGGCAGGTCGTTGGTGTCCAATATCGCGCTGGTCAAGAACAATGCGCAGGTGGCCGGCGACATTGCCGTGGCCCTGGCGGCGCGCGCCTAAGCCATGGCGCAGGGCGTACTCGTCGTCGGCGACGTGATGACCGACATTATCGTGCGGCCGGAAGGGCCGGTCGTGCCCGGCTCCGATCGTCGGGCGGAGATCCGCAACCGCCCCGGCGGCTCGGGGGCCAATCAGGCCGTCTGGCTGGCCTGGGCGGGGGTGGCGGTCACCTTTGCCGCCCGCGTGGCCGCCGCAGACAAGGGGTTTTACGAGAACTATTTTCGCGGACTGGGCGTGATACCGGTGCTTGCTGCAGATCGGGACCTGCCCTCGGGCGTCCTGGTGACCATTCTTGACCCCTCCAACGAGCGCAGCTTTCTGACCGATCGTGGCGCCAATCTGAACCTTTGCGCCGACGACCTGCCGGATGATCTCCTCGACGGCATCGGTCTGGTGGTGATTTCGGGCTACAGCCTCTTTGCGCCGACGCCCCGCCACGCTGTCCGGGCCCTGCTCGAAAAAGCGCGTCTGCGCCAGGTTGCGATTGCCATCGATCCGGCGTCCGTCGGCTTTCTGGCCGAGATCGGACCCGGGAACTTCCGCGCCTGGGTCGGGGAGGCGGACTGGCTGTTCGCCAACGAAAGCGAAGCAGAAATGCTCAGCGGCGAGGCCGACCACGAACAACAGATGCGCCGGTTGGGCGAGCAATTCACCTATGTGGTGATCAAGCGGGGCCGGTTTGGCGCGAGCCTGGGCGGCAAGGGCGGCATTGCGCTCAACCGGCCGGCACCGACCGTAGATGTGGCCGATACGACCGGAGCGGGCGACGCCTTTGCTGCGGGTTTTGTTGCGGCCCTGATGCGCGGAGAACCCCAAGATGTCTGCCTTGAAAGCGGCATTGTCAGTGGCGCAAAGGCCGTTCAGGTGCTTGGCGGACAGCCGGGCTAGATCAGGCCGCCCGGCTACCAATTTTCATGAAGCGGATGCGCCCGTTAGTGATCCTCATGCGCGTCGGCGACACCCAGACGCCAATAGCCGGCGGCTTTGACATATTCGGGCAGAAAGCCGCGTTCGGCAGTCAGGTGTTCCCGTACGGACTTGGCCATGGTGACTTCGCCGGCAATATAGCCATAGGCGGTGCCCTGCGGGAAAGCCGTGGCCTTCACCGCATCGAGCACGAGGCCGGTCGTTCCGGCGGGGGCGCCGTTGCGGTGCACATAGGTCATTGTCAGGTCGGCCTGGGTTTGGAAGCGTTGCTCCTCGGAGGCGCTGTCGACCTCGATGACGGCCAATACCCTGGCGCCGGCCGGAAGCTCCTCAATGCGGCGGCCGATGGCGGGCAGGGCGGTCTCGTCCCCGGCCAGCAGGTACCAATCGAATGTCATGGGCGTGACCAGCGAGCCGCGCGGGCCGCCGATGACCAATGTAGAGCCGGGCACCGCCTGGCTGGCCCAGCCGGAGGCGGGGCCGTCGCCGTGCAGGACGAAATCCAGATCGATCCACCCCTCTTCCTGGCTCCAGTATCGCGGCGTGTAATCGCGCATTTCCGGCCGCGTGCCAGGCGGGAACTCGGCGCCGTTGGGGCCGATAGGGGGCAGCAGCGGCTCGACACCCGCCGGAAAGAAAAACGCCTTGATGTGATCGGCATGTCCGGGAGAAGCGAAGCCCTCGAGGTCGCCGGAGAACCGTATCCGGCGCATCAGCGGGGTGATGTCGGTGACAGCGGTAGCGGTCAGCAGACGCATGCGGGTTTCATGGCGAACACGCTGCGGCGCGCGCGGATCGATCACGTCGTTCATGGCTTAATCCTGATTTTTCTGATCATCAATTAGGCCATGTGGTCTGGTCAGGCAAGCGTTGCGGTCGTGATGTTTTTCCCGTTGGGGCTGGGCTTCCATCGCCCGGTCTGCAAGAAGGACCCTTTGTGAACAAGGAGGCCGCCGATGCACCCGCTGATCGCCCGCTTCATCGCCAGGCACGAGCCGCGTCGGGATTGGCGCCTGCACGCCAAATCGGCAAGTGCCACGGCCGCGAGCGTGACGTTGATCGGCTATCTTTCGGTCACGACCGGCCTGCCTCTGCTGCTGGCGCCGCTGGGGCCGACGACGCTGCTGATCTTCGGACAGCCGGATTCGGCCGGGGCACAGCCAATCAACATTTTTGCCGGCTACCTCATCGGTACGGTGATGGCGGTGCTCGCCATGAGCGTCGTGCCGGAGCCCTTCTGGCTGGCAACGCTGTGCGTGGGCCTGGCTATGCTCGCCATGTTGGTGCTGCGGGTAACCCACCCGCCGGCGGCTGCCGTTCCGCTCCTGACCTATTCGGGTCCGGTGGATCCGCTGACGCTGTTCGTGGTGCTGCTGGCGGCCTGTATTCTCTTGGTCGCGTTGGGCGTACTCGTCCACCGGCTGCCGCCACGGCGGCGCTATCCCCTGCCCTTGGCAGAGGAAATCGAGAAGGAATAGGGCGTGTCCGCTGGGGCGTTAGAGCAGGCCCAGCATCCTGTCCTGTTCCTGCCGCAGGGCATATAGCCGGGTCGAAACATCCGGACGGGCATTGGCAGTCGTGAGCAACTCGCCCTTCTTGACCGACGCGATGACCGTGCCGCCTTCGAGAAGGCCAACCGGCAGCGCGCCGGCGGCGCGGGCGTCCCCCACGGTCATGGCGAAGGAGCGATAGCAGGTCTCCCCGATGGCATCGAGGCTCTCTCCGGGTTTCAGATCGCGCTTTGCGACCGCGCAAACCTCGGCGACGGGACGGGGCAAGGGAACCATGTCGGGCCGCCCTTGCATCATGATGCGCGCACAGGTGAGCGGGACTTCCAGGCTCGTCAGATGATAGGGCCGGAAGAATGCATAATAGGGACCATGGCCGATATGAAGATCATCCATGCGCTCGATGATGCGGGGATGGGTGGCCTTGACGATGACGAAGACGCCGGGTGCGACGCCCTTGCCGATGGTGAAGTCAACGACGCCTGAGCCGTTGAGAATGCCGCCATCAGCCTTGGGGATGAGGACCTTGGCCATGTCGTCGCGATTGGTGGCCGGACCGTGCATGCCCGGAATGTCGGGCACAAGGCCGGTCGCGTTGGCAATGGCGGTCATTTCCACGGCCGTTTTCGAGCCGTCGACGAACTCCACCAGCATGCGCGGGTTCATGTTGCGCCGTTCGGCCTCGGCCCGATAGTCATCGGGCACGGCATCGTGCTTCAGCGGATTGTTCTTGCCCTTGCCGGCAGCGACGACATCGAGCCCGAGCGCAGTGACGAATTCGATCAGTTCCATGCAGGAGCTGGGCTCGTCCCCCGCCCCGACCGAGTAAACCACGCCCAGCCGGTCGGCCTGAGCCTTCAAATAAGGCCCGATGGTCACGTCGGCCTCGACATTCATCATCACCAGATGCTTGCCGTGCTCCATGGCCATGAGGTCATAGTCGGCCGCAACGCCCGGCTTGCCGGTGGCGTCGATGACAACGTCAATTCCGGGCGTGGTGACGAGCGTTTCCGCCGAGGTAATGGCGATCTTGCCCTGCTCGATGGCCGCAGTTGCCGCGCTGGGGCTGTCGACCACCTTGCCCATGGAATTTTCACCATAGGCAATGGTCATGGCATCGAGCGCGGTATGCGGGCGCCGGGTGGCGATCGCGGCCATTTCGATGCCCTGCATCAGGCTCATCTGGGTGACGAGGTCAGTTCCCATTTCACCCGATCCGATGACGCCGACCCGGATGGTCTTGCCCGCTTCAGCACGGGCAGCAAGGTCTCGGGCAATGCCGGTAAGGGCGATCTTGGCGGGCATGGGGCGGTCCAATCAGTTCTCGGCCATGCGATTACCCCCCCATGCAGACGGGGGCAAGGGTTTCCGACCATCCAGGCATGGCCGCCGGCACCAGCATCTGAAGCGCCGGGTCAAGATACGGACAAGTCATAGTTAGCACTTCTTAAACCGTTCAAGATGAATATGACCCGAGGAGAAGACTCCGGGGGTTCGCCTACACCATGGCCAAGCAGACCAACGAGACAGTGGCCCTGCCAGCTGTCATCGATCTCGATGCAATCGACGGCATCCGGGACAGGTTGATCGACGCGCTGGAAAGCGGGCCGGTGAGCGTGGACGCGTCTGGGGTGGAACGTGTGTCCACCAATGCCCTGATGCTGCTGATCAGCGCGGCCGAAACGGCCCGGAGACACCATTTCGATTTTGCCATTGAAGCACCGAGCGCGGCCATGGGTGCCGCAATCGAGCGGCTGGGCCTGACGGCCCAGTTTTCGGGGATGATGAAACAATGACGCTGCGCGTTCTCACGGTGGATGACTCGCGAACCATTCTGGCCATGCTGCACCACACGCTTTCCAATGCCGGGTTCGAGGTGCTGCAGGCCGAAGACGGCAAGCAGGGCCTGGATGTCCTCAAGGCCCAGGAGGTTGATGTGGTGATCACCGACATCAACATGCCGGTGATGGATGGCATCGAGTTCATCAAGCATGTGCGGGCCAGCGGGCAGCACAATTCGCTCCCCATTCTGATCCTCACCACCGAGACCAGCCAGGACAAGCGCGATCAGGGCAAGGCCGCGGGCGGTACGGGCTGGATCGTAAAGCCCTTCGATCCGGAAAAACTCATCTCGGTCATCCACCGGGTCGTACACTAGCCGACAACATGCAGGGGGCGGGTGCGCCGCAATGAGCGACCTCGACGACTTCAAAGCCACCTATTTCGACGAATGCTCGGAATTGCTGACCGAGCTCGAGGAGCAGTTCGCGGCCATCGAGGCGGGCGAGCGCGACCGGGAACGGCTCAACGCCGTGTTCCGGGCTATCCACTCGATCAAGGGTGGCGCCGGCGCCTTTGGCTTTTCGGCCCTGGTGGGCTTTGCCCATGCCTATCAAACCCTGCTCGATTTCGTACGCGACGGCCGCGTTGAGCTTACCGACGATGTGGTGACCCTGTGCATCCGCGCCAATGATATCGTCGCCGATCACGTCAATGCCGCCCAGTCGGGCGAAGACCTGCCGGCCAATTACGGCGCCGAGGAAAAGGCGCGGTTCGATGCCATCGCGCGGGGCGAAACCAATTCCGAAGCGGCCGATTCCGGGGATAGCGGCGACGAAGGCGGGGAGATCGTCGAGGATTTCGATATCGACTTTACCCCGGTCATGGTCAACCTGGACGATCAGCATGGGCGTAGAGAAGCGCCTGTGGACGATGTGTTCGAGGCCTCCCCCGTCGCCAGCGTGCCCGAACAGTGGGAAGTTCGTTTCACACCGCACCGCGCCCTCTATGCCCGTGCCAATGATCCGCTGCTGCTGTTCCGCGAACTGGCCGCGCTGGGCCAGATGCAGGTGCGCGCGCACCTGGGTGAAGTGCCCCCGCTATCCGACTTTGAGCCCTTTGCGGTCTATTGCGCCTGGGAAATCACCCTGATCTCGCCGACGCTGACGGAAGAGGCGATCCGGGAAGTGTTCGAATTCGTCGATGGCGATTGTGACATCGTCATTGCCCGTTTGGGCGATGCCGGCGCTGTGGCACCGGTGCGCGAAGCCGCCGAGGCGCCCGCTGCGGCCGACGCCGAGATGGACTTGTCGAGCCTGCTTGCCCTGACCGAGGACGAGATGGCGCAGCCGGCGGAGTTCGCGGCCGAGCCGGAGGCGGAACCCGCCGGAGCACAGGACCAGTTCGAGGATGCGCCTGGGATGAGCCTGGCGGCACTCGCCGACGAGATCAAGCCGACTGTGGCTCCCGCTCCGGTCAAGGCTGCCGAGCCAGCGCGCCCGGTGGCCAGCATGCCGCCGGCCAAAGCGGCAGCGCCCGCAGAAGGCGATGATGCCGGACGCGGCTCGGTCGGTGTACAGTCAATCCGGGTCGATCTCGACAAGGTCGACCGCGTGGTCAACATGGTGGGTGAATTGGTGATCACCCAGTCCATGCTGACCCAGCAGATGGACGAGACCCTGCGGGCCCGCTACACCGAACTGGTACGTGGCCTCGAAGTCCTCGCGCAGACCACGCGCGGACTCCAGGATTCGGTGATGGCCATCCGGGCCCAGCCGGTCAAATCCGTCTTCAGCCGCATGCCGCGACTTGTGCGGGAACTGGCGACCAAGACCTCCAAGAAGATCAAGCTCGAAACGATCGGCGAGAATACCGAGATCGACAAGACGGTCATCGAGCAATTGTCCGACCCCCTGACCCACATGATCCGCAATTCGGCCGATCACGGCATCGAGGGACCGGACAAACGTCTGGCCGCCGGCAAGCCGGAAACCGGCACGATCCGCCTTTCGGCGGAGCAGGCGGGCGGCAATATTCTGATCGTTGTTGAAGACGACGGCGCCGGCATCAATCGCGAGCGGGTGCTGCGGCTGGCGCGCGACAAGGGCATCGTGGCGCCCGATATCACGCCGACGGACGAGCAGATCGACCAGTTGATCTTTGCCCCCGGCTTCTCGACGGCCGAAGCAGTCAGCGACATTTCGGGTCGCGGCGTCGGCATGGACGTGGTGCTGTCCAATATCAAGAAGATCGGTGGCTCGGTCCATGTCCGGTCCTGGACCGGCAAGGGCTGCCGCATGACCTTGCGCCTGCCGCTGACCCTGGCCGTACTCGACGTGATGCTGGTCAAGGTTGGCGACAATCCCTATGTGGTGCCGCTCTCGTCCATTGTCGAGACCATGCAATGCTCGCGTGCCGCGTTCGAGCGCGTACCGTCCGGTGGCCGCGTGCTGCAGGTGCGGGGCGAGTATGTGCAGGTCATCGACCTCGGCCAGCGCTTCGGCATGGTCCCGGCCAATGCGCCGGACGATCAGTTCGTGGTCCTGTGTGAGGCCGAGGGCAGCCAGAAAGTGGCTCTGGTCGTCGATGACATCATTGGCCAGCAGCAGGTGGTCATCAAGTCGCTCGAGGAAAACTTCGAACGGGTCGACGGCATTGCCGGCGGCACCATTCTGGGCGACGGCAATGTGGCACTGATCGTGGACGTACAGGGTCTGCGCACCACCCATATCCATCAGAATGCCGCTTGAGTTGGCGGACCAGCGTTAAGAAATTGGCGTCATCTGACGCGGTAGGATGCGAGTAGGCCCAGAACGGGCGGCAGAAAGGCGAGTACCATGGAAGCGTTGAGCCTGCGCGACGATATCGGCGACAAGTCGGCACTGGCGGGGCAGAACACCCTGCAGCTGATCGCCTTCTCCATCGGCGAACAGACCTATGGCGTGGAAATCACCACTGTGCGCGAGATTCGCGCCTGGAACGGTGCGACCCCGCTGCCGAACACACGCGCCTATGTCCGCGGTGTCATCAACCTGCGCGGCACGATCGTGCCAATCTTCGATCTCAGGGCGCGCTTCGGCGACGGCCAGACATCGCCCACCAAGAACCATGTCGTGGTGGTGATGAGCGTCGGCGACAAATGGGTCGGGATCCTGGTCGATGCGGTCAGCGATATCCTGACGGTCAATCGCGACGAAATTCACAATGTGCCGGAAGGCAATTCGATCGACACCGAACTGCTCAACGGCATCGTCACCCATGAGAGCCGCATGGTCGGGCTGATCGATCTGCACTCCGTGGTCATGGGCGCCAAGATGGACGCCTGAGGCCGGACAGGTCGAGGACACGTCAAGGGCGCCAGTGGCGCCCTTTTTGTTTCGGGTCAGGATTTTGGGCAGCACAATCGAAACGGTAGTCGCGGCAATCGAAGCGCGGTCGAAAGGTCGCGATACGCCATTGGTCGTTGCCATTGACGGGCGGAGCGGTGCAGGCAAATCGACCCTTGCCAACATCATCGCGCGGCGCATTGGTGCATGCGTGGTGCCGGGCGACGATTTCTTCGCTGGGACCACGGGCATCAGCACGGCTACGGCTGCGGACCTAGCCGGCACCTGCATCGATTGGCGCCGCCAGCGGCGCGTGATCGAGAGCCTTCTGACGACAGGGCGGGCCCAATACCAGGCTTTTGACTGGGATGCGTTCGACGGATCGCTGCAGTCCGACTGGACCACGCTTGCGACATCGCCGGTGATCCTGGTTGAGGGTGTCTATTCGGCACGGCCGGAACTGGCAGACCTAGTTGATCTCAGCCTGCTCGTTCACGTGAGCGAGGCGCGGCGCATCGAACGGCTGGTGGCCCGTGAAGGCGAAATCGGGCCATGGGAGCGGCAGTGGCATCGTGCCGAGGACCACTACTTTGCCATGACGCGGCTTCCGGACAGTTTCGATATTCTGCTCGGTGACGACGAGCCATAACGAAAAAGGCGCCGAAGCGCCCCGGTTGAACGACTACGCCATGAGCGTCAGAAGAGCTCGGCTTCCCCGTGTACCTGGTGGGCAGCAATTCCCGACAGCGAGGGCACCCGCAATTCGTCAAGCGTAAGGCTGGCCCAGATCTCGTCATAGACACTGTCCGGGGCCGTTGGCGGCAGGAGGGCAAACTGACGGACCGCCAGCGCCATATTGTGGCAACGCTGCTCGATACGGTCCTGTCCCTGCAGGGCGGTGATGATCAACTGCACAGCCTCATGGACCGTGGGGTCCTTGCTGAGCTGCTTCTCGGCCAGCAACTCGAGGGCTTCGGATATGCCTTCGAGCATGGACGCGGTTTGCCGCGCCGTCTCATCCAGTTCCCGTGCGAGTTTCTGTAGTGACATTGATAAAACCCTAGCCCCCGTTCTAGCCACCCTATCGCGGAAAATCTAAACCTCTCCTTGCCGTTTTGGCCCGGTCCGGCTCCGTCACAAGTTGTGGTTAGCAATTGGCTAACGAGTTTTCCGCTACGATCCGAACAAATCGCCCGTAGAGGTCTATGAAGAAACTATGCCCCAAATTTCTTCCCTGCCGCCCGAATTCGACCGGGGGGTGGTAACGACGGTCCATCAGGGCGACTGTCACGTATCCAATGCTGCCGATGTCACTTTCTCTACCGTATTGGGCTCCTGCATTTCCGCCTGCGTGCGTGATCGTGTCGCCAGCGTTGGCGGCATGAACCACTTTCTGTTGGCCGAGCAGTCCGGTTCGGCCAAGGACCGCTACGGCGCCTCGGCGCGCTACGGCGCCTTTGCCATGGAACAGTTGATCAACAAGGTCCTGACCCAGGGGACGGGAAACAAGGCCAATCTCGAGATCAAGATATTCGGAGGCGGCAAGATCAATTCGGCGCTGGATGATGTCGGTGCCAAGAATATCGAGTTTGTCCGGCAGTTTCTGAGCGTCGAAGGCTATGTCGCGGCCAGCGAGGATCTGGGTGGGACCTATGCACGTCGTGTCCTGTTCAAACCCCACACGGGCCGGGCATTCGTCAAGCGCCTGGATAGCGACCTGGGTGCCAGCGTGGCGCGCGAAGAACTGGCCCTGGCGCGCAAGAAAGTCATTGTGCCGGCGCCGGTGGACGATATCGAGTTGTTTTAGCACTCGGAAAGATAGTCTTTCCGAACTCTTACTGGGCAGGCCTGTTCTACAGGTTTGATTAACCATTGCGCGGATAGGGTCAGATCATGCCCGACCGCTCCATCAATATCGGTGATTCGCGCCTGCCCGAGGCTGGGCTGCGCCTTACTCTGGTTGTGTCCGGGTTGTGGTTTGGCGCCCTGGCACTGGCCGGGGGGCTGTTGCTCACCATGGGGCCGGGTCCAAGCTGGCTGGCGGTGCTGGGGAGCCTTGCCGGACTGGCCTTTGCAGGCTCGGCAGTCATCGGCCATCTGGCTGATCGCCGTGCTGCCCGGACATTGGGGGCGATGGCCCATGCAGTGGGCCTTCAGGACCGGCCCGGTGAATCGCTGACCATGAGCGGCATTGTCGAGCGTCTCGGCAGGCGGCTTGATCGGGCCCATCATTTCCGCGCCGCCATTGCCGCGATGGATGCTCCGGCTCTGGTTGTCGACAAGGATGGCACGATCCTGGTGGCCAGCCATGGTCTGGAAACCTGGGCGCCAGAGGCCAGGGACGGAGAAAGCCTCGATCGCCTGTTCGGCGAGGGCTATGTCGAGGCCGGGGGTGGTGCTCCTGAGGAGGCGTTGATTGCGCTGCGCGGTCAACGCCTTGCCGTGCATCGGCACGGGCTGCCCGCCGAGCGCTACCTGCTGGAATTGCGGCCGGCCGGACAATATCTCGAAGACGACGATCTCGATGCGCTGGTTGGTGCTCTTTCAGCGGGCCAGACCGGCTTCCGTTTTGCCAGCGAGGCCTCCGCGCACAATCCGGCCCTTGCGGCGCTCAATGATGGGCTGGGGCGTCTAGACGCCGCCCGGCAGGCCCTGCGTCACGTGCTCGAAGGGCGGGTCATCGACCAAAAGACAATTGGGGCGGCCTTTGCCGAGGAAATCGGCCGCGTCGGGCAAATTCTGGACGAGGGGGCCGCCTCGCGGCGGGATCATGGCCTCGACCGCCAGGCACTTGAGATGCGGCTGGCTTCGGTCAAGCAACTGCTTGAGCAATTCGAGCAACGGGCCGCCGAACTGGAGGCCCGGGCCGCGACCGGCCAGGAGGCATTGCGGGCCGGGATGCAGCAGGTCGAAGACCTCAAGAAGCAGTTGCATCATGCCCGTGGCCAGGGTCGCGACGCCGAAAAGCTGGCCGGAGATGCTGAACTGGCTGCGCGGCGCACCCAGGCCTTGGTCGGCGAGATCGATCGCATGACCGCCGAAGTCGATACCATCACCGCCGCCATCGAGGACGTCTCCTTCCGGACCAATCTCCTGGCGCTCAATGCGGCGGTGGAGGCCGCGCGTGCCGGAGAAAAGGGTGCCGGCTTTGCAGTCGTAGCCGACGAAGTCCGCCAGCTCGCCCAGATTACCAATCGATCCGCCAAGGATATCCGCGTCATCGTGGACAAGGGACGCGCCCAGGCGCGCACCGGCATGGAGGAGGCCGCGCAACTGCAAGAATTAATCGGCGCCCTTGAGCATAATTTACGCAATCTAAGCAATGATGCTGCCAGTATTCCGGTGAGTTCAGGGGGATTTCACGCGCCAGAAGGTGCGAAACGTTCTGAAGTTGCGGCTGGGTTCGGGCCCGGCCGGCAGGGGGACCAGCCAGCGCGGCGAGCTGCCGGCTGATCGGCCGACACAGAAGGGGAAGGTCGCATGGAACAGGGGGAGTACACCCTGAGCGAGCGGGAGTTCACGCGCATCAAGGCGCGTGTCTACGACGTCGCCGGAATTTCACTCAGCAATGCAAAACGCACCCTGGTCGTGTCGCGTCTGAGCAAGATCGTGCGCGCGCTCAATCTGCCCAGCTTCGATGCCTATGTCGACTTTCTCGAACGCGGGGGATCGAGCAAGGACGGGCAGGACTTCGTCAATGCGCTGACCACCAATCTCACCCGCTTCTATCGCGAGGATCACCATTTCGACCATCTGCGGACCCATGTGGCCAGCTTGATTGCCGGCAAGCCGCGAGGTTCGCGGCTGCGCCTGTGGTCCGCCGGATGCTCGACGGGCCAGGAACCCTATACAATCGCCCTTGACCTCCTGGACGCTTTCCCGGAACTCAAGCGCTGGGATTTCAAAATTCTGGCCACCGATATCGATACGGCAGTGATCGCGCGTGCCGCCCAGGGCATATATCCGCAAAGCGAACTCAGCGGGTTGAGCGCCGATCGTGCCAGGCCGTTCGAACGTCAGGCCGATGGCACCATAAGGGTGCCGGCGGCAGCACGCGAAATTGTCGCCTTCAAGCCGCTCAACCTTATTGGCCCCTGGCCGATGAAGGGCCCGTTCGACGCCATCTTCTGTCGGAACGTGGCGATTTATTTCGACAAGCAGACACAGGGCGAAGTCTTTGGCCGCTTCGCCAAAATGGTCGCGCCCGAAGGCTTCCTCTATATCGGCCATTCGGAAAACCTGGGTTCGGGGGGTGATGCCTTCCGCCTCGTCGGCAAGACGATCTACCAGATGCGCGAAACACCGAACAAACGAGTTGCAGCATGAGCATCAAGGTCCTGATCGTCGATGACTCGGCGCTCATCCGCGAAGTCCTGGCGCGCATTCTCACCCGTGATGGCGATATCAGCGTGGTGGGCACGGCGACCGATCCGATCGATGCACGCGAAAAGATCAAGTCGCTGAACCCGGACGTGGTGACGCTCGATATTGAAATGCCCAACATGAACGGGCTGGCCTTTCTCGAACGGCTGATGCGGCTGCGGCCGACGCCGGTGGTCATGGTGTCGACCCTGACCAAAAAGGGGGCCAGCGAAACGCTCCTGGCGCTGGAACTGGGCGCCGTCGACTTCGTCGCCAAGCCGAGCGCCGAGTTCGAGGGCGGGCTGGATGCCTTCGGCGTCGGCCTGCGCGAAAAAATCCGCGCCGCGGCGCGCTCGGATGTGCGCGCCAGGGCCAGCCGGGTCGAACAGCCCAAGGTGCCGGTGCGCAGCGCGGCCGCCCCCGATGGCGCCCTGATCGCCATCGGTGCCTCCACCGGTGGTGTCGAAGCCATCCGGACCGTTCTGACCAGCATTCCTACCGATTGCCCGCCCATTGTCATTGCCCAGCATATGCCGGCCGGTTTCACCGGGCGCTTTGCCGCGCGCCTGGATGAACTCAGTGCCATCAAGGTCGTGGAAGCCGAAGATCGTATGCCGTTGCAGCCGGGGCACGCCTATGTGGCGCGTGGCGATTATCATCTGCGCGTCGAGCGGTCTTCGGGCCAACTCAAGTGTCGTCTGCAGCAGGACGAGTTGACCAGCGGCCATAGGCCCAGCGTCGATGTGCTGTTCGAGTCCGTGGCGCGCACCGTGGGTCCGCTGGCGGTCGGTGCGATCCTGACCGGCATGGGCCGCGATGGCGCACGCGGCCTCAAGCTCATGCGCGAAGCGGGAGCCCATACGATCGGACAGAGCCAGGCTTCGGCGCTGGTCTATGGCATGCCGCGCGTGGCCTTCGAGGAAGGGGCCGTGGTCGAGCAGGCTGCCATCGAGCAGGTGGCGGCGCGGCTCGCCAGCGCATTGGTGAAACTGAAGTCGGCCGCATGAGCGATCGTGCGGATGCCGATGGCCGGATTGAGAGAATTGTAACGCTTGGACTGATAGATTTCGCTCAGGCGGGCCAAGTCAGCGGCGGCGCGTAAAGGGTAAGAACGAACATGCCAAAAGCAAGCGCAGTCAGCGTTCTCGTCGTTGATGACCAGCAGTCCATGCGCGGCATCTGCAAGTACATCCTCACCCAGCTCGGGTTCAAGGACATCCTTGAAGCCAAGTCGGGCCGCGATGCCCTGGGCAAGCTCGAAAAATCCAATGTCGACCTCATCATTTCCGACTGGAACATGGAAGACATCGACGGGCTGACGCTGCTCAAGGTCATCCGCAAGCACCCGCGCACCCAGCACATGCCATTCATCATGGCCACCGGCCGTTCCGACAAGGAACAGGTCAAGGAAGCCATATCCTTCGGGGTGAACAATTACATCATCAAGCCATTCGACGCTTCCACCATGAAGAAGCGTATCGAGGCGGTGATTGGCGCGCTTTCCTGATTTCCAGTTCGCGAGACTCGCAACACCCTCGCATCGGCGGGGGTGTTTTCGTTTGCAGATAACGTCTTGCCAGCGCCTCGGTATCATCCCGTAGGGATTGGTTAATCGGCCAAGTGTATCGTTTCCGGAACTTTGACCGTCATGGTCAGTGGGGGGAGCCCGCGCGCAGAGGACCGGCTGATTTCCGGCATGGGGCGCGGTGTCGAGGAAGGTACCTGTTCATGAAGTTGTTTCCGCACCTCAAGATTGCCCAGAAGCTGCCACTGGCGCTTGTCGGCTCGGCCCTGGTGGTCAGCGCAGGCGTCGGCATTGCCAGCTATTTCATTGGCCTCAATACGGTGCAGGAACAGCGTGACCAGTCGATGCAGGCATCGCTGAACACGGCCTCGTCCCAAGTCGTCGATTACTTTTCAAGCGCCGAGGTTGACCTCAGGCTCTTCGTCCAGCGGTCCGACACGGTGACGGCGATGAAGAATTTGACGCGCGCCCTGGACGAGTTGCGCATGGGCCTCAAGGAACGAGCCGCGCTGCAATTGCAGACCGCCTATGTCACCGATAGTCCCAACAAGGAAGATCGCGCCGCGGTCGACAGCGTCGGCGCCATGGGCGCGAGCTATGATCCGGTACACAAGCGCTACCACCCCGGTTTCCGGACCCTCAAGCTCGAACGCGGCTATTCAGACGTCCTGATGATTTCGGCCGCAGGCGACGTCGTCTATTCGGTGGTCAAGAACCCCGATTTCGTGACCAATGTGGTGAGCGATGCTGACATGGCCGCATCCGGCCTGGGCCAGGCCTTTGCCGCCGCCAAGGACCTGCCCGACGGCTCTGCCGCCTTCATCGATTTCAGTCTTTATGCCATGTCCGGAATACCGGAGAGCTTCATGGCCATGCCGGTCTATGACAAGGACGAAAAGACCGGCGTCATGGTGCTGGCGATTTCGCCGGAGGCCATGAGTGCTCGCGTGTCCAGCCTGGCCGGCATGGGCCAGAGCGGGGAAGTTGTCGTGGTTGGCCAGGATGGTTTACTGCGCAGCGAATCCCCGCGGACCGAAGAAGCTGACGTGTTGACGACAACTCTCACCTCTGAGGTGGTTGCGGGGGCATTTTCGGGTGTTTCGGGCGAGGGCATTTCCACCGATTACCGCGGCGCTCCCATGGTGGTGCGGGCGCAGCCTGTCAGCGTCGGCGATGTCACCTGGGCTGTCACCGCAGTGCAGCCGGAAGAGGAGGCCTTTGCCCCGGTCGTCAGCATGCGCAATATGACGATCATGGTGGGGGCCATCCTTCTGGCGATCGCCGCCGTGGTCAGCCTGATTTTCGCGCGATCGATCAGCCGCCCGATCGGCCGTTTGACCCAGACTATGGAGACGCTGGCAAGCGGTGACCTGTCGGCCGAGGTCAAGGGCGCGGGGCGCCATGATGAGATCGGCGCCATGGCCCGGGCGGTCGAGGTGTTCCGTGAGAACGGTCTCAAGGTCGCGGAAATGACAGAGGCCGAGGCGGCCCGAATTGTCGCCACGCAAGCCGAACGCGCCGCCATGATGCAGGACCTGCAACGCGCCTTCGGGCAGGTGGTTGATGCCGCCATTGCCGGGGACTTTTCGCGGCGCGTGGATACCGAATTCCCCGACGACGAACTCAATACCCTGGCCCGCTCGGTCAATGGTCTGGTGGAAACGGTGGATCGCGGGATTTCGGAGACCGGTTCGGTGCTGGCGTCACTGGCGCGGACCGACCTCACCCATCGCATGCAGGGCGACTATCAGGGTGCCTTTGCCCGCCTCAAGGCCGACACCAACGCGGTGGCCGACAAACTGACCGATATCGTTGGTCAGTTGCGCGAAACCTCCGGCCTGCTCAAGGTAGCGACCGGGGAGATCCTGTCGGGCGCCAATGATCTGTCCGAACGTACCACCAAGCAAGCCGCCACCATCGAGGAAACGTCGGCCGCCATGGAGCAATTGGCCTCGACGGTTTTGCAGAATGCCGACCGGGCGCGGGAAGCCAGCACGGTGGCAACCGGCGTGACGCAGACGGCCGAAACCGGCGGACAGGTCATGGGCCAGGCGACCGAAGCGATGGAGCGCATAACGGCGTCTTCGTCCAAGATTTCCAACATTATCGGCATGATCGACGACATTGCCTTCCAGACCAATCTCCTGGCCCTCAATGCCTCGGTGGAAGCGGCGCGCGCCGGCGAGGCGGGCAAGGGTTTTGCCGTGGTCGCGGTGGAAGTGCGGCGTCTGGCACAATCTGCCGCGCAGGCATCTTCGGACGTCAAGGCTCTGATCGAGCAAAGCTCTGACGAGGTCCGGGGCGGCTCGCGCCTCGTGGCCGACGCCGCGTCGCGGTTGCAGGAAATCCTCGATTCGGCCCGCTCGTCGAGCGAACTGATGAATGGCATTGCCCGCGAAAGCCGCGAGCAGGCTGCCTCGATCGAAGAGGTCAACACGGCCGTCCGCACCATGGACGAGATGACCCAGCACAATGCCGCTCTGGTCGAAGAGATGAATGCCGCCATCGAGCAGACCGAGGCTCAGGCAAGCCAGCTCGACCGCATCGTCGATATCTTCGCCCTGGAACCGGGCCAGGCCACTGCCGCCCGGCCGCCGGAGGCACCAGCCGGCCCGATCAAGACGATGGCTGCCGGCGCGCGCGGACTTCAATCGAAACTGACCAGCGCCGCCAAGTCCTATCTGTCGCGGGGCAATGCCGCGGTGGATGCAGACTGGAGCGAATTCTGATCCACGCGATTTCGGGGCAGGGGCGCCACTGTGCGCCCCTTGTTGTTTCGCCTGAAAATGGCGGCGCCGATTGATCAACGGGTCCGTCGGACCTGGGGTTGGCAAGGCCGTCGATGCGCAAAAATCCGGCAGCTTGACGCGAAAAAGTGCGAAGGTGATCAGATTTCGAGCTTCCGAAATCGATTGCGTGGATTTCCGTACAACTTTCAGTAACCGGTTTACCATTAGCGTCTTCCCTCATATCGGCCAGAGGATGGGCTCCTCCGGCGCATCCGACTGTTCGGGGGGAACTTCCATGAAGACGCTGGCGCGCATGCTCGGCAATGTCCGCATGACCACCACTATTCTGGTTCTGGTGCTGGGCACCATCATCGGCTCGATCGCGATCGTGTCCGCCACGATCTATCTCAACCTGCACGCGCGGGCGATGGCCGACAGCAATACGCAACAGGCGACCAATGTGGGCGTTGCCGCCACCATCCTGGAACGCCGCATTTCCGGTTCGGTGCTCAAATGGGGCGAAGGCGGCAGCATCGAAGCCTTCCAGAGCTGGGCCATTCCGCCCTTCTACGACACCGAGATCATCGACTCCGTTACACGCGTGACCAAGCAGGATGCATCGATCTATGTGATCGACAGCGCCAGCGGCACCATGCTGGTCAAGACCACCAGCCTTCTGGCCGAGGATGGCACGCGGATGTCCGACCTGGTCCTCGGGCCCGACAGCGCGGCCTTCGAGACCGTCATGGCCGGTGAACCTTATCTGGGCCCCATCGACATCAAGGGTGTTGCTTACTACGCCGCCCTGCAGCCCATCGAGAAGATGAGCGGCGAGATCATGGGCGCCATATTCGTCGGGACGCCGATGAGCCAGGTCGAAGCTGCAGCCAACAGCGTGCTGGGCTTGATCGCCATTGCCGGACTTGCTGTCACTGCCGCCATGGGCATTATCGGCTTCATCGCCTCTCGCGTCATCACCCGTCCAATTCCACAATTGGCAGGTGCGATGGATGCGATTGCGGAGGGTCAGTACGAGACGGATGTGCCCTATACGGAGCTGGGCAACGAAGTTGGCGGCATGGCGCGTGCGGTGGAGGTGTTCCGGCAGAACGGGTTGCGCGTGAGCCAGATGACGGAAGCGGAAGCGGCCCGGATCGTGGCTGATCAGGAAAACCGCAAGCGGATGATGAGCGAGTTGCAGAGTGCGTTCGGCGAGGTGGTGGATGCCGCCGTTGCCGGCGACTTCTCCCGCCGGGTCACCGCCGAGTTCCCCGATCCCGAACTCAATGCCCTGGCCGGCGGCGTCAACAATCTTGTCACCACCTTCAATCGCGGTGTCGACGAGATTGGCGGGGTGCTGGGTGCCATGGCCAATACCGACCTGACACAACGGATGACCGGGGACTACGAAGGCGCCTTTGCCAAGCTCAAGGCCGATACCAATGCGGTGGCCGACAAGCTGAGCGAAGTGGTCATGCAACTGCGCCACACTTCTGGTTCGCTCAAGGTGGCGACGGGCGAGATCCTGTCGGGCGCCAATGACCTGTCCGAGCGCACCACGCGGCAGGCAGCGACCATCGAGGAGACGTCTGCGGCCATGGAGCAGCTGGCATCCACTGTTCTGCGCAATGCGGAGCGGGCCCGCGAGGCCAGCGCCAATGCCAGCCAGGTGACCCGGACCGCAGAGGATGGCGGCAAGGTCATGGATGCGGCCAATCAGGCGATGGAGCGGATCACCTCGTCCTCGTCCAAGATCTCCAACATTATCGGCATGATCGACGACATCGCCTTCCAGACCAACCTTCTGGCGCTCAATGCGTCGGTGGAAGCGGCGCGCGCCGGGGAAGCGGGCAAGGGCTTTGCGGTTGTGGCGGTGGAAGTGCGGCGCCTGGCGCAGTCGGCGGCGCAGGCCTCTTCCGAGGTCAAGGCGCTGATCGAACAGAGCGCCGGGGAAGTGACCTCCGGCTCCAAGCTGGTTGGGGAAGCGGCCGGCAAGCTCGGCTCGATGCTGGCCTCGATCCGCGAAAATACCGCCTCGATGGAAGCCATTGCCAATGACAGCCGCGAGCAGGCCTCGGCGATCGAGGAGGTCTCGGCGGCGGTTCGGACCATGGACGAGATGACCCAGCACAATGCGGCGCTGGTTGAAGAGACCAATGCGGCCATCGAGCAGACCGAGGCACAGGCGATCGAACTGGACCGCATCGTGGATGTGTTCCGGGTGGAAGCGACAAGTGCGGCCCCGGCCGGTCAGGGCGTGCAGGCACAGCAGGAAAAGCTGCGGGCCGCCGGACCCAGTCTGCAAAGCCGAGGCAATGCCGCCCTCGCTCCGGACTGGGACGAGTTCTGAGCAGAAACATGGGGCGCCTGACGGCGCCCCTTTTTTCGTACCCAGACAACTACCATACAAGAGCAAGCTTGCGTTAAGCGCTCCGGTATATCGTGGCAGAGGATCGAGCAGCCACAGGGCCGGAGTTGGGGGGAATGATGACTATCTTTGCAGGCTTGCGACATGTGCGGCTGACGGCCGCCATTGCGGTATTGATGCTGGCCAGTATTGGCGTAACCGTCATAGCCTATAGCGTAAGCACCTATTTCAGCCTGCGGGGACAGGCCGTGGGTCAGGCCATCGCCCAGCAGGACGCCGATCTCAAGACGGCGGCTACAGTTTATGAAAAGCGCCTGTCCGGATCGGTTCTGACCTGGAACGAGGACGATGGCAGCATTGTCAGCTTCACGACCTATTCCATTCCGAACTTCTACGATACCGGCGCGGTCGACTCGGTAACCCGGGTTACGGGCGGCGAAACCATTGTGTTCAGCCTCGATGCCGAGGGCCGGTTCATCGCCAAGTCCACGAGTTTTGAAACCGACGACGGCAAACGGGTGATCGACTTCGTGCTTGATCCGGCCGATGCGCCGGCGGTGGCGCTCAATGCCGGTCAGGCCTATTTCGGCGAGATGGCGCTTGAGGGTAAGACGTTCAACGCGGCCGCCCATCCGATATACAAGCTGGATGGAACGCTTCTGGGTGCTTTCTGGGTTGGCAAGGATGCGTCGCTGGCCGATGCCGCCGCACGCGAAGCTCTGCCTGGACTTGCGGCCATGGCTGGCGTGCTGCTGCTGGTCATGGGGGCCATCGGCCTCGTCGTGTCGCGCCTATTGACCCGTCCGATTCCACAATTGGCAGGTGCGATGGATGCGATTGCGGAGGGTCAGTACGAGACGGATGTGCCCTATACGGAGCTGGGCAACGAAGTTGGCGGCATGGCGCGTGCGGTGGAGGTGTTCCGGCAGAACGGCCTGCGCGTGAGCCAGATGACGGAAGCGGAAGCGGCCCGGATCGTGGCTGATCAGGAAAACCGCAAGCGGATGATGAGCGAGTTGCAGAGTGCGTTCGGCGAGGTGGTGGATGCCGCCGTTGCCGGCGACTTCTCCCGCCGGGTCACCGCCGAGTTCCCCGATCCCGAACTCAATGCCCTGGCCGGCGGCGTCAACAATCTTGTCACCACCTTCAATCGCGGTGTCGACGAGATTGGCGGGGTGCTGGGTGCCATGGCCAATACCGACCTGACACAACGGATGACCGGGGACTACGAAGGCGCCTTTGCCAAGCTCAAGGCCGATACCAATGCGGTGGCCGACAAGCTGAGCGAAGTGGTCATGCAACTGCGCCACACTTCTGGTTCGCTCAAGGTGGCGACGGGCGAGATCCTGTCGGGCGCCAATGACCTGTCCGAGCGCACCACGCGGCAGGCAGCGACCATCGAGGAGACGTCTGCGGCCATGGAGCAGCTGGCATCCACTGTTCTGCGCAATGCGGAGCGGGCCCGCGAGGCCAGCGCCAATGCCAGCCAGGTGACCCGGACCGCAGAGGATGGCGGCAAGGTCATGGATGCGGCCAATCAGGCGATGGAGCGGATCACCTCGTCCTCGTCCAAGATCTCCAACATTATCGGCATGATCGACGACATCGCCTTCCAGACCAACCTTCTGGCGCTCAATGCGTCGGTGGAAGCGGCGCGCGCCGGGGAAGCGGGCAAGGGCTTTGCGGTTGTGGCGGTGGAAGTGCGGCGCCTGGCGCAGTCGGCGGCGCAGGCCTCTTCCGAGGTCAAGGCGCTGATCGAACAGAGCGCCGGGGAAGTGACCTCCGGCTCCAAGCTGGTTGGGGAAGCGGCCGGCAAGCTCGGCTCGATGCTGGCCTCGATCCGCGAAAATACCGCCTCGATGGAAGCCATTGCCAATGACAGCCGCGAGCAGGCCTCGGCGATCGAGGAGGTCTCGGCGGCGGTTCGGACCATGGACGAGATGACCCAGCACAATGCGGCGCTGGTTGAAGAGACCAATGCGGCCATCGAGCAGACCGAGGCACAGGCGATCGAACTGGACCGCATCGTGGATGTGTTCCGGGTGGAAGCGACAAGTGCGGCCCCGGCCGGTCAGGGCGTGCAGGCACAGCAGGAAAAGCTGCGGGCCGCCGGACCCAGTCTGCAAAGCCGAGGCAATGCCGCCCTCGCTCCGGACTGGGACGAGTTCTGAGCCATAGCCGGCTATCATGAGGCAAGGCCCGCGTCCGGCAACGGCGCGGGCCTTTGCACGCCCGTACGGATAACAATCGATTAAGCGGGCGATGGTAGGATTTACTGAAGTAACGTCGCGCCAAAAGTGCATGACGTCTGAGTGGGGAAATGAAAGATGATCAGGCGACCGTCCCGCATGTTTGCGAACATGAAGGTTACAACCGGTATCGTCATGCTGGTAGTTGCCGCGATTCTGTTGTCGGTGGCCCTCGTATCGGGTGCGATCTACTTCAATTTGAGCTCGCAACTTCGCCAACAGGCCGAGACGCGACAGGTCGCCAACCTCAAGACCGCGGCTACGATCCTGGCCAGCAATCTGCCCGGCGCCGAGGTGACCTGGGGAGAGCAGGGCGAATTGCAGTCGATCTCCACCTGGGCCATGCCCCGGCAGTTTCTCAACCATGACATCGTCGACTCCGTGGTGCGGCTGACCGGAGAATCGGCGACCATTTTCGGATGGGACGAGGCCCAGCAGGACTTCGTGCGCATGACCACGACGATCACCGATCCCCAGGGTGAGCGCATCGTTGGCACGACGCTGGGTCAGCAATCACCGGCCTTCGAAGCCGTAATGCAGGGGCAGGCCTATTTTGGTGATGCCGTCATCCAGGGCCATCCCTATCTCACCGCCTACCAGGCCATTGTCGATCAGACCGGCAAAGCCGTCGGCGTGCTCTATGTCGGTGTCGACCGCGCGGCCGTCGAGAGCGTCGTAACCTCCATTCTGCTGCTGCTGGTAGCGGTCGGTGCTGCCGCCCTGCTGGTGCTGGGTTGCGCCGGGTTCATTGCTGCGCGGCTTTTGTTGTCGCCGGTTCCGAAACTGGCGGGCACGATGAAATCCATCGCCCAGGGCGCGTTTGAAACCGAGGTGCCCTATGTGGAACGGACCAATGAGGTCGGCGAAATGGCCAGGGCTGTCGAAGTGTTCCGCGAGAATGGGCTCAAGGTCGCTGAGATGACCGAGGAAGAGCGGGCCGCATCACAGCGCCGCCGTGTTGAACGCACCGACATGATGGTGGCGCTGCAGGCTGCCTTTGGCGAGGTGGTGGATGCGGCTATCGCCGGCGATTTCTCGAAGCGCGTACATGCCCAGTTCCCCGATCCGGAACTCAACAGCCTGGCGGGCAGCGTCAACCGGCTGGTGGAAACGGTCGACCGAGGCATTTCCGAAACCGGCGATGTGCTGTCGGCGCTTGCACAGGCCGATCTGACGCAGCGCATGCAGGGCGAGTATCACGGGGCGTTCGGCAAGCTCAAGACCGACACCAATGCGGTGGCCGACAAGCTGAGCGAAGTGATCGGCAAGCTCCGGGTCACCTCTCGTGCTCTCAAGACTGCAACCGGCGAAATCCTTTCCGGCGCCAATGATCTGTCCGAGCGCACCACCCGGCAGGCCGCGACGATCGAGGAAACCTCTGCGGCCATGGAGCAATTGGCGAGTACGGTCGCCGAGAACGCCCGCATGGCCGATAGCGCCAATACCAGCGCGGCGCGCGTATCCAGTGAAGCGGGGCGCAGCGGCGACGTGATGGAATCGGCCAATCAGGCGATGGACAGGATCACGCAGTCCTCCGCCAAGATCTCCAACATCATCGGCCTGATCGACGATATTGCCTTCCAGACCAATCTGCTGGCGCTCAATGCTTCGGTGGAAGCGGCGCGGGCCGGGGAGGCAGGCAAGGGCTTTGCTGTGGTCGCGGTGGAGGTCCGTCGGCTGGCCCAGAGCGCGGCGGAAGCCTCGTCGGAGGTGAAGGCCCTGATTGACGCCAGCGCGGCAGAAGTGCGGACTGGGTCGGGTCTTGTGTCCGACGCCGCCTCGCAACTGCGGGAAATCCTGGGTGCGATCACCCAGAATGCCGAGCAGATGCAAGCCATTGCCCGGGCCAGCAAACAGCAGGCCGCGTCTATCGATGAGGTCAATGTCGCGGTGCGCACGCTGGACGAAATGACCCAACACAATGCGGCACTGGTGGAGGAAACCAACGCTGCCATCGAGCAGACCGAGACACAGGCCAGCGAACTGGACGACGTGATCGCCATCTTCACCATAGATGGGGCCGAAGAGATGCCAGCCGCGCGGCGCGAGCCAGCGGCGCCGAAACGCAATGAGAGCCTGGGTCCGGCGGACAAGGTCAAACAAGCGGCGCGATCCTATCTCAGCCGGGGCAATGCGGCGGTAGCGACGGACTGGTCAGAATTCTGATCGAGCTTTAGCTCAGGGTCCAAAAAGGGGGCGCATGCGCCCTCTTTTTTATTGCCCCGGTACCGGTTTCAAGAAATTGTTCGCGATCGGAACGAAATAAATCAACAATAACTTCCGAGAATGACTTTATTATAGTGCGTACGCAGAAACGCATAGTTGCCTTGCGCCAACGTGTGCTGTGTTCGTGGCATATGTACTTAAACGGTAACACATTGTTAACCGCAGACGGCGCAGCCTTGCCATTAGGGCAATGAAGCGGGAACAAAGCGATGCACAGCTTCGCGGTGGGGCGGTCTGGACGGTATGGCACGATCGAGGCCAAGCACGCGGCCATCCTGCGCAGCCAGGCCGTGATCGAGTTCACACTGGATGGCCGGATCCTGACGGCCAACAAGAATTTCCTCGATGCGATGGGCTACGAGCCGGACGAAGTCGTGGGTCAGCATCATTCGATGTTTTGTTTGCCGGGCTGGGCGGAAACGGCGGAGTACCAGCAGTTCTGGGCCGAGCTTGGCCGGGGGAAGTTTCATACCGGTATCTTCCAGCGCCTTGCCAAGGGCGGTCGCGAGGTCTGGATACAGGCCAGCTATACCGCAGTTCTGGATCGGGCCGGGCGCCCGGTCAGCGTTATCAAGGTGGCCTCCGACATCACGGCGGAAACGCTGCGCGCCGCCGACCACCAGGCGCAGATCGCGGCTATCGAGCGGGCTCAGGCGGTGATCTCTTTCAACCTCGATGGCACCATCATCACGGCCAACGAGAATTTTCTGGCTACGGTCGGCTACGCGCTGGGCGATATTGCCGGCCGGCACCACTCCATGTTCTGCGATCCCGCCTATGCCAAGAGCGCCGACTACAGAGAGTTCTGGGCACAGTTGCGGCGCGGGGAATATGTGGCAGCCGAGTTTCAGCGCTTCGGCAAGAACGGCAAGGAAGTGTGGATACAGGCCAGCTACAACCCCATCTTCGATGCCGGCGGACGGCCGGTGAAGGTGGTCAAGTTCGCCACCGACATCAGCGAACGCAAGCGCGGCGAGCGCATCCTCTCCGAATTGACGGCCAGCCTGGCGCGAATGGCCGATGGCGACCTGGGCGGTCATATCGACACTGTCTTTAGTGGCCAGTACGAGCAGTTGAGGCAGGCGTTCAACGCCTCACTGGGCCAGTTGCAGACCATCGTCGACAATCTGCGCCGCACCGCCAAGGGACTGCGCGTGGCGACGGGGGAAATCCTGGCCGGGGCCAATGACCTTTCCGAACGTACGACGCGCCAGGCCGCAACGATTGAAGAGACGTCGGCCGCTGTTGAGCAATTGACGGAAACGGTGGCCGAAAACGCGAGGCGCGCGGTGGCGGCAAGCGGCCGGGCGCGGCAATTGTCGGGCAGTGCCAGTGATGGCGGGGCGGTCATGGGGCAGGCGACCGTGGCCATGACTGCGATCGAGACGTCTTCGTCCAAGATATCGAGCATTATCGGGCTGATCGACGACATTGCCTTTCAGACCAACCTTCTGGCACTCAATGCCTCGGTGGAGGCCGCACGGGCAGGCGATGCCGGCAAGGGTTTCGCGGTGGTCGCCGTGGAGGTCCGGCGCCTGGCGCAGAGTGCAGCCAGCGCTTCGGCCGATATCAAGGCGCTGATCGAGACCAGCGCCGGGGAAGTCCGGACAGGGGCGCAACTGGTCGGCAAGGCGGCCGAGCGGCTCGCCGATATCCTGGCCGGGACGGAGGAGAGCGCCGGCCTGATCGATGCCATCGCCCAGGCCAGCCAGGACCAATCTTCGGCTCTCGGGGAGGTTGCCGTCGCCATCCGCCAGATGGACGAGATGACCCAGCACAATGCCGCGCTTGTCGAGCAGACCAATGCGGCAATCGAGCAGACGGAGAGCCAGGCGGCTGGCCTCGACGAGATCGTCGATGTCTTCAAGGCGGGAGAGGTCAGGCCCGACCTGCGGGCGCCGGTGCAACTGGTGACGCGACGCGCCTGAGGCAATGCAACCATTGCCTTTTTCTCTCTGCCGGGACATCTAGGCGTCAGACCGGCTCGGGAGACGGATATGGCGCGGATTGGCCTCGTGGCCCATGACGACAAGAAGGATGATCTGTGCCGCTGGGCGGAGGCGCACAAGCACAAGCTGTCCGAACACGAGCTCTGGGGCACCGGCACGACTGGCAGCCGGGTCATGGCAGCGACGGGTCTCACGGTCAGCCTGCTCAAGAGCGGGCCACTGGGCGGGGATCAGCAATTGGGTGCGCTGATTTGCGAAGGCAATCTCGACGTGCTGATCTTCTTCATCGATCCGCTTTCGGCCCAGCCGCACGATGTGGACGTTAAGGCACTGACGCGTCTGGCCACGCTCTACGACGTGCCGCTGGCCAACAATAAATCCACAGCCGACGCGGTGCTCGCTTACCTTTGAGCGCCTCGTCCGGTTGACCGCCAGACCCCGGTGTGAGCAGATGCCGCAAATTTGCCCGGATTCAACCGGGCGCTTGGCACGACAGGAAACGGGACGGCATTGGTGTCCTCCGACTTGGTTATCGACGTTCGCAACGTCAGCAAAAGCTTTGGCGGCCTGCAGGCCGTCAACAACTGTTCTCTTTCGGTTCGACGCGGCTCCATCACCGGGCTGATCGGCCCCAATGGCGCGGGCAAGTCGACGCTGTTCAATATTGTCGCCGGCAATATCGTTCCCGATCAGGGCCAGGTGATCTTTGACGGGTCGGATGTGACCGGTCTCAAGCCGCATCAGTTGTTCCGCACCGGCATGTTGCGGACCTTCCAGATCGCCCATGAGTTCAGCCAGATGACGGCGCTGGAAAACCTGATGATGGTGCCCGGTGACCAGCCGGGCGAGCATCTGGTCGACACCTGGTTCCGGCCCCGCCTGGTGCGGTCGCGCGAGACAGATGTCCGCAAGAAGGCGCTGGACGTCATCGAGTTCCTCAAGCTCGGCCATGTCCGCGACGAGCTGGCAGGAAACCTTTCGGGCGGGCAGAAAAAACTGCTCGAGTTGGGCCGCACCATGATGGTTGACGCCAAGGTGGTCCTGCTCGACGAAGTGGCCGCCGGCGTCAACAAGAGCCTGCTCAACGACCTGGCCTCCAATATCGAACGCATGAACCGCGAGTTGAACTACACCTTCTTCGTCATCGAGCACGACATGGACCTGATCGGCCGCCTGTGCGACCCGGTGATCGTCATGGCCCAGGGCGAGAAGATCGCCGAAGGCCCCATGGCCGAAATCCGCGCCAATCCCGCCATTGTCGAAGCCTATTTCGGCACGCCGGTCGAGGTGGCGTGATGGCGCTCATTGAACTCAAGCATGTTGTCGGCGGCTATGGCGGCGCGCCGATCCTCAACGGGGTCAACCTGGCTATCGAAAAGAGCGATATCGGGGTGATCGTCGGTCCGAACGGTGCCGGCAAGTCCACTACGCTCAAGGCCATTTTCGGTCTGCTCAAGGTCACGTCCGGCACCATCGAATTCGGTGGCGAGAATGTCGCCAATTCGTTGCCCGACAAACTGGTGCCCAAGGGGCTGAGCTTTGTTCCGCAGGAAAAGAACGTCTTCACCTCGATGAGCGTCGAGGAAAATCTGGAAATGGGCGCTTTCACGCGCTCGGACGATTTCTCCCAAACCATGGCCTGGGTCTATGAGATGTTTCCGGTGCTGGCCGAAAAGCGCCGGCAGCCGGCCGGAGAGCTTTCAGGCGGGCAGCGGCAGATGGTCGCCATGGGCCGCGCGCTGATGAGCAAGCCGAGCCTGTTGATGCTCGACGAGCCCTCCGCGGGCCTGTCGCCCCGCTACGTCATCGAGATTTTCGAGACCATCCAGCGGGTGAACAAGGAAGGCGTCGGCATCCTGATGGTGGAGCAGAATGCGCGCCAGGCGCTGGCCTTTGCCTCGAAGGGTTTCGTTCTGGCCAGTGGGCAGAACCGGTTCACCGGCACGGGCCCCGAACTGATCGCCGACCCCGAAGTCGCCAAGTCGTTCCTGGGGGGCTGACGATGGTTATCGCGCTGTTCCCCTCATCCGCCCTTCGGGCACCTTCTCCCACAAGGGGAGAAGGCTATTTGGCAATATCTCGCCCCATCCTTCCTTCTCCCCTCGCGGGAGAAGGTGGCGCGCAGCGCCGGATGAGGGGGGGACCTCCAAATGCACCTAACTTCCGGGTCCCCGCATGACCGAACTCGTTTTCTTCACCAACCAGGTGATCATTTCCGGCCTTGTGCTGGGCTGCATCTATGCGCTGGGCGCCATTGGCATCACGCTGATCTTCGGCATATTGCGTTTTGCCCATTTCGCTCATTCCGAATTGATGACTGGCGGGGCCTTCATCGCCTTCCTGCTCGCATCGGCCTTTGCGGCCTGGGGCATCGTCACCCCCATCCCGACAGGTTTCGTCGTGCTGCCCATTGCCATGGTGCTCGCGGCGGTGCTGGCGCTCGGGATCGACAAGGGCTTTTATGCGCCGCTGCGCAAGCGCGGTGCCAAGCCTGTCACCCTGCTGATCGCCTCCATCGGCGTGACGCTGATGGTGCAGGGGCTCATCCGCCTGTTCTTCGGGGCCGGGTCCTATTCCTTCTTTGCCAATGAGCCCAAGGAAATCTTCCGGATCGATACCTCGGCCATCGGTTCGACACGACCGCTGGTGATCACCGAGCCGCAGGTGCTGATGATTCTCGTCACGCTGGTTTCGGTGATCGCCCTGCATTTCTTCCTCACCCGCTCGCGGCTGGGCAAGGCCATGCGCGCCATGGCCGATAATGCCGACCTGGCGCAGGTTTCCGGCATCAACACGGCATTGGTGGTGCGCGTGACCTGGATCATTGCCGGGGCGCTTGGCTGTATGGCCGGGACCATGCTGGCCCTGGACGTGACGCTGAAGCCGGACCTGGCTTTCAACATCATCCTGCCGATCTTTGCCGCCGCCATCGTGGGTGGCCTCGGGCAGGCCTATGGTGCCATTGCCGGGGGGCTCTTGATCGGCTTTGCCGAAACGCTGGCCGTGTTCAACTGGACCATGCTGTTCCGTCCGCTCAATGCCGTGCTCCCGGACTGGCTGCAATTGCCGCCAACGCTGGCGCTGGTGCCCACCGAGTACAAGCTCACCGTTGCATTCGTTATTCTGGTGGTGACGCTTCTGGTGCGACCCACCGGCATCTTCAAGGGCGCCTCGTCATGATCCAGCGTTCCCTCACGCTTTTCGCCGGGCTGTTCGTGCTGATCCTGGCCATCGGCTGGGTCATGGGCGTGCCCTTTACCAGTTCGCGCCTGGTGGAGGCGGCCGCCTATGCCCTGATCGCGCTGGGCCTCAACATTCAGTGGGGCTATGGCGGGCTGTTCAATTTCGGCATCATGGGTTTCATGATGATCGGCGGGGCGGCTGTCACCTTCATTTCCTATCCCGTCAATCCCGCCTTCTGGGGATCGGACGGTCCGGCCATGCTGGGTCGCGCGCTCGCCGCCTTTGCCGGTGGCGCCCTGATCGTGCTGGCGGCGCGGCAGGCGCATCGCATCGGCATCACCGGCAAGTGGAAGGGGGCCCTGACCGTCCTCGCCTGGTTTGTCGCCTATGTGCTCTATCGCAGCCAGCTTGATCCGGCGGCGGCCTATATCGAGAGTGTCGGTGGCGGCTGGGTCGGCGGGCTGGGCGGGCACCCGATCCTGGGCTGGCTGTTTGGCGGTGTTCTGGCCGCCGGTATCGCCTATATCGTGGGCAAGATCTGTCTTGGCCTCAGGACCGACTATCTCGCCATCGCCACGATCGGTATTTCCGAGATCATCCGGGCCCTCATCAAGAACATGGACTGGCTGACGCGCGGCACCCTCACTGTGTCGCCCATCCCCTGGCCGGTGCCCCTGCCGCAGCAATATCAGGCCGATGGCCTGGACATTGCCTCATCCCTGATTGCGGCGCGTGCCGGCTATCTGCTGCTGGCGTTGGTGGTGCTGGCCATTGTCATGTGGCTGATCAGCCGTGCCTATGCCGGCCCCTGGGGGCGGATGATGCGCTCGATCCGCGACAATCACATCGCCGCCTCGTCGATGGGCAAGAACGTCACCGCCCGCCAGCTCGAAATCTTCGTCTTCGGCTCGGTGCTGATGGGCATTGGCGGGGCCATGCTGGTCAGCTTCGTGCAGATCTTCGATCCCTCGAGCTACCAGCCGATCAACCACACCTTCCTTATCTGGGTCATGGTCATCGTTGGTGGCGCCGGTAACAATTGGGGGGCGCTGTTCGGGGCGGTGCTGCTGTGGATGATCTGGGTGATCTCCGAGCCGCTGTCCAAGGCCGTGTTTGACCTCGTCTCCATGTGGTCGACAAATGTCGGCTGGGGCGCCATTCCGGAGATCGAGGCCCGTTCCGCCCAGATGCGCGTCTTCGTGCTGGGCCTGGTCATCACCATCGCTCTGCGCTTCGCGCCACGGGGGCTGATTCCGGAAGTGGTAAAGCGCGAGGGTGCGCGGAGCTAGCGCCTCGCCGTCATCCAGAGCCATTGTGTGGGCAGCGTGTCAAAACCGCTGCCCATATTGGTTTCCAGCGACAGATCGCTCCAGCCAGAGGCGCGGTAAGCTGCCTCCAGTCCGGCTGCGCTCGGATAGTTGAAATAGCGCCCCATGTGATCGCGGCCTTCGCCGGTTCCGCCCTTGAAACTGGCCACAAAGACGCCACCGGGGCGCAGCGCTTGATGGATACGGGTCAGCATGTCCGGCAGGCCGGCTGCCGGGACATGCAGAAGGCTGGCAGAGGCCCAGACGCCATCATAGGCGTCGATCGCATCCAGGTCTTCAAAGCGCATGACGCGCGCTCGTTCGCCTATGCGGGTACGCGCCACGTCCACCATGCCCGGCGTGCCGTCAGTGGCGTCCACCTCGAAGCCCTGCGCCAGCATGTACTGGGCATCCATGCCATTGCCGCAGCCCAGTTCCAGGATGCGCGCGCCCGCGGGCAGCAGCGCCAGAAAGCCGTCGAGCCGCCGGACGGCGGGCCGTTTGCGGTGCTGCGCGTAGATCTTTGCGCGATCGGCGTAGAAGCGCAGGGTCCGAGTGTCGTCTGTCATGCTGGTTTTCCCAACAGAAAGGCCCGGGATCGCTCCCGGGCCTTGTATATCGAGCGTTCGTGCCCTGCGCGCATGGCGCTTCGGGCCTCGGCTTCTCAAAAGCCTCCATCGGAGGCTTTTGCCGGCGCCTTGCGCCGGACGAAGCCGAGTTAGTCGATCAGGCCCTTTTCGACGAAGGCACCGCCTTCGACGGCGAGTTCGACGATGATGCCGTCCACGTCGCCGGCTTCGTCGAAGTCGAGCGCGCCACCCGCACCTTCATAATTGATGTCGGTACCGGCCTTGATCAGCTCGACGGCCTTGGACCATTCACCCGGACGGATGATTTCGCCAGGAGCCGAGGCAACGTCGCGCAGTGCGGCCGACAGACCCTCGCGGGCGGCCGAGCCGTTCTTCTCGATGGCCAGGGCCATCAGGAAGGCGGCGTCATAGGCCTGCGGGGCATAGGTGGCATTGGCTTCGAAGCCGTCACCGCCAAAGCCATTGTAGAGGTCGACCGATTCACCGCTCGGCGCGCCGGCGCGGGTGGCGATCAGGCCTTCGACGGCTGCAGCGTCGATGCCGTTGAGCAGGTCGTTGCCGACCATGCCGTCACCGCCGACATAGGTGGTGAAATTGCCCGATTCCACGGCCTGGCGCAGGATGGTGTTACCCGAGGCGTTGGCATAGGCGAGGATCACCAGGTTCTGCGAGGCGACCAGATTACCCAGTTCGGCACGGTAGTCGGCCTTGCCTTCTTCGTGGGCGAGGTTGGCCGCAATGGTGCCGCCGCCGGCTTCGTAGGCAGCGGCCAGCGCATCGGCAAAGCCCTTGCCATAGTCGTTGTTCACATAGGTGATGGCAATGTCGTTGACGCCCTTTGCGAGCAGCAGGTTGGCCATCTTGACGCCCTGGAGGGCATCGGACGGGGTGGTGCGGAAGACGAGATCATTGTCTTCCAGCGTGGTCAGGGCCGGAGCCGAAGAGGCCGGCGAGATGAAGACCACGCCGCCGCTGAGGCCCGAGCCGTTGAAGGCGCCAATGGTTTCGCCGGTGCACAGGGCACCCACGACACCGGTGACATTGTCGGTGTTGATCAGGCGGTCGGCAGCGGCAGCGGCGGCGGTTGCGTCGCAGGCACCGTCGGCCGAAAGGATCGAGAGTTCGCCGCCCAGGATGCCGCCCTGCTCGTTGACCTGGCTCACCACCAGTTCAGCGCCAGCAAAGATCGGCGGGGTCAGCGACTCGATCGGGCCGGTGAAGCCGCCGATGAAGCCGATGGTGGCGCCGGTGTCCTGCGCCAGAGCCGGAGCGGCCATGGTCAGGGTCGAGGCGGCGACCGCCAGGGTAAGGGTTTTTTTGAACATTGACGTCCCTCTGTTTCGGTTGCGCGCCGGGAAGCCTTCCCGGCCCCTCTCTTGACGGCGCGACAACGGATTGGGAGGCACCTTGCGCGCCTCCGCTGGGG
Organism: Devosia sp.; assembly: GCF_025809055.1. NCBI lineage: Bacteria > Pseudomonadati > Pseudomonadota > Alphaproteobacteria > Hyphomicrobiales > Devosiaceae > Devosia > Devosia sp. The sequence continues at coordinate 2,261,367 of NZ_CP075529.1, read as the reverse complement.
CAAGTCTTGCACAATCCCGCAACAAAAGTCACCGGGGTTTGCACGCCATTTCAAGGTGATGGCATAGTTGCTTAATGGGGTCGGTTTCAGCATAGACTTGCGGCCGTGCGGCACAGGGAGCGACATGGGCAAAGGCAGCTTTTTGACGGCAATGGTGGCGGTGCTGGCCGCGCTCATGGCTCAGCCCGCTGTGGCCCAGTTCACTGAATTGTCACCTGACACCAGCGTCGACGCTCCGGCCACGGAGGCGGATGCCCGGCCCGCGGACGATGAGTTGTCCTCAATTTCGCTCTGCGGCACGCAACCATTCGCCATTGCCCGCATGAGTTGGTCATCGGCGGCCCTTTTGGCGGAAATCCATGCCCGGCTTCTGGCGCAGAATTTTGGCTGCGACGTGCGCGTCACGCCGGGGGACCTTGCAGCAACGGTTTCCTCGATGGGGTCCACCGGCCAGCCGGCAATGGCCCCGGAAATGTGGACCACGCGGGTCGCCGACATGTGGAACCAGGCCAGCGAGGCGCAGATGATCCGGGCTGCGGCGCCCACTTACGGAGCGGAGACATTTGAAGGCTGGTACATGCCGGCAGACCTGGCCGCCGCGTTCGCGGCACCCATTGAAGCCAGCGCCCTTGTCCAGACGCTGCCAGCCTCAGGGGTGGCATTGCCGCTCCGCTTCATCTCCTGTCCGGTGGACTGGGCCTGCTCGGTCATCAACCGGAACCTCATTGCCGCGCAGGGGCTGACCAACATGGTGGAGATCGTCGAGCCGGCAAACCGTTTCGAGATGGATCAACTCATTGCCGCGGCCGTCAACCGCCGTGAGCCCTTTCTGTTCTATTACTGGCAACCCAATGCCATCCTGGCGCAGCTCGATTTCGTGCCGGTGGATATGGGCGCCTTTGATGCCGACGCTGCCAAGTGTCTGGCCAGCCGGGTATGCACAGATCCCAAGGCCTCGGCTTTCCCGGCCGACCAGGTCGTCATGGCCGTTGCCGACCGTGTCTTTTCGGACATGCCGGCGCTGGCCGGATACCTGCAGCGCGCCACAATGCCGCTGGCCGAAATGAACCGGATGCTCGGCCAGCTCAACGAGCCAGGTGCCACGGTGGAGGCGGTCGCGGATCGCTTTGTGGCCGAACGCGGTGAGGTGTGGAGCGATTGGGTTTCCAATCTCCCGTAAGCAGCGGCCTCTGCGAAGTGTGAGATTTTTTTGACTTGATGGTCAATAAAAACTGCCAGACTTTTCAATTTGGCCAGTCAAGACGTTTGTCTGATTTAATACATCTTTAGAGACGAGGCGACGGCGGCTCAAGGAAATCGGCGCATTGCTTTTCTGTTGTTGCGCAAATATTGCCGAATTTGACACATAATTCTGCCATCTTTATGGTCCGGCGCATTCCGTAAACGCAGGAGCATACCTGATGATTTTGAAATCCGGTGGCATTGCCGCCGCGATCGCTGTTGCCTTTTTGTCTGCTGGCAGCCTTCCCGCACTTGCACAGGACGCCGGCGCCGCTGAATGCGGCACTGACCGAACCATCGACATTGCCGAGATGACGTGGCCCTCCGCGGCTGCCCTGGCGCATATCCATGCGACCATCCTGGAAGACGGGTTCGGATGTAATGTCGAAATCGTGGCCGGCGACACCGTGCCGACATCCTCTTCCATGCTCAGCCGCGGCACGCCGGCCGTTGCGCCCGAGCTGTGGACCAGCGCCATCGAAGATGCCTGGGCCGAAGGCATCGCAGCCGGCGAAGTGGTCCAGCTGGCCGACGCCATCACCGATGGCACCGTCGAAGGCTGGTTTATCCCGCAATATACCCAGGACGCCAATCCGGACCTGACCACGGCCGAAGCCGTCATCGCGCGTCCGGACCTGTTTGCCGATCCGGAAGACCCGAGCAAGGGTCGTCTCTATTCCTGCCCGCCGGGCTGGGCCTGTGAACTGTCGACTTCGGCGCTCTACGAGGCCTTTGAGATGGACGGCACCTGGAACCTGTTCTCGCCGGGTTCGGGTGGTGCGCTGGACGCATCGATCGCCCGTGCCTTTACCCGCGAAGAGCCTATCCTGTTCTACTATTGGGGTCCCACCGCGATCCTGGGCAAGTATCCGGCCGTGCAGCTCGACCTGGGCGAAAGCAAGCCGGAAGTCTATGCCTGCAATACCGATCCGGAATGCGATGATCCCGCTGGCGTGACGGCCTATCCGTCGAGCCCGGCAGTGATCGGTGCTGCGGCCTGGATCCAGGAAGAAGCACCCGTTGTGGCGGAATACTTCTCCAAGACCGGTCTCACCAATGCCGAGATCAGTGAACTGCTGGTCTATGGCGATGAGAACCAGGCCGATGCTGAAGCCACCGCCGAAAACTTCCTGCGCACCAAGCAGGATGTGTGGACGACCTGGGTGCCCGCTGACGTGGCCGAAAAGGTCATGGCGAGCCTCGGCTAATCCTGGGCGAACCTATCCCGATGGCGGCCGGATCCCCGATCCGGCCGCTTTCCGCGTCCGATCCCCAAATCAACGCCGTGCTGATTTCGGGATCGAACGTCCAACGCGGCGGCACCGGTTGGTCGATGCCGCTTCCGGCTCTGAAAGAGAAGAGCGAACATGTTTCCTGAACTGATAGATACCCGCCCCTGGCGCCGGGCCATCGACGATGGCCTCAATTGGGTCGTGCGCAACTGGGGCGATGAATTCGAGGCCGCGGCCTATCCGCTGCTGATGCTGCTCAACGGCATTGAACGGTTGCTGATTGCCACGCCATTCTGGCTCATCATGGCAATCCTGGTGGGGATTGCCTGGCTGGCCACGCGCCGCTGGCAGCTGCCGGTCATCGTTCTCGTTTCGCTGATTTTCCTCGGGATCATGGACCTTTGGGAAGATGCCATGGCCACCATGGCGCTGATGATCGCAGCGACCCTGACGGCGATCGTGCTCTCCATCCCGTTCGGCGTGTGGATGAGCCGTTCGCTCAAGGTACGGCAGGTGATCACGCCGCTGCTCGACCTGATGCAGACCCTGCCCAGCTTTGTCTATCTCATCCCCACGGTGATGATCTTCGGACCTGGGAAAATCCCGGCGCTTCTGGCCACGATCGTCTATGCGGCGCCGCCCCTGGTGCGCCTGACCGATCTGGGCCTGCGCTCGGTCGATCCGGCGGTGATGGAGGCCAGCCGCGCCTTTGGCACGACGCCGTCGCAGCGCCTGTTCGGCGTGCAGATCCCCCTGGCGCTGCCCACAATCCTGGCCGGCATCAACCAGACCACGATGATGGCGCTGTCCATGGTGGTGATTGCCTCGATGATCGGAGCCGGTGGACTTGGCTACCAGGTGCTGCAGGGCATCGGGCGGCTCGAGGTGAGCCGGGGACTTTTCGCCGGGCTCGGCATCGTGGTCCTGGCCATCGTCTTTGACCGCATCACCCAGTCTTTCGGCAAGCAGCTTCAGGCCCGCATCGGCCTGGCGGAGGCGCGCTAACATGAACGCTATTGATACCAGAACGACGACCGAGACCGATTTCGCCATCCGCATGCGGGGGGTCACCAAGATTTTCGGCGACCGGCCGGAGGCGGCGTTGCAGATGCTGCAGGACGGTAAATCCAAGGCGGAAGTGCAGGCCGAAACCAATCATGTGGTGGGCCTGGACAATGTGTCCCTCGACATCGCCCGCGGCCAGATCTTCGTGGTCATGGGGCTTTCGGGCTCCGGCAAGTCGACGCTGATCCGGCACGTCAATCGTCTCATCGACCCGACGGCCGGCGAAATCGTGGTCGAGGGCGCCGACGTGCTCAAGATGAGCTTGCTGGATCTGCGCGTCTATCGTCGCAATACCGTGGCCATGGTGTTCCAGAAGTTCGGGCTTCTGCCGCATCGATCCGTCATCGACAATGTTGCCTATGGCCTGGAGGTCAAGGGCGTCGGCAAGGCCGAACGGCTGGAGCGCGCCGCCAAGTGGATCGAAACGGTGGGCCTTTCGGGTTACGAGAAAAGCCAGCCGCGTCAACTATCCGGTGGGCAGCAACAGCGCGTGGGCCTTGCCAGGGCGCTGGCGCTCAATACCGACATCATCCTCATGGACGAGGCCTTTTCGGCCCTCGACCCGCTGATCCGCTCCGGCATGCAGGACCAGCTGGTCGAGCTGCAGAAGAGCCTGGGCAAGACCATTTTGTTCATCACCCATGACTTCGACGAGGCGCTCAAGATTGCCGACCGCATCGCGGTGCTCAAGGATGGGGCGGTGCAGCAGGAGGGGCGGCCGGAGGACATTGTGCTCAAGCCCGCCAACGAGCATATCGAAGAATTCGTGCGCGAGGTGAACAAGGCGCGCGCCATCCATGTGCGCACCATCATGGAGCGTGGCGAGTTCGAGCTCTGCGAATTCTCGGTGCCGGCGACGGCGCGCTGCGAAGAGGTGCTGCCCTATTTCGCGGAGCATCAATGGGTTGGCGTGACCAATGACGAGGGCCAGCAGATCGGCCGCGTCACCGCCAAACGGGTCATCCAGGCTCTGGCACGCTACACGCCCGGCGTGGGTGAGGGCTCATAGCGCCATACCCAACAGGGCCTAGGACGACAGTCTCATGACAGGTTTGTGCGGCGGCTGTTGCGTCCCGGCGACCCGAATGGCTATAAAGCGGGACGCCACATTCGGCACGGGAGCCCAGCCTTGGATTTGAAGCGGATCAACGATCACGTCAGCGTTTCTGGACAGATTCGGCCCGAAGACGTGGCAACGCTCAAACAGCTCGGCTTTGTCGCCGTGGTCAATAACCGGCCGGACGGGGAAGCTCCGGACCAGCCGGCCGGCGCCGAAATCGAAGCTGCCGCCAAGGCCGCCGGACTTGCCTACCATGCCATTCCTCTGGGACGGGAAGGGGTCAATCCCCAGCTCGTCGCCGATACCAAGGCCGTGCTTGAGGGGAGCGACGGTCCGGTATTCTGCTTCTGTCGATCGGGAACGCGCTCGACAACGCTGTGGGCGCTGAGCCAGGCCGGTGAGCATCCGGCCGAGGAGATCATCGCCCAGGCCGCCGAAGCCGGTTATGACATGAGCCACCTGGCCGGATATCTCGGCCGGGCCTGACATTGAAAAACGGACGGTTGGGCGGGCAACCGTCATATGCCGTCGATTGCTGAGCCGGACCCGGAAGGGTCCTTGGTCCCTTCTGCTCGGAACCGAAATCGATGACTATCAAGAAAATTCTCGTCGCCAATCGCAGCGAAATCGCCATCCGTGTTTTTCGCGCCGCCAATGAACTCGGCCTCAAGACCGTTGCCGTCTATGCCGAAGAGGACAAGCTGGCCCTGCACCGCTTCAAGGCCGACGAAGCTTATCTGATCGGCAAGGGCAAGGGGCCGGTCGAGGCTTACCTCCAGATCGAGGAATATATCCGCATTGCGCGGATATCAGGCGCCGATGCCATCCACCCCGGATATGGCCTTCTCTCGGAAAGCCCCGAATTCGTCGATGCGTGCGAAGATGCCGGCATCACCTTCATTGGACCGCGCGCCCAGACCATGCGGGACCTCGGCAACAAGGTTGCCGCCCGCAATATGGCGATCAAGGCCGATGTGCCCGTGGTTCCGGCGACGGATGCCTTGCCGGACGACATGGATGTGGTCCGCAAGATGGCGGCCGAGATCGGCTATCCGCTCATGCTCAAGGCCAGCTGGGGTGGCGGGGGCCGCGGCATGCGCCGCATCATGGACGAAAAGACGCTGGTTTCCGAAGTCAGCGAAGGCAAGCGCGAGGCAAAGGCCGCCTTCGGCAAGGACGAGATGTATCTCGAAAAGCTGATCGAGCGCGCCCGCCATGTCGAGGTGCAGCTGATCGGTGACGATCATGGCAATCTGGTGCATCTGTTCGAACGCGACTGCTCGGTGCAGCGGCGCAACCAGAAGGTCGTCGAGCGCGCCCCGGCGCCCTATCTTTCCGACGAGGTGCGCAAGAGCCTCACCGATGCCGCCGTGCGGCTCGGCAAGGCCGCCAATTATCGGGGCGCCGGCACCGTCGAATTTCTCATGGATGCCGATACCGACAAGTTCTACTTCATCGAGGTGAACCCGCGCATCCAGGTCGAGCACACCGTCACCGAAGAGGTGACGGGCATCGACATCGTCAAGGCGCAGATTCACCTGCTGGATGGTGCGGTGATCGGCACCCCTGAATCCGGCGTGCCGGTGCAGGAAGATATCCGCCTCAATGGCAATGCCATTCAGTGCCGGGTGACCACCGAGGACCCCGAGCAGAACTTCATTCCCGATTATGGCCGCATCACCGCCTATCGCGGCGCCACCGGCTTCGGGGTGCGGCTCGATGGCGGCACGGCCTATGCCGGGGCCATCATCACACGTTATTATGACCCGCTCCTCGAAAAGGTCACCTGCTGGGCGCCGACGGCCGATGAGGCCATTGCCCGCATGCATCGCGCCCTGCGCGAGTTCCGTATTCGCGGGGTCGCCACCAATCTGGCCTTCCTCGAAAACATCATCACCCACACTGACTTCCTCGAGAACCGCTATACGACGCGCTTCATCGATACGACGCCGGATCTGTTCAACTTCAAGCCGCGCAAAGACCGGGCGACCAAGCTGTTGAGCTATATCGCCGACGTTACCGTCAATGGGCACCCGGAAGTCCGCGACCGGCCTCGGCCCCCGGCCGATGCCGCCGCGCCCATCGTGCCGGAGTTCGATCCGCTGATCGTGGTCGAAGGCAGCCGCCAGATTCTGGACCGCGATGGTCCCAAGGGGCTGGCGCGCTGGATGAAGGAGCAGAGCCGGGTTCTCTTCACCGACACCACCATGCGCGATGCGCATCAGTCGCTGCTGGCGACGCGCATGCGCAGTTTCGATATCACCCGTATCGCCCAGGCCTATAGCCGCGGACTGCCGAACCTGTTCTCCCTTGAATGCTGGGGCGGGGCGACGTTCGACGTCTCCATGCGCTTCCTCAACGAGGACCCGTGGGAGCGGTTGCGCCAGGTGCGCGAGGGTGCGCCGAACATCCTGACGCAGATGCTGCTGCGCGGCAGCAACGGCGTCGGCTACACCAATTATCCCGACAATGTCGTCAAGTTCTTCGTGGCGCAGGCGGCAAAGGGCGGCGTCGATATCTTCCGCGTCTTCGACTGCCTCAACTGGGTCGAGAACATGCGCGTCTCCATGGACGCGGTGATCGAGGCCGACAAGGTCTGCGAGGGCGTGGTCTGCTATACCGGCGACATGCTGGACCCGGACCGGGCCAAGTATGATCTCAAATATTATGTGGCCCTGGCCAAGGAACTGGAAGCCGCGGGCGCCCATGTCCTGGGCCTCAAGGATATGGCGGGGCTGCTCAAGCCCGCTGCCGCAAAGAAACTGATTGCGACGCTGAAAGAAGAGATCGGCCTGCCGATCCACCTCCACACCCATGACACGTCCGGGGCGGCGTCGGCCACGGTGCTGGCGGCTGTCGATGCCGGCGTCGACGCGGTTGATGCGGCGATGGATGCCCTGTCCGGCACGACCTCCCAGCCCACGCTCGGCTCGCTGGTTGCGGCCATGGCCGATGGCGAGCGCGATCCGGGGCTCGATGCCAAGGCAATCCGCCAGATCTCCTTCTATTGGGAAGCAGTGCGCACCCAGTACCGGGCCTTCGAGAGCGATCTCAAGGGCGGGGCTTCTGAGGTCTATCTGCATGAAATGCCGGGTGGGCAGTTCACGAATTTGAAGGAACAGGCGCGCTCGCTGGGTCTTGAAACCCGCTGGCATGAGGTTGCCCAGACCTATGCCGACGTCAACCAGATGTTCGGCGATATCGTCAAGGTGACGCCATCCTCGAAAGTGGTGGGCGATATGGCCCTGGCCATGGTGTCCGCAGGGATCACCCGCGCCGATGTGGAGAACCCGGACAAGGATATCGCCTTCCCCGACAGCGTTGTCGGCTTCTTTGCCGGTGATCTCGGCCAGCCCCCGGGTGGGTTCCCGGACAAGCTGCAGAAGAAGGTGCTCAAGGGCCGGACGCCGCTGACCGAGCGTCCCGGCTCCTATCTCAAGCCGACCGATCTCGAAGCAGAACGCAAGAAGATTGCCGAGGAGGTGGGGCTGGCGGTCGATGATTATCGCCTGGCCTCGTATCTGATGTATCCCAAGGTCTATTCGGACTTCGAAAAGACCCAGGATCGCTATGGTCCGACCGAGGTCTTGCCGACGCCGGTCTATTTCTACGGGCTCAACGAGGGCGACGAACTGCTCGTCGATATCGAAAAGGGTAAGACGCTGGTCGTCACCTATCAGGGTCGCGCGCCGACCAATGAAAAGGGAGAAGTCCGCGTCTTCTTCGATCTCAACGGCCAGCCGCGTACCATCACCGTGCCGGATCGCCTGAAGGCCGGCGAGGTCAAGGTTCGCGCCAAGGCGGCCGCCGGCGATCCAAAGCAGATCGGCGCGCCGATGCCGGGCGTCATCTCGACCCTGGCCGTCAAGGAAGGCCAGAAGGTATCGGCGGGCGACGTCGTCTGCTCGATCGAAGCCATGAAGATGGAAACCGCCATCCATGCCGAAGTCGATGGCACCGTGGCCGAGCTTCTCATCAAGCCAGGCGATCAGATCGACGCCAAGGACCTGTTGGTCCGGCTGGATTGATCAAGAGAAAGGCCCGGAGTGATCCGGGCCTTTCTCATGGACCTTTGCTTGCCGCTAACGCCGGCGCGCGGTCCCGTCGACTGTGGGGCCATATTTGCCGGCATAGACCCGCGCCGGCACCGGCAGGCGGGAGACGATCCAGCTAACCATCAGTGGCACGAGGACGATGTCGTCGACCCAGCCGAGCAGGGGGATGAAGTCTGGCAGGATATCGATCGGGTTGACGAGATAGAAAGCGGCAAACAGCGTCGCCGCCTTGAGAAAGAGCGGGGTCTCGGGCGCCCAGAAGGCCTTCCAGAGCTGGACGGCTTCCTTGCGGAACAGGATGAGGCGAGGCAGGAGCATGTTTATCATGCTCAATAGATGGCCCCTGGCTCTGGTGGTTCAAGGGCGGGACAATCACAAGTTGCACAGTCACCCAACCCTCATTCCTTCTCACCTCAAAACTCTCCGCCGGAGAGTTTTGCCCGTCGGGACGGGTCGAAGCCCATCAAGGGGAGGGAGGCGCAGGACCGATATGCCGGTGTTCATCAGCTTCTTCCCCCTGTGGAGAGGGATCAAGGGTGGGGTCAGAGCTGAGGTCCCTCGATCTCCGGCCACCCCTCCGCATCAAATGTGATGGGCGTCAGCGCCAGCTTGGGCATGCCGCCCTGGTCGCGATCGTACCAGTGATAGGCGAGCCAAGGCTCGCCGTCGCGCCAGAAGGTTTCCTGGCCGCCCGGCCCGCGGATGCGGTCCGCGGACTTCAACAGTTCGGTCCCGCCACCTTCGAGCAGGGGTTTTCCCGCGCGGTCGACATAGGGGCCGATGACGGAGTCGGCTCGACCCACCATGATGCGATAGCTCGAGGCTATGCCCGAGCAGCACTTGTCGAAGGAAACGAAGAGGTAGAATTGCCCCTCGTGCTCGAGGATGGCTGGCGCCTCGATGGCGCCGCCGCCCCGCGAGGCCAGCCGGATCGGCTCGGCACCTGGCTTTGCCATGCCGGTTTCCGCATCGAGCTCGATCAGGCGGATGCCGTCCCAGAACGAGCCGAAGGCGAGCCAGGCCCCTTCGCCGGTGTCGATGCGAAATGGGTCAATGGCATTGAAATCGTCGCCCGGTCGCGAGCGGAACACCAGGCCCTGGTCCGCCCAGCCGTCGGTGGGGTCTTCCGCGTCGAGGGCTGGATTGGTCATGACCCCGATGACTGAATTGTTGAGGCCAAAGGTCGAGCCGGAATAATAGAGGTAGTGCACGCCCTCCTTTTCGAACACCGACGGGGCCCACAGATTGAGCGGGGTCGTGCCCAGGGTCTCGGTCACCCATTGCGGCATGCCGCCGGGCAGGGCGCCGCTCTCCTGCCAGTCCTGACCATCGGGGGAGGTCTTGGTGCGGATCTGCCCGCCGTCCGGCGCGCGCTCGACGCCGGTTGCGAAGGAGACAAGGCCGTCCTCCAGAACCGCAACGCTCGGATCGTGAATGGCGATATTGCCGCTCAGCGGCTGGGCCAGGGCCGGCAATGACAGCGTCGACAGTATAATCGCGGCGGCTCGTCGCATGGTTCTTCTCCCCATCACGCAAGGGTAACATTGCGTCTCTATTCTGGTAGGCTTATCTGTGGCGCAAATACGAGGTGGTTTCATGGCCGGACCGGCAGCGCGCAGGCAATCGGTGGGTGTCGATGTGGGTGGCGTCATGGTGGGCGGCGGCGCTCCCGTGGTCGTTCAATCCATGACCAATACCGACACGGCCGATATCGATGCGACCGTCAAGCAGGTCATGCAACTGGCCCGCGCCGGCTCGGAAATCGTGCGGATCACGGTCGATCGCGATGAGAGCGCGGCGGCCGTACCGATCATTCGCGACCGGCTGGCCTTCATGGGCTATGACGTGCCCCTGGTTGGCGATTTTCACTATATCGGCCACAAGCTGCTCACCGACCATCCGGCCTGCGCTGAGGCGCTGGCAAAGTATCGCATCAATCCCGGCAATGTGGGCTTCAAGGCCAAGCGCGACACTCAGTTTGCCACGCTGATCGACATTGCCAACCGCTATGACAAGCCAGTGCGCATCGGGGTTAATTGGGGTTCGCTCGACGAGGAATTGTTGACGCGTCTCATGGATGAGAATGCGGCCTCGGCAAGCCCGATTTCGGCCGCGGCCGTGCAGCGGGAGGCCATTATCCAGTCGGCCCTGTTGTCTGCAGCACGCGCCGAAGAGCTGGGCATGCGCCGCAACCAGATTCTGCTGTCGACCAAGGTGAGCGACGTGCAGCACCTGATCGCGGTGTATCAGGACCTGGCCGCACGCTGCGACTATGCGCTGCATCTCGGCCTCACCGAAGCGGGCATGGGTTCGAAGGGCATTGTCGCTTCCTCGGCGGCCTTGGGTATCCTGTTACAGCAGGGGATCGGCGACACGATCCGCATTTCGCTGACCCCGGAACCGGGCGGGGATCGCACCACCGAGGTCAAGGTCGCGCAGGAACTGCTGCAGACCATGGGTTTCCGCCAGTTTCTGCCGGTGGTGGCAGCCTGCCCGGGCTGCGGGCGCACCACGTCCACGACGTTCCAGACGCTGGCCAAGGATATCCAGGATCACCTCAATACCTCGATGCCCGAATGGCGCGAGCGTTATCCGGGCGTCGAGACGCTGTCGGTCGCCGTCATGGGCTGCATCGTCAATGGGCCCGGGGAGAGCAAGCATGCCAATATCGGTATCTCCCTGCCCGGCACCGGCGAAACCCCGGCGGCACCGGTCTTTGTCGATGGCGAAAAGGTTGCCACCCTGCGCGGCGCCGATGTGGCTGACCAGTTCAAGGTGATGGTGGCGGACTATATCGAGCGCAAGTTCGGCACCGGCCGGCAGAACGCGGCCGAATAGATGAACGAGCGGAATACAAGGCGCCTGTTCTGGCTGGCCATGCTCATCATCGTGCTGGGTGCGCTCAAGCTGACGGGTCAGCTGGGATGAACCCCTCGCTGGACGAGGTGTTAAACCTGGACCTTCCGTGTCTTGAAGCACCCGAGGGCGGGCCGCTGGATGCTGATGCCCATCGCGAGGCCCTGACGCGGTCGCTTGAGCGTTCGAAATGGGCACATGTCCGTCGCGACGGGCAGTTGGTTGCCTATGGCTATCTCTGGCCGCTTTCCGATGACGTGTGGTTCGTTGGCGGACTCGCCATTCACCCCCACTATCGCAATGCATCGGTTACGGCCGAACTGGCCCGGGCCATGTCGGGCCTTGTGCGGGCGGTCGGTGCGGTGCGGCTCGAAAGCCATGTCCGGCGGGGCAACAAGGCGTCGTTGCGCCTTCACGAGCGCCTGGGTTTCGTGGTGACCCGGGAAAGCGACCGCGCCGTGGCCCTCAGGGCCGACAGCGCAGCGCTCCTGGCGCGGCTGCCGGGCTAGACCCCGTTCTCCCGCCATTCAGGCAGCGGAAACACCCGGTCATAGGCCCAGTTGAAGACGAAGGCATAGACCATGTAGAAGGCTGCCAGGGCGATATCCATGATCAGGGCCTGCCAGAGGCTGATCCCAAGATACCAGGCGATAGCCGGCAACATGAGCGCCAGAAGCCCGAGTTCGAAAAGCACGGCATGCATCACGCGGATGGCGGTGGATTTCTCGGTGCTGCCCCGCACTTTGACCATGATGTGATCGAAGCCGAGATTGTAGACATAGTTCCACAGCATGGCGACCGTGGCGCTGGCCACGATCACGACGGCGCTGTCTCCACCGGGCAGATGGAAGGCGAAGGCGGCAAGCGGCGTCGCCAGGAGAATGCCGATCACTTCGAAGGAGATGGCGTGACGAATACGGTCTGCGGTGTTGCGCATGGTTTTCCCCATGGTCACCGGGCCGTCCCGAAACGATTACCCAAAGTGGGGGAGGTCGTCCTCGCTTGCGGATGGATATAGAGCAGGGTGGGCTGCCGGGCAAGGCCGGGCCGGCATGTCAGATATTCGCGGGCGGCAGGGTGAATATGCCGGCAGCAACCTCGCCGCCGCCCATGTCCGGGACCATGTATTCGCCGATTTGCTCCAACATCGTCCGTGGCAGATCGCGGCGAAACGGGTCACCGACGATGACCCTGGCGCCGCGCGCCGCGTGGGCCTCAAGCAGGGGGAGCGTCACGGCGGCAACGCTGGCGTCGTAAAAGACATCGCCGGCCAACACCACCTCGGTCGCCGTGGTTGCATTGCCTTGCGCAATGCTGACGCCATTGGCCCCGGCATTAAGGGTCAGCGCCAGTTGGCCGAGCGGGTCGGGCTCGTAGGCGGTCACGGTAGCGCCCGCCATGGCGGCAGCAATGCCGACAAGGCCCGATCCCGCACCAAAATCCAGCACGGACCTGCCGGCGACGTCCTGAGGATTGTCATTGAGGTAAAGCACCAGCGCTGCTCCGCCGGCCCAGCCATAGGCCCAGTAGGGTGGGGCTTCGGTACGACCTAAACGGCCCAGAAAGGCGGTGAGGCCGCTGCCGGGCGTCGGGCCATAGAGCGCAATATCGGGACGATAGGAAAGGGGTGTCAGAACGAAGCGCGTGCGCACATAGTCGGCGAAGGACGCATCTATTCCGGAAGCTGGCATGCATCGACCCATTTGCCGCCGCACAGGTTTTCCAGACGCTCGACGCTCAGCTTGACCGAGCTGTGCGTATCCCCACCAGCGGGGATGACGATGTCGTAGATGCGGAGCGAAGTATCGAGGAAAATGGGCAGCGGCGCTGGCAGCCCGAAGGGGCAGACACCGCCGACCTGATGTCCGGTGAGGCGCAATACATCTTCGGCGCCCAACATGCGGGGCCTGCCGCCAAAGGCGGTCTTGGATTTCTGGTTGTCGAGACGCGCGTCGCCGCGTGTCACCAGCAGAAACTCCTCATCCTTGACGCGAATGCACAAGGTCTTGGCGATCTGGCCGGGCTGCACGCCATGGGTCTCGGCGGCCAGTTGCACCGTCGCGGTGGAGGCCTCGGTGACGATGACGGCAAGATCGGGGGCGCGATTGGCCAGATCGGACTGAACGGATTGACGGCTCATGGACACAACTCAGAACAGGGCGGCGAGGCGGTTTTCGTACTTGAAGCGGGTTTTGGCGCGGATGGGGGTGGTCAGTGCGCGGGTCATGAAGTCGCGGGGAATATCGGCCACGCCATCAAAGCCCATGAGCTCGGCAACGGAAATGCGTTCGCCGGCATAGGGCGTGATAGAAATATCCATGCCGGCCTCTACCGTTCCCGGCCGGATGACCCGGCAATATGCCCCGGACCGCCGCGCCTTGTGAAAGCGCTTGAGCCAGCGCGGGTCTCCCATCTTGGCGGCAAAGGTCATGCAGGGGGTTCGATGGTAGGTCACCTCGAGAATAACCTCGCCCATCGCCAACCGGTCGCCGACGCAGCAGGTCTTGCTGTCCGGTCCATCAATGGTGAGATTCTCGCCAAACAGGCCAGGCTCCGGCTCGATGCCCTCGCCGGCCCAATAGGCATAGTCCGCAAGGAAGTAGATATAGACGGCCTGATCGGCGCCGCCGTGATGGTGACGGTCGGCGATGACGTCGTGCGCAAGGCCGCCTGTCTCGATCTTCACCGGGCCGGATACCGGCTGCTTGTAGATGCCGGTCAGGGTCCCCGTGCCGGGAATATTGGTTGGAACGCCGACATTGACACTGACCAGTCTCGCCATGGCTATTTCTCCCGCGCCGCGAAGTAGCGGGCCGTGGCCCGCAATCCGTCGGCCTTCGGGCCAAATGTGCGCAGCGCCAGCAGCGCCTCATTGACGATGCCATCGAGCGTTTTTCGCGCCCCGTCGATGCCCAGCCGGGCCACCAGGGTCTGTTTGCCGGCATCGGCATCCTTGCCGGTGGCCTTGCCCATGGTTTCGACTGTCGCGGTGACGTCGAGAATGTCGTCGGCGAGCTGGAAGGCGCGCCCGGCGGCTTCGGCATAAGCGGTTAGCGCAGACAGGGCCCGCGGTTCGGCGCCGCCCAGAATGGCGCCCATGCGGACCGAGGCACGGATCAGGGCGCCGGTCTTCATCGACTGCATCAGGGCAATGTCGGTTTCGCTGAGACCGCCGCTTTCCCCCTCGATGTCGCGCATCTGGCCACCGGCCATGCCGCCCGCACCCGAGCCGGCCGCCAGTTCGGCGACGAGGCGAATGCGGATATCGGCGTCGGGGTGACATTCCGGGTCGGCCAGCATGGCAAAGGCCTGGGTCAAAAGGGCATCCCCGGCGAGGATTGCGGTCGCCTCGTCATAGGCCTTGTGTACGGTCGGACGGCCCCGGCGCAGGTCGTCATCGTCCATGGCCGGCAGGTCATCGTGGATGAGGGAATAGCAGTGCACCATTTCCACGGCGAGACCGGCCCTGAGCGCTATGTCGCGCGGGACGGAAAAGATCGCCGCAGCCTGTCGGACCAGCAGGGGCCTCAAGCGCTTGCCGCCCTCGAGGCTGCCATGGCGCATGGCGCCGACCAGCCGGTCCGGGACGGGGCCGGGCCCGGACAGCGGGGTGCCGGTCAGCACTTCGGCAAGCCCGGCCTCGACGGATCGGGCGCAATCGGCGCTGTCGGCGGCAAAATCGTACATGCGGTGTTGCTAGCGGTTTGGCGGCGGAGCGGCAAGGGCTTGCTGCCACTGGCTTCGCCATCGTCCAACGGCTAAAGACGCACCATGGCCCGACGAAAGAAAACCATTCTGCGATATCTGCGCATTCCCCTCGGCATTCTTGCCGTGCTCGTGGCTATTCCGCTGCTGCTGACGCCGCTCTATCTGTTCGTGCAGCCAGTATCCGTGCCGATGCTGATGAGAATGGTGACGGGCCAGCCGGTGACGCGAACCTGGCGCGAAATCGAGGACATATCGGATCGGCTGAAAGCGTCCGTCATCCTGTCGGAGGATGGGCAGTTTTGCCGGCATTTTGGGGTGGACCTGGGCGCCCTGCGTGTCGAGGTCGAGAATTATCTGGCCGGACGCGACACGCGGGGCGCCTCCACCATCACCATGCAGGTCGCCCGCAACCTGTTCCTGTGGAACGGTCAAAGTGCCGTTCGCAAGGGGCTCGAAGTGCCGATCGCCGCCTATATCGACCTCGTCATGCCCAAGCACCGGATCATGGAAATCTACCTCAACATCGCCGAGTGGGGGCCTTCGGGAGAGTTCGGAATAGCGGCCGGCGCTGCGCGGGCCTTCGGCCGCGAACCGCAGAACCTGGACTGGCGCACGGCGAGCCTTTTGGCTGTCACCCTGCCCAATCCGATCCTGCGCGACCCGGCGCGTCCGAGCCAGGGCCTGCTGCGGGTTGCCGCCATTGTCGAGGATCGGGCCCGTCAATATGGCGAGCGTGCCGCCTGTGTCGGCGAAAACGGTCGGCTGGCCCTGTGAGGTGGCCGAAAAATGCCGGAGGAGCGGCGCAAAAGGCACTAGCCAAGGGCTGCGTCTTGCTCTATAGACCCCACCAATCCTGACAGAGATACGTCTCTGGCCGCTCCTGGCGGCGCAACGATTTTGAATTCGGAGTACCGACCATGGCTGTGCCAAAACGCAAGACCTCGCCGATGAAGCGCGGTTTCCGCCGCTCGGCCGACGCGATCGCCAACCCCACCTATGTCGAAGACAAGGATTCGGGTGAGCTGCGTCGTCCCCATCACGTGGATCTCAAGACCGGCATGTATCGCGGTCGCCAGATTCTCGCGGCAAAGAATTAAGCCGAAAGGCGAGCAGGCGCTGATGCGCTTTATCTGATATGTCGACGGCCGGCCCCCACAAGGGTCGGCCGTTTTGTTTTTCTGCCGCCAGGGGCGCGGCCAAACCGGAGCAGGGCACTATGAGCATGCGCGTCGAATCGGACACCATGGGTACGATCGAGGTTCCGAACGATAAATACTACGGCGCGCAGACCGCCCGGAGCCTCCAGAACTTCGATATCGGCGGCGAGAAGATGCCGGTCGAGATCGTCACGGCCTTCGGCATTCTCAAGAAGGCAGCGGCTCTGGCCAACCACAAGCTGGGCCTCATGGACGAGAAGACGCGCGATCTCGTCGTCGCTGCGGCGGACGAAGTGATTTCCGGCAAGCTGGCCGATCATTTCCCGCTGGTGGTGTGGCAGACCGGGTCGGGCACGCAGTCCAACATGAATGTCAACGAGGTCATTTCCAACCGCGCCATCGAAATGGCTGGCGGCACGATGGGGTCCAAGAAGCCCGTCCACCCCAATGACCACGTCAACATGAGCCAGTCATCCAACGACACCTATCCCACCGCCATGCATATCGCGGCGGTCGAGGCGGTGGAAAACTACCTCTATGCGCGCGTGGGGCTGTTGCGCGATACGCTCGCGGCCAAGTCCGAAGCTTTCATGGACGTGGTCAAGATCGGCCGTACCCATCTTCAGGATGCCACGCCCCTGACCCTGGGCCAGGAAATCTCCGGTTGGGTGGCGCAGATCGACTATGCTCTGGCCGCGATCAAGGCGAGTATGCCACAGCTCAAGGAACTGGCGCTGGGTGGCACCGCTGTCGGCACGGGGCTTAATGCCCATCCCGACTATGCCGTTGCCGTCGCCAAGGAGATCGCGACGCTGACCGGCCATGACTTCGTCACCGGTCCCAACAAGTTCGCGCTGCTGGCCGGGCACGACGCCTTTGTCGGCACTTCGGGCGCGCTCAAGCAGCTTGCCGCCGCCCTCATGAAGATCGCCAATGACGTACGCTGGCTGGCCTCCGGCCCGCGTTCGGGCCTGGGCGAGATCACCATTCCGGAGAACGAGCCCGGATCCTCGATCATGCCGGGCAAGGTCAATCCGACCCAGTCGGAAGCCATGACCATGGTCGTCGCTCAGGTCATGGGCAATGATGCCGCCATCGGCTTTGCGGCCAGCCAGGGCAATTTCGAGCTCAATGTCTTCAAGCCGGTGATCGCGTATAATTTCCTGCAATCGGTGCGGTTGCTCGCCGACGCTGCCAAGAGCTTCAACGACAATTGCGCGGAGGGGATCGAGCCCGACCACAAGCGCATCAAGCAACTGGTCGACCAGTCGCTGATGCTGGTGACGGCGCTCAATCGCAAGATCGGCTATGACAACGCCGCCAAGATCGCCAAGACCGCGCACAAGAATGGCACGACACTCAAGGAAGAGGCCATCAAACTGGGCCTGCTGACTGCCGAAGAGTTTGATGCCGAGGTCAAGCCCGAGCAGATGGTGGGCCCGCTCAAGCTCAAGAAATAGGCCGTTCCTTATGTGGTCAGTTCAGCCGCCCGGACCCTGTCGGGCGGTTTTCTCATGGCACGGCGAATTCCAGGATCAGCGTGCGCTGCCAGGAGTTGAAGTTGTTGTCGGAGCCGATGAGGATGCGCGTCTCGCCGCCGGGCGTGGTGTGCACCATGAGGCTTTCCATATTGTCGATATCGCCGCCCTGGGCGGAGAGCAGCAATTCGCCCTCCATGAGCGCGCCCGGGCGCACCTGGGCAGCGGGAACCCGGCGCAGGTTCATCACGAAGGCCAGAAAGGATATGCCGCGCTCGAGCACCAACAGGTCGCCATTGGGCAGAAAGGCGCAATCGGTGGGATTGACCACCGGGGAATTGCGGTAGCTGACCGGCCCCGTGTCGTTGACCCCCAGAAAGTGCCCGCGATGATTGCCCTCGGCGTCGAGATATTCCTCGGTCAGCAGAAGTGTTGACCCGGCGATTGGCGATGCAGGGGGCGCGATGCAGACCGATTCAAGCGATTCATTGGTGCGCCAGTCGCTGAGCCACTGCGGTATGGGAACTTCCCGCGCCCGCCCACCGGGGCGGCCATTGTCGATGGCGAAATCGGCAACGCGGGTCAGGTTCTCGAAACCGACGCGCACCGCTACCGGCTCCCCATCGCGCCAGATCGTGTCCATGGCTTCCGCATCACGGGCGAACTGGCGGGGCAGGGGCGCCCCGGAAGAATTCTGCAAAGGCTCGATGGTCACCCCGATAAAGCCGAAGAGGCGATCCGCGTCATCATAGGCCAGTTGCCCGGAGATGAAATTGCCGCGGTCGGTGACAAAGGCAATGCGCTGGTCGGGACCGGTCTGGGTCACGCTCGAGAGGCCGCCAAAGCTGTCGTCCTGGCTCTGCAGGGTCATGCCGCCCCGAAAGATGAGGCCATCGACCGCTTCGCCGGGCGCGACGGTCTTGAACTGGCTCACCTGTGCTGCCGTGACCACCGCCTCTGCCCCCGTCGCTGCCGGGGCGAGGGCAAGAGACAGCGCGGCCAAGGCGAGCGATCGGATCATCGCCGCCGCCGCGCCTGTGCCGGGAGTTCTTCGTCGAACAGGGAGGCCAGTTCGTCGGTCAGGGCCCCGGCCAATTCCTCGGCATCAAGCAGGGTCACGGCGCGACGGTAGTAGCGCGTCACGTCGTGGCCGATGCCGACGGCGACCAGCTGGATGGGCGAGCGGGTCTCGATATCCTCGATGACCTGGCGGAGATGGGCCTCAAGATAATTGCCGGCATTGACCGATTGCGTCGAGTCATCGACTGGCGCGCCATCGGAAATCACCATGAGGATGCGCCGCTGCTCGGGGCGGGCCATCAGACGCTTGCGGGCCCATTCGAGCGCCTCGCCGTCGATGTTTTCCTTCAGCAGGCCCTCGCGCATCATCAGGCCGAGATTACGTCGGGCATGGCGCCAGGGCTCGTCGGCGCCCTTGTAGATGATATGCCGGATATCGTTGACGCGGCCGGGATTGGGGGGCCGGTTGGCCTCGAGCCAGGCTTCACGGCTCTTGCCGCCCTTCCAGGCGCGCGTGGTGAAGCCGAGGATTTCCACCTTCACCCCGCAGCGCTCCAGGGTGCGCGCGAGAATGTCGCCACAGATCGCCGCGATGGTGATCGGGCGGCCGCGCATGGAGCCGGAATTGTCGATCAGCAGCGTCACGACGGTGTCGCGGAAATCGGTATCGTTCTCGACCTTGAAGCTCAGGGCCTGCAGGGGATCGGTGACGACGCGGGTGAGGCGCGCCGTGTCAAGCAGACCCTCTTCGAGATCGAACTGCCAGCTGCGGTTCTGCTTGGCCATGAGGCGCCGCTGCAACTTGTTGGCCAGCCGCGCCACGGCCCCGGCGAGATTTTCGAGCTGCTTGTCGAGCAGGGCGCGCAACTGGTCGAGCTCGTCCGGCGGGCACAGCTCCGCCGCCTTGACGATCTCGTCGTATTTCTGGGTAAAGACCTTGTAGTTGAACTGGTTGGAGAGACGCTCGCCGCCATCCTTGGCCGGAGGCGGCATGGGCGCGTCCTCACCGGCTTCAGCCTCGGCGTCTTCGTCGCTGTCGGCCATATCGGCTTCCATGCCCTCGACGTCGCCGCTTTCTTCGCTCTCGCCGGCCTGCTGATCCTCTTCGGATTGGGACTGTTCGTTCTCGCCATCGCCCTGTTCCGGCGACTGGTCCGACCCCTGGGCCTGTTCGGGCTGGCTGTCCTCGTTCTCTCCCTCATCGGCATCTGAGGGGTCCTGCATGTCGCTTTCGGCGATGAGATTGAGGTCGCGCAGCACATGGCGCACGGCGCGGGCAAAATCGTCCTGGCTCTCATAGGTGGCGAGCAGGGCATCGAGCGAGGTTGCGGCCTTGTCCTCGATTTCGCCGCGCCAGAGATCGACGAGGGCATGGCCGGAGGGCGGAACCGGGACGCCGGCAAGCTTTTCGCGCAACAGGAGACCCAGGGCCTCGGCTATCGGAGCATCATCCTTGGCATCGACTTCGGCGAAATTGGCGCGGAAAAGCCGATCCTCCAGCATCTCATGGATATTGCCGCCCATGCCGGGCATGCGGATGACGCCCAGGGATTCGACCCGGGCCTGCTCCAGGGCATCGAAGGCCGCGCGGGCCTGCGGGTCCATGGGCGCGCGCTTGCGATGCGCGTCGGGATCGTGGCTGGCGAGCCGCATGGCCATGGCGTCGCCCTGGCCGCGGGCAATGGCGATATCACGCTTGGTCGGCAGGCGCGGCAGGTTGGCCAGCCGTGCCTTGTCGGCAGTCAGCAGCGGCCGGTCGGCCGTGAAACTGACCTCCAGTTCCGGCTTGTTGCCGATGGCTCGCACCGTCGCACCCATGGCCGATTTGAAGGCCTGGGTATGGTCGGGCTTGTTGGGCTTGCTGCGCGGAGGGTTTGCCATGTCATACCAAGCGGGCCATTAGCCCATCGTGCCACAACCTCGTGGTTCGACAGGCTCACCATGAGGTCTACTTGGGGTTCGCAGAATTCACAGTAGACCTCACCCTGAGCCTGTCGAAGGGCGAGGCCGTTGCTTGCTAGGCCATCACCGCCAGGTTGGCGGAGCTTTCCGGCAGATCTTCGCCGAACACGCGCTGGTAGAACTCGGCCACGACCGGGCGCTCGAGTTCGTCGCACTTGTTGAGGAAGGTGAGGCGGAAGGCAAAGCCGACATCGCCGCCGAAGATGACGGCGTTCTCGGCCCAGGTGATGACGCCGCGCGGCGACATGACGGTGGAGATATCGCCATTGATGAAGGCCTGGCGGGTCAGGTCGGCCAACCGCACCATATTGCTGATCTGCTTCTTGCCCTTGTCGGTCCCGCCATAGCTCTTGTTCTTGGCCAGGACGATGCCGACTTCCTTGTCATGGGGCAGATAGTTGAGGGTGGTGACGATGGACCAGCGGTCCATCTGGCCCTGATTGATCTGCTGGGTGCCGTGGTAGAGGCCCGACGTATCGCCCAGGCCGATGGTATTGGTGGTCGAGAACAGGCGGAATGCCGGGTGCGGGACGATGACGCGGTTCTGGTCGAGCAGGGTCAGGCGGCCCGACTGTTCGAGCACGCGCTGAATGACGAACATCACGTCCGGCCGGCCGGCATCGTATTCGTCGAAGACCAGCGCCACATTGTTCTGCACCGCCCAGGGCAAGATGCCGTCGCGGAATTCGGTGATCTGCTTGCCGTCCTTGAGCACGATCGCGTCCTTGCCGACGAGATCGATGCGGCTGACATGGCTGTCGAGATTGACGCGCACCAGCGGCCAGTTGAGACGGGCGGCAACCTGCTCGATATGGGTGGACTTGCCGGTGCCGTGATAGCCCTGCACCATGACGCGGCGGTTATAGGCAAACCCGGCCAGGATCGCGAGCGTGGTGTTGCGGTCGAACAGGTAATCCGGATCGATCGGCGGCACGTGATCGGAGCGGTCCTTGTAGCCCTTGACCACCATGTCGGTATCGATACCGAACAGATCCCGTGCCTTGTACTCGGTGTCGGGCAGGTTGGCGAATTCAGTCATGGCAGGACTCTTGGCTTTTCACGCGTTCAAATCGGTCGGGGGGTACCGGCGCGCTCATGGCCGCGCGGGTACTCAGGAATGGTGGCTCTATAGCAGCAATGTGACACGCCGGGTAGCCTCGGCAGTGTCGCAATGACCGGGGGCGGACCTGGCCTTAGCGGACCACGAATCCCTGCTTTTTGAGGTGGGCATAGGCGGCGATGACCGAGCGCAGCCGTTCCTCCGAAGAGGCGTCGCCGCCATTGACGTCCGGATGGTGTTTCTTGACGAGGTTCTTGTAGGCAGCCTTGATCTCGTCGGACTTGGCATGGCCGGTAAAACCAAGGGTTTCCAGTGCCCGTCGGTCCGGTTCGTTGATCGGCCGACGCTTCTCGGCGGCAGGGCGTTGCGCCTGTTGCCAACGATAGCGGGCGAAGACGCCGAAGGGATCGCCGAAACGGTCGCCGGTCCGCTGATTGGCCTGCTTGCCGGCGGCGCGGGCCGCATTGGCATTGCCGGTGGCAAAGCTCGACCGGCCTTCGGCTTTGGGCGGGGCATGCAGCGCCTCTTCAAGCTCTTCGGGACTCATGCCGGCGAAATAATTGAAGGCCTTGTTGTAGTGGCGAACATGTTCGAGGCAGAAATTGTGATACTGCCCCTCGGACCGCACGCCCTTGGGCGCACGGAACTCGCCGGGCGCTTCGCACCCTTCCCAGTCGCAGGTGACGGTCGCGGTCTCGACCTTCTCCTCGCGGCGCGGACGGACCCGAATGCTGTCGAAAAGCTTGGATTGCAGTTTCATTGCGCCTAGGTGTGCCTACAAACGTTTTCCGGAGCCGCCCCATGTCCATGACGGACACCATCCGAGCCAAGCTCACCAAAGAATTCTCACCTCTCCACCTGGAGGTGATCGATGAATCGCAAAGCCACCATGGCCATTCGGGATGGCGTGAAGGTGGCGAAACCCATTTTCGCGTCAGAATCGCGACCCGCAATTTTGACGGGATGAGCCGGGTAGCGCAACACCGGGCGGTGATGGGGGCGCTGGAGGCAGAGCTCAGGGACCGCGTCCATGCCCTTGCCATCGAAGTGCTTCCGGCCGGGGATGCCTGATATAGGGCCTAGCCCGCGTTTTCGCTACCCCGCTCGAGCGGCGTGATCCGCACCCGCGCCACGCGCTGCCGGTCCCTTTCCAGCACGTCGAAGCGGAAGCCATGGGCGATGACCGCGTGCCCCGGTTCGGGAATGAGCTTTGCCGCATTGATGACCACGCCGGCGACGGTGTTGGCGTGTTCGTCCGGCAGGTTCCAGTCGAGCAGGCGATTGATGTCGCGGATGGCGATGCTGGCATCGACCAGAAAGCTGCCGTCCGCCTGCTTCTGAATGCCGAAAATCGCCTCGTCATCGGGTTCGTCATGCTCGTCGGAAATGTCGCCGACGATCTCCTCGATGATGTCTTCCAGCGTCACCAGGCCTTCGAGGACACCGTATTCATCGAGCACCAGCGCCATGTGCGAATGGCGCTTGAGGAAGGCAGTGAGCTGGACCTGGACCGAGGTGGACTGAGGAATGAACCAGGGCTTGGACATGATGCGGCGGATGTCGACTTCGCCCGCCTTGCCCTCTGAGGCCATGAGGGCGCGCAGGACGTCCTTGGCGTGCAGGATGCCCACAATATTGTCGCTGTCATCCTCGTAGAGCGGGATACGCGTATAGGCGCTTTCGAGCACGGCCTTGACCAACTCATCCACCGGCTGGGTGATGTCGAGGGCGGTCATCTGGGTGCGGTGCACCATGACATCGCTCACCACGAGATCCTTGAGGTCGAGCAGGCCGCCCAGCATGTCGCGGTCGTCCTTGACCACTTCACCTTCGGAGTGGAGCAGGTCGAGCGTGCCGCGAATTTCATCGTGCCCGGAAATGGCCGAGGCATTGGTGGTGTCGAGGCCGAAGAGGCGCAGGATGGTGTTGACGATGGCCTGCACGGCCAGAGTTACCGGCGCAAAGACGACGACGACCAGCCGGATCACTGGCGCCACGGTAAGGGCAAAGCCGTCGGGGCGCATCAATGCCAGGGTCTTGGGCAGTACTTCGGAAAAGATCACCACGGCCGCCGTCATGGCGATGGTGGCGTAGGCAATGCCGGCTTCTCCGAAGACGGCGATGAGCACGCTGGCGGCCAGCGTCGAGGCAAGGATGTTGACGACATTGTTGCCCAAAAGGATGGCGCCGATCAGGCGTTCCTTCTCGCGGGTGAGCGACTCGACCAACAGCGCCCGTTTGTCGCCGCTGCGCGCCAGTTGATGCATGCGGGCGCGCGACGCGGCCGTGAGGGCCGTTTCCGAGCCGGAAAAGAAAAAGCTCATCGCCAGGAGCAGCAGGATGAAGCCTGATGTCAGCCAGAGCGCGGCGGTCATGGGCGCATCTCCTCGAGAAAGGCGTGAACGGCTTGTGGGTCGACGCCGTGCTCAATGAAGGCCTGGCCAATCCCGCGCGTGAGAATAAAGGTCAGGGCACCGCGCTGAACTTTCTTGTCCTGCGCGATCGCGGCCAGAAGGCTTTCCGTCGAGCCGAGCGCGCCGGGAATTTCGGCCATGGTCGTGGGTAGGCCAGCGCGTCTGAGGTGGGCCGCGACACGTCCGGCATCCTGGCCGGGGGCCAAACCAAGCCTGGTGGAGAAGGTGTGTGCCAGCACCATGCCGATACTGACGCCTTCGCCATGCAGCAGCCGGTCGGAATAGCCGGTGTCCTTCTCGAGCGCGTGCCCGAAGGTGTGGCCGAGGTTGAGCAACGCGCGCACGCCGGTTTCGCGTTCGTCTTCGATGACGACCCGCGCCTTGTGGGCGCAGCACCGGGCAACGGCTTCACCGAGAGAGGGGCCGCCATCGCGAATGTCGTCGAAATGAGTCTCAAGCCAATCGAAGAAACCGGGGTCGTCGATCAGGCCATATTTGGCGACTTCCGCGTAACCGGCCGCAAACTGGCGCGGGGGCAGGGTCTTGAGGGTCGACAGATCGGCCAGGACGAGCTTGGGCTGGTGGAAGGCGCCCACCAGGTTCTTGCCGTGCGCTGAATTGATGCCGGTCTTGCCGCCGACCGAGGAGTCCACCTGGGCGAGCAGGGAGGTCGGCATCTGCACAAAATCCATGCCGCGGCGAGTGATGGCGGATGCAAACCCGGCGAGGTCGCCGATGACGCCGCCGCCAAGGGCGATGACCAGATCGCCGCGCTCGAGCCGTGCCGCCAAAAGACCTTCAACCACGGTTTCGAGCTTTTGATAGCTCTTGGTGGATTCGCCGGCGGGCAGAACGATGGTCTCGTGTTCCAGGCCCGCGGCATCGAGGGAAGCGGCGAGGCGCGGGAGCTGGGCCTTTGCCACATGCTCGTCGGTCACGATCCCATAGCGGCGCCCCGGAAAGCGCTCGGCCAGCAGCGCGCCAGCCTCGTCCAGCAGGCGCGGCCCGATCAGGATGTCGTAGGCCCGCTCGCCCAGGGCGACGTGAACTGTGTGATCGATCTCGGCCATGGCTTGCCTTGCTATTTCTTGAGGTGGTCGAGCACCGCAGCGACGACATCGCTGGCGACGCTGTCATGGGGCACGTCGCGGCTGATGACGGTCACATCGGCTTCGGTATAGACCGGGTAGCGGTCCGCGATGAGCTTTTCGAGCGTGGCGCGCGGATCGGCGGTCTTGAGCAGGGGGCGGTTGGAGCGCCGCGATACGCGCTCGAACAGCACGTCGGCTTCGGCCTTGAGCCAGACCGAGACCGCCTCGGCCTTCACGATTGACCGTGTCTCGGGGTTGATGAAGGCACCGCCACCTGTCGCCAGGACGATATCGGCTTCCTTAAGGAGGCGGCCGATGACACGCATTTCGCCAGCGCGGAATTCGGCTTCGCCGCGCTGCTCGAAGATTTCCGGGATGGTCATCTGCGCGGCCTTCTCGATCTCCTCGTCGCTGTCGATGAACTGGCGTCCGAGGCGCGCCGCGAGACGGCGGCCGACAGTGGTCTTGCCAGCGCCCATCATGCCGACCAGAACCAGCGGCCTGCCGCCAAGCCTATTGGCCAGGGCCCTGGCGCGGCCCTGCCGCGCGCCGCCTTCGGTCCTCGTCACTTTGGCGTTTCTCCCATACTCGGCGCTATCAAGCGGTCCGGACCCAGTGTGTCAAGTCCAGTCCGTGAGTTGATCGCCGGCGCGCTTTCCGCGACACTATCCAAACCGGCTGGCAACCTTTGGATGCCAGAATGGGTGCGAGCCCAGTGTGCGAGGAACCATGCCGACCCTGTTTCGACTGCTCATTACCCTGATCTTCCTGGCCGGGCTGGGTTATGCCGGCATGTTTGCGCTGGTCAGCTTTGTCGAGCCTGCGCCCAAGGAAGTCAGCATCCGCATACCGGCGCGCGAACTCTTGGGAGAAACCGAGGCCATGCGGCCCGGCACCAATCTGCCGACGCCGAACGTGACATCGACCCCGGAACCGGAAAGCAGCGGCCAATGAGCGGAGGGCACCTTATCGGCGCCTTTCTCGAAATGATGAGCGCCGAGCGCGGCGCGGCCAGCAACACGATTGAGGCCTATAGCCGGGATTTGGCCGACTATGCGGGCTTCGTCGCGGGCCGCAAACAAACCCTGCTCGATTGCCCGGCCGATACGGTCACGCTTTGGCTCGATGATCTCAAGGCGCAGGGGCTTTCGGCCTCTTCAAGCGCGCGGCGGCTTTCGGCGGTGCGCCAGTTTCACAAGTTTCTGTGTGCCGATGGCCTGCGCGGGGACGATCCGACGCGGATCGTTGCCAGCCCCAAGGCGCGCCGCGCCCTGCCCAAGGTGCTATCCGTCGCCGAAGTGGACCGCTTGCTCAGCCTGGCTGAAACCGAAGCGGGCCTATCGGCCAGTCCGCAGAAGCAGATGTCGGCGCAACGGCTCTATGTGCTGCTCGAAATGCTCTACGCGACGGGCCTGCGTGTGTCCGAACTGGTTAGCCTCAAGCGGGCGGCGGTGATGCGCGAAGCGGCGTTTTTGACCGTTGTCGGCAAGGGCAGCAAGGAGAGGATCGTGCCCATGACCGACCGGGCGCGCGATGCCGTCCGGGCCTGGATTGCCGGCCTTGAGCCGGGCCCCTGGCTGTTTCCTGCCAAGGGCGAGGCGGGCTATCTCAGCCGCCAGGTCTTTGCCCGCGACCTCAAGGATTTGGCAGCAAGGGCCGGGATCGCCTCGGCGCGGGTGGCGCCGCATGTGCTGCGCCATGCCTTTGCCAGCCACCTGCTGGCCGGCGGCGCGGACCTGCGGGTGGTGCAGATGCTGCTGGGGCACGCCGATATTTCCACAACGCAGATCTATACCCATGTGCTCGACGAAAAGCTGCGCAATCTGGTGGAAAGCCATCACCCGCTGGCCGAAGGGCGCTCCTGAACGGGACGCCGCTTTCGGGAAATCCTAAGCATTTGGTCCCAAGACCTTGACTTGAGATTGCGCCGTCGCCACTTTCCGGCCACTTTAGGGCGCGACAGCCTCGTGCCCATGACCTGGGTGCCGGAACTGGCGCCAGAACAATGACCCCTACGGGCGGTGGGATGCAGTCTTATCTCGATTTTGAAAAGCCGGTCGCCGATCTCGAAGCCAAGATCGTTGAACTCAAGTCCCTGGCCCAGACCGATCAGGCTGTGTCGATCGACGAGGAAGTAAACAGGCTTTCGGCGCGTGCCGACGAGGCGCTGACCGAGATCTACCGGCGGTTGACGCCCTGGCAGAAGACGCAGGTTGCGCGCCATCCGCAGCGTCCGCACTTCTCCGATTATGTCAGCGCACTGATAACAGAATGGCAGCCTTTGGCTGGCGATCGCAAATTTGGCGAGGACGCCGCGCTACAGGCCGGGTTCGGCCGGTTCAACGGCCAGCCGGTTGCCATCATCGGCCAGGAAAAGGGTAACTCCACCGAGACGCGCCTCAAGCACAATTTCGGCATGGCCAATCCCGAAGGCTATCGCAAGGCCGTCCGCATCATGGACATGGCCGACCGGTTCAACCTGCCGGTGCTGTCCTTCGTCGATACGGCCGGGGCCTATCCCGGCATCGGCGCGGAAGAGCGTGGACAGGCCGAGGCCATTGCCCGCTCGACCGAGAAATGCCTGGAACTGGGTGTGCCCAACCTCGCCATCATCATCGGCGAAGGCGGCTCGGGCGGCGCGATTGCCATCGCCACCGCCAACCGGGTGCTGATGCTGGAAAATTCGATCTATTCGGTGATTTCGCCGGAAGCCGGTGCCTCGATCTTGTTCCGGGACGCGGCGCGCGCGCAGGACATGGCCACGGCCCAGAAGATCACCGCACAGGACCTGTTGGGCTTTGGCGTCATCGACGCCATCATTCCCGAACCTGCCGGTGGTGCCCATCGCCATCATGGCGCCATCATGGATTCCAGCAAGGCGGTGATCTCGGCGTTCCTGAGGGATTTCTCCGGCAAATCCCGACTTGAGACCCGCGAGCACCGGCGCGAGAAGTTCCTCGCCATCGGCACCACCCTTTAAGGTTGAGGGACTGTACAACTCGGCGTGACTACCCCCTGCTTCCGGGGTGGCGCCGGGCGTGGTAAAGGCTTCATTCACCCTATGACGGCACTATGGGGTGGCCTGCGCGCATCTGCGTTCGGGCCAAGCGAACCACGCGGGCAGGACCATTTTGAACGCCTCTTTCTTCCATCGGCTGGGCGCCGCCATCATCGTTCTCTGGCTGTCGGTCGGGCTCGCCGCCTGTTCCAGTTTCGTCAAGGACAGCGGCCCGGCCAAGGCTAACCAGCCCTTGTCCAGTGCCGTGTTGACGCGACTGGCTGCGATCAATTCTTCGGCGCGCGCGCCGATGATGATCCGGGTGTTCAAGCAGGAGGCTCAGCTCGAGGTCTGGAAGCAGACCACGTCCGGCCAATATGCGCTGTTCAAATCCTATGCGATCTGCAGGTTCTCCGGCGATATCGGGCCGAAGTTCAAGGAAGGCGACTATCAGAGCCCCGAGGGCTTCTACAATGTCACGCCCGGGCAGATGAACCCGTATTCGAGCTACTACCTGTCGTTTAATGTCGGCTTTCCCAACAAGTTCGACCGCGTGCATGGACGCACCGGCAGCAACCTGATGGTGCATGGCGATTGCCTGTCGGTCGGGTGCTACGCCATGACCGATGCCGGCATTGCCGAAATCTATGCGCTGGCGCGGGAAACCTTCAAGGGTGGCAATCCCAGCTTCCAGCTTCAGCTCTTTCCGTTCCGCATGAGCACTGCGCAGCTGGTCAAGCATGCCGACAACCAGCATCTGGGCTTCTGGCAGGATATCAAGGAAGGCTTTGACTATTTCGAGCTGACCAAGACCCCGCCGGTCTGGGACGTCTGCGAAAAGCAGTACATCTTCAATCCCGCGACCCGCGGGGCGCTCGATCCGGCCGGGGCTTGCCCGCAGTCGAACCGCAGTCCGGAACTGATGGCCCGGATTCAGGCCGATACAGACGCGCTGGGCCAGCGGGCGCTGGTGGCCGAACGCAAGGCCGCCGAAGACGCGGCGCTCAAGGCCAGAGGCGATGCCGTCAGCAGTTTCTTCTCCAGTATCGGGAATGCCGTAACCGGTGGTGGTGGCACGGACGTGACCGCCGAAACGCCTGCCAATTGAGCTGAGCCGGGACGACAGGCCGGTGCGTTTGCGATAGGGTGGCGGCACTGGCGGGACACAGTTCGGCCTGTTTTTGCTGGCATGGCCAGCCTGCCCGCGCCAATCGGAGAGGCCTGTGGACCTGCCCCGCACCGAGCCCAAACTCGACCGTTCTGAGCCTGATCTAGCGACGGACCTGCGGGCCGCGGACGATGCGTGGCCGCCCCGTAATCGCGCACCCGTGCGCCCAGTGATACAGCGCTCTCGTAGCCAGGCCCTGCCGGTTTTTCTGGCGCTCACCGGCATGGTGATCGGGCTGGCGGCGGCGGGCGGAGCCTATTGGCTGCATAGCCAGGCGCAGGCCGAGATCCTGCGGCTATCGACCGAACTGGCCCAGTTGCGGGTCAGCCTCGATCTTTATGCCCGCAATGTTCAGGCGGCGGCCGAGGCTGTCGAGCCGGTCCCGGAGGCGGTTGCCGCGCCTGCGGATGGCGAGGCCGGGGCTATGGCGGTGCTGCCCGATATTGCCCAAGACACTGCTGAAGACACGGCCATGCCGTCGGCCAATGAGGATTGCCTGCCTTCGGGGATGCGGCTGCTCGTGGCGGCGGGCGACAATTATCCGGTCTGCGGGCAAAGCGCGGTGGTCGACGTTGCGGCGGTGGACAATGGCTATGTCCTGCTCGCCGATGGCACCACCGTGCCCTCGGGTGGCACTATGCCGCTGGCGGGCAGCGCCTGCATGATCGGGGTGACCTCGGGCGGCGATGAGGGCCTGACCGGCTATGCCGAAATCCGGGTGAGCTGCTAGCCTGAACCGGGTTTGAGCGCGGACAGACTTGCGCAGGACCGGAGCCGGAAACACCCCCGCCCAGCTTTGCTATGGCCCTTTGGGCCGAGCGGCGCTACCTCCCCCTCGAGGGGGAGGCGAAGGAAGATGCTTCAATCCATATCGATAGGGGCCGGCCAGTGGTGTTCGGGCAGCAGCGCGGATAGCGGGACGGCGCGTGACGGCTCGAGCACGATCTGGGCGTCCAGATTGGCGTCATCGACCTGGCGCATGAATTCCCGGCAGGTTCCGCAGGGCGGCAGAATGCTCAGCCGGCCAGTGGCCGGATCGCGCCAGACCGCGACGATCCTGTCCAGACGATATTCTCCATCGGTGATCATTGCCGCCATTGCCGCGCGCTCGGCACAGAGGCCCCAACTGGCCGTGTCGACACAGACGCCGTCAAAGACCTTGCCGCTGGCGGAAACGGCGACTGCGGCAACGTCACCGAACAACCGGCCCTGAGGCGTCTGGTATGGTCGCAGCAGGGCCGCGGCACGGCGGATCATATCCTGGTTCGTCATGCGCGGGTCTCCAAAACAAGGCGGGCGGCCCATGATGGACCGCCCGTTGGTTGTTGTATATCCGCGCCGGCTGCGAAGACCTGGAGTGTAGTCCTGCAGTTTGGCTCTACTGGCATTCCACCAGATCATTGGGGGTCACGGTGCAGCTCGGCTGCCGCGTGGTCTGGCAGCCGGCTATGAGCGTGACGAGCGCAGCGAGAACCATCAGCCGCTTCACGTGCATTCGATCCTCCCAACGAGCCACTGAGGCCGGTGCATTCTCTCAACCGTCAGGCAAAGGCCCCATGGCAGTGCTTGAACTTCTTGCCCGATCCGCAGGGGCAGGGGGCATTGCGTGACACGCCCTGCAGGAGTTTCGGATCAACCGGCGGCAATCCGTTGGCCGGACCGGCGTCGTCTCCGGCCGCATCGTTTTCCCCGGTCGTCGGATCGATATGGGTCTCGGTGAGGCGCGACAGATCCGGAGCCGGGGGCGGCTCGGGCTGGCGCACCTGGATTTCGATGTGGCTGAGCTGGGTGGTCACCAGTTCGCGCAGATTGCCCAGCATGGCCTGGAACAGCTCATAGGCTTCCTGCTTGTATTCGTTCAGCGGATCGCGCTGGGCGATGCCGCGCCAGCCCACGACCTTGGACAGGTGATCGAGCATGACCAGGTGTTCGCGCCACAGCCCGTCGACCGATTGCAGCAGGATGGACTTTTCCACCTGGCGGATGATCTGGGCGGAGTACTTTTCTTCCTTGGCGGCCATATGCGCGTCGGCAGCCGTGCGGATACGTTCTTCCACCACTTCGCCATCGATGCCTTCCTCGGCGGCCCATTCGGCGGCGGGGATATCGATGTTGAGATAGGTCTTGGCGGCGGCCTGCAGCTGCTCGGTATTCCACTGTTCGGGATAGGAGCGCGGCGGGATGGCCTTGGCAACGATGTTCTCGACCACGTCGTGACGCATGTCGGTGATGGTTTCGCTGACGTCCTCGGCATCCATGAATTCGAGACGCTGCTCGAAGATCACCTTGCGCTGATCGTTCATCACGTCGTCGTATTTGAGGATGTTCTTGCGGATGTCGAAGTTGCGGGCCTCGACCTTGCCCTGGGCACGTTCGATGGCCTTGGTCACCCAGGGATGGGTGATGCTCTCGCCCTGCTCCAGACCTAGCCGGCCGAGCATGGCGTCCATGCTTTCGATGGGGAAGATGCGCATGAGATCATCCTGCAGGGACAGGAAGAACTTGGAATGGCCGGGATCGCCCTGGCGGCCCGAGCGGCCGCGCAACTGATTGTCAATGCGGCGGCTTTCGTGGCGCTCGGTGCCGATGACCATGAGGCCGCCGGCGGCAAGGGCCTTCTTCTTGTCTTCGGCGATGGTCGCCTTGATCTCGGCGATCTTGGCGTCGCGCGCTGCGCCTTCGAGATCGGTGGCTTCCTTCTCGATGCGCATTTCGAGGTTGCCGCCGAGCTGGATGTCGGTACCACGACCGGCCATGTTGGTGGCGATGGTGATGGCGCCGGGCAGGCCGGCATCGGCGACGATGAAGGCTTCCTGCTCGTGATGACGGGCATTGAGCACGTTCATCTGGCCGACATTCTTGTTGCGCAGGATATCGGCGAGCATTTCGCTCTTTTCGATCGAGGTCGTGCCCACCAGAACCGGCTGGCCGCGATCCTGACATTCCTTGATCAGATCGGCGATGGCGTCGAATTTTTCGTCGGCCGTCCGGAAGATGGCGTCGTCTTCATCGATACGCTGCACCGGCAGGTTGGTGGGAATGGTCACCACGCCCAGGCTGTAGATATCGGCGAATTCCTCGGCCTCGGTCAGCGCCGTGCCGGTCATGCCGGCCAGCTTCTTGTAGAGGCGGAAATAGTTCTGGAAGGTGATCGAGGCCAGGGTCTGGTTCTCGGCCTGGATCTTGACGCGTTCCTTGGCTTCCAGCGCCTGGTGCAGGCCTTCCGAATAGCGGCGGCCCGGCATCATGCGGCCGGAGAACTCGTCGATGATCACAACTTCGTCGTTGCGGACGATATAGTCCTTGTCCTTGCGGAACAGCTTGTGGGCGCGCAGGGCCGAATTGGCATGGTGCACCAGCGCGACATTCTCGACGTCATACATCGAGCCGGATTTGAGCAGGCCCGCCTCGGCCAGGGCCGCTTCGAGCTTTTCGATACCCTGATCGGTAAAGGTGGCGGCGCGGTGCTTTTCGTCGAGCTCGAAGTCGCCTTCCTCAATGAGGGGCATCAGGCCATCGACCTTGATATAGAGCTCCGAGCGGTCCTCGGAGGGGCCCGAAATGATCAGCGGCGTGCGGGCTTCGTCGATGAGGATGGAGTCCACTTCGTCGACAATGGCGAAGGCGTGGCCGCGCTGTACCATCTGGGCGCGGGTATATTTCATGTTGTCGCGCAGATAATCGAAGCCGAATTCGTTATTGGTGCCGTAGGTGATGTCGGCGGCATAGGCCTCGCGGCGCTGCTGGTCCGACAGGCCGTGCACGATGATGCCGGTCTTCATGCCGAGGAAGGCGTAGATCTGCCCCATCCAGCCGGCGTCGCGGCGGGCGAGGTAGTCATTGACGGTCACCACATGCACGCCATAGCCGGCCAGGGCATTGAGATAGACAGCCAGGGTGGCGACCAGCGTCTTGCCTTCACCGGTGCGCATTTCGGCGATGGCGCGATCGTTGAGCACCATGCCGCCGATCAGCTGTACGTCGAAATGCCGCATGCCCAGCACGCGCTTTGATGCTTCACGCACGGTGGCAAAGGCGGGGACGATCAGGTCGTCGATGGTCTTGCCCTGGGCAAGCTGGGCCTTGAATTCGTCGGTCCGGGCGCGCAGCTGTTCGTCGGTCAGCTTGGCCAGTTCCGGCTCAAGCGCATTGATGGCCGCGACCCTGCCCTGATACCGCTTGACCTGCCTGTCGGATGGCGATCCGAAAATCTTTTTGGCAAGCGCAGCTAGTGCCATTTATCCGGTCCTTTTTCAGCGTGGCGGCGAATTGGGGATGAACGGGCGACGTCAGGTCGTCTGGCCGGTTCATCCGGCCCATCCTTGTTCGTCACAACTAAGGGAACGCTCTCAGGTTCCCCGATGAGATTGCTGGCAGGGTCACGGCGCGAAGCAACGCGCCGGCGGGCCCATGCCCTTTGGAAAAGCGGGTGAGATGTAAGAGTGGGGTCCAGTATTGTCAACGGAGGCGAAATCGGCCACACCTTGCCCAACGCCGCCGCGCCCTTCTGCCGACATGGCCCGGGACAGGCACATTTTGGCCCCGTTGTCGTGCCAGTTGGGCCAATCCCGACGGGCCGCTGGCCCCCGATCCATGCCGGTCGCTGATCGATCCGGCCAAGGAGAACAGATTTCCATGCACAATGCCCCCATCAGTTTCGTCCGCAGCCTCGGCCTCGCGCTGCTGCTGGCAGTGCCCTCGCTTGCCCAGGCGCAGGAGGCCACGACCGCAGAGACGACGGCAGCCGCTTCCGACGCCGTGGTGGCCACGGTTGGCGGCGAGGCCATTACCGAATCCGACATGAGCTTTGCCGCCGAGGACATGGCGCAGGACCTGGCGCAGATGCCGGCCGAGGAGCGCCGCGCCTTCCTCCTGCGCGTGCTGATCGACATGAAGGTGATGTCGCAGGCGGCGCGCGAGGCCGGCATGGACCAGACCGAAATCTTCGCCCAGCGGCAGAAATATCTCGAGGAGCGGGCCCTGCGCCGCGCCTATTTCACCGATGCCATCGTGGCGGCGGTGACCGAAGAGGCCGTTCGTGCGGAATATGACAAGTTCGCCGCCGAATTCGTGCCCGAGGATGAAATCCGCGCCAGCCACATCCTGGTCGAGACCGAGGAAGAGGCCAAGGCGGTCAAGGCCGAACTGGACGGCGGCGCCGATTTCGCCACGCTGGCCCAGGAGAAGTCGATCGATCCCGGCGCCAGCAATGGCGGCGATCTCGGATTTTTTGGCCAGGGCATGATGGTGGCGCCCTTCGAGACCGCTGCCTTTGCCCTGACCGAGCCCGGGCAGGTGTCCGACCCGGTCCAGACCCAGTTCGGCTGGCATGTGATCCGGCTGGAAGAAAAGCGCCCGTCCGCTCCGCCGGCCTTCGAGCAGGTGGCGCCGCAGATTCAGCAGCAGTTGCTGATGCAGAATTTCACGGCCATCGTCGATGAGCTCATGGCCAAGACCACTGTCGAGGTAACCGACCCCGCGCTCAAGGCGGCCATGGATGCCCAGGAACAGGCCGGCGCTGCCGCCGAGGAAGCCGTTGAGGCCGAGGACGGCGCGGCCGAAGAGGCGGCTGAACCCGCAGCGCAATAGGCGCGAAACGATCGAGCAAAGGCCCGGCACAGCGCCGGGCCTTTTTTATGGGCGGTAGCCTGGAACGCCGGCCAGGATGGCGCTGACGACCGTGGGCACGGAGGCCAGCGCCGAATCCACCTGATTGAGCAACAGGTGATGCCAGGCGAACGAGACGGTCAAATCGATGATGATGGCGCCGTCGGCATGTTCGGCAATCTCGCCACGCGCCTTGGCGCGGTCGACAAAGACCATCGCGGTCTGTTTCCGTTCTGCCTGATAGGCATGGAGCGCCGCGGCCGCATCGGCATCGGTCTGCGCCTCGGCAATCACCGCGCGATAGACCGTGCCACACAGCCGGTTCTGCCAGAAGCCGAGCAAATGCGTTTCGAGAAAGGCGACGAGGTCGCCGCGCAGCGAGCCGGTATCGGGAAAGGCCCGGGCATTCTTGAAGCGGCGATAGACATCGAGCATCAGCAGCGTGCGGTTCGGCCACCAGCGATAGATGGTCGGCTTGCCGGCCCGGGCCCGGCGCGCCACGGCCTCGATGGAAAATCCGGCAATGCCGCTTTCCTCCAGCAGTGCCTCGGCCGCATCCAGAATAGCCTCCTGGCTGGCGGGATTGCGCCGGGCGCCGATGGATCGGCGGGCGCTGTCATCTGTGGTGTCCGGGCGAAGCGTCATAGGCGCACTATCGACAAAAACAGGGTGAAAGAAAAGCCTTGAACGAAACGGCTCGTTTCGATATATAACGGAACGTACCGTTTCGATAGAGGTCGTCATGTCCTACTCTTCCCGCGCCCGCATGTCCCTGCTGATGAGCCTTGCCGTCTATCCGATCGTGGTCGGCTATGCCTTCCTGGTCAGCACCATGACCCCCGGATGGGAATTCTGGCAGCGCAGCTTCATCATCGTGCCCATGGTGGCGAGCACGATCGTGTTCTTTGTCGTGCCGACCATCACCACGCGCTTCGGGCGCTTCATTGCCGGGGTCAAGAAGGGCGCAGCCTGACACGCCCTGCCCGGGTCACAGGGGCGGGAATGCCAATTCCTTCCGGGCAGGAAATTATCGCTCAGGTCGTCTTGCTATAAACATGAGTAAATGAGTAAGGATTATTCCGAAGGGTCGGCAGACCGGCCCAAAATTCGAGGATGTCCGATGAAGCTTGTTTTCTCCACGCTGGTGCTCGGGCTGGCCATGGCTGCCGCAACGCCATCACTTGCCCAGCAGACCTGCGAGACTGGGTTCCGCCTGTTCAGCCATGTCGGCGGCGATACCTGTATTCCCCAAGACCCGCAGCGCATTGTGACACTGTCAGACCAAAACGTCATGCTGGCCCTGCTCGAACTGGGCGTGACGCCGGTCGGCAGCGCCGGAAAGATCGACCACCACGGCAACAAGGTCTTTGGTCGCACTCAGGGCTATGACACATCCAGCGTCTTCTGGCTCGCCGATGATGAGACCATCGACGCCGAGGCGGTTGCCGCCCTCGATCCGGACCTCATCGTCTCTCAGGCCAATGATCTCGAAATGGCCGAAAAACTGGCGCTCATCGCCCCTGTGGTGCTGATCGACAATTTCGGCCAGCCGGTCGAGGATGCCCTGATGCAATATGCCGACCTCGTCAACAAGACCGATCTGGCCCTGGAAAAACGCGCTGCTCTCGAAGCCAAGGCGGCCGGCGTGCGCGAACAACTTGGCGACCAACTAGACCACACCACGGTTTCGATCGTTAAATTCTGGGAAGAGCGCAATCCTGACGTCTTCGAGATCCAATCACCCGATGGCGTGACTGGTGCGATTCTGCGTCTGCTGCCGATCATCCGCCCTGATGCGGAACTGGCCGAGAATATCGGTGGCTTGACAGACCGCTCATGGGAAGTCGTGGAAGCCCATGACGCCGACGTGATGTTCCACCTGCACTACGACAATGACGTGGCGGGGGACGGTGGCACCAACAATCATGAAATCTTCAAGGCCAAGCCCTTGGTACAGCATCTCGAAGTAGCCAAGGCCAACCAGATCTTCGGGCTGGACGGAGCCCTTATGGTTGGCATTTCATGGGGTAAGATCGAAAACGGCCTCGACCAGATTGCCGCCGTTCTGGTGCGCGACGATCTCAATCGCGATATCGTGCAGGAATAACACTCGTGCTGCCCGTCGGAAGGTCATGGCCTCCGACGGGTAATGCATGGTGGTCATTGGAGAAGTCTCTGGCACGGTCCTGCCTTGCACCTGCCATAGCTTTGGGGCACACCCGTCTTACCACCTGATTTGCTTGCGCAAGGTTGTTCCATGGCCGCTCATCCCGTTTCTCCGCTCGCTCCGAAAACCTATCCCGACCTGCCGCCGGTCCGGGGGGTCCGCTTCGCCACGGCCGAAGCCGGGATCAAGTACAAGAACCGCACCGATGTGCTGCTCATGGCCTTTGACGAGGGCACGGCGGCGGCGGGCGTGCTGACAAAGTCGAAATGCTCCTCGGCGGCGGTCGACTGGTGCCGCGCCAACCTGCCGGGCGGCAAGGCGCGCGGGCTGGTCGTCAATTCGGGCAATGCCAATGCCTTTACCGGGGTCAAGGGGCGCCAGAGCGTCGAAATGACCGCCGAGATCGCGGCCAGGGCGCTGGGCTGCGCGGGATCGGACATTTTCCTGGCATCGACCGGGGTCATCGGCGAACCGCTCGACGCCAACAAGTTTTCCGGTGTGCTGGACCAATGCGCCGCAAGGCTGGCGGATGGCCCCTGGATCGAGCCGGCCAAGGCGATCATGACCACCGACACCTATCCCAAGCTCTCCGGCGCGGTGCTGGAGATTGACGGGGTAGAGGTGATCATCAACGGCATCGCCAAGGGTTCGGGGATGATCGCGCCCGACATGGCGACCATGCTGAGCTTTGTCGTTACCGACATGCCGATCGCTGCCGATGTGCTGCAGAGCCTGCTCGCGCGCCATGTGCAGACGAGTTTCAATGCCATTACCGTCGACAGCGATACTTCGACCTCCGACACGCTGCTGGCCTTTGCTACGGGCAAGGCAGGGGTCGATCCGATCACCAGCATGGATGATCCGCGCGCCGAAGTGTTCGGCGCGGCGCTTTCGGATGTGCTGTTCGACCTCGCTATCCTGGTGGTGCGCGATGGGGAAGGCGCCACCAAGCAGGTCACGGTCAATGTCGAGGGCGCCACGACCGATCAATCGGCCTTCCGCATCGCCAAGGCCATTGCCGACTCGCCCCTGGTCAAGACGGCCATTGCCGGTGAAGACGCCAATTGGGGCCGGGTGGTCATGGCCGTCGGCAAGGCCGGTGAGCCGGCAGACCGCGACAAGCTCGCCATCCGCTTCGGCGATCTGCTCGTGGCCAAGGATGGCGAGCGCGCCCACGGATATGACGAGGCGGCGACCAGCGCCTATATGAAGGGCGAGGACCTCGAAGTCACGGTCAGCCTTGGGCTGGGGGAGGGCAGGGCCAGCGTCTATACCTGTGACCTCACCCACGGCTATATCGAGATCAACGGCGACTACCGGAGTTAATTGTGTCCCTGCCCGATGTGGAAGCCTTCGAGAGAGCCGGGCTTTTGGCCTGGCCCGGCATCGACATCGATTGGGATGGGCACTGGGTTCGCCGCGCTGCCAATGGCTATACCAAGCGCGCCAATTCGCTGCAGTGTTTTGCGGCTGACGACGGGGCCGGTTGCGCCGCCCGGCTCGATGCGGCGGTCGCCTGGTTCATCGCGCGCGGCGTGCCTCCGGTGGTGCGCACGACACCCCTGGAAAGCGCGGGCCTGACGGCAGAACTGGACCGGCGGAACTGGCAAAGCATCGACTTGAGCCATCTCTATGCCATGCCGCTTGCGGCCCGTCCGGAGGCGGACCCGGAGGCAGAAGTGACGCCTTTGCTCGATGGTCAATTCCTTGCGGCACAACAGGCTCTGCAGGGTCATGACCAGCGGACCATGGATCGCATGGCGGCGCTGCTGGCGGCCATGGCGGTGCCTGCGGCGGGTGTCGTGGTCTATCGCCAGGGTGTGCCGGTCGCGGCGGGGCTGGCTGCCATTGCCGATGGCATCGTGCTGACCGGCAATGTCATCACGAGCGCCGCACATCGCCGGCAGGGGCTCGGCGCCGCCATGATGCGGACCATTCACGCCTGGGCCCATGGCGCCGGCGCCAGGATCGCGGCGCTCAATGTCCAGGCCGACAACCCCGCCGGCAAGGCCCTCTACCAGTCCCTGGGCTATACCCATCAGTACGACTACTCATACCGCATCCCGAAAGAGGCATGATGAGCGACAAACCCATTCTTCTCGTGGTCGCCTGCGCCCTGGTCGATGCCGACCGGCGGGTGCTGATTGCCCAACGCCCTGAGGGCAAGTCACTGGCGGGCCTGTGGGAATTTCCGGGCGGCAAGCTCGAGACAGGCGAAACGCCAGAGGATGCGCTTATCCGCGAATTACAGGAAGAGCTGGGAATCGAGACCAAGCAGGCGTGCCTCGCACCACTCACCTTCGCCAGTCATTCTTACGAAAGCATTCACCTGTTGATGCCACTTTACGTCTGTCGCAAGTGGCAGGGGACGCCGCAGGCGCGTGAGCATGCTGCCCTCAAATGGGTGCGGCCTCAGGCCCTGCGCGACTATCCGATGCCACCGGCCGACGAGCCGCTGATCGCGGCTCTGTGCGATCTGCTCTGAGGAGCCAGGACGGGGGTGGCCATGGTGGAAATCCTGAAGCGGTTCGGCCGGGACGAATCTGGCGCCACGGCGATCGAATATGGGCTTTTAGCCGCCATGATCGCGGTCGCGCTGATCGCGTCCTTCACCGTTCTGGGCAATACCATCATCGACCTGTTCGGCGTTGGCGCCGGTGGGGCGGCCGATGTCATCGAGACGCAGCTCGACACGCTTTCGGCTTCGGAGTGATGCCGCCCGTTATTGCAGGCTGACCACCTTGTAGCGCTGGCCGGCGGCGACCGGATCGCCGGGGTAGAGGTTATTCAGGATATAGAAGAGTTCGGTGGCGCCGGGGATCGCGGCCATCTGGCGCGCCAGCCGATCGGCGGTGTCGCCGGAACGGGCCGTGACCAGCCGGATCGAGAGCTTGCGAATCTGGCTGAGGTCGGCTGCCTCGGTGCGGCGGAAGCTGCGAATGGTGGCATCGGCGCCCTGGGCGAAGCGCTGGCTGTCGGACTTTGCCGCGAAGATGAAGCGATAAACTTCCCCCTCGAAGCGCATGACGGCGACGCGGAAGAACCACTGGTCGGTCTGGGCCAGGCCCGAGGCCATGTCGATGCCGTTATACTGATGGGCCGTGACCGTTTCGGCCTTGAGCCCGGCAATCCAGCCGGAGCGCAGATAATCGCTCAGGGTCATGTTGGGCTGCACCTGGGCGCTGTCGAAACGCACGGCTTCACCGTCGCCGGCCACGCCGACCACGGCGCTCTGGGTGCTTTGCAGCGTATAGCCCTGCGGCACCGTGAAGGTAAATTTCGATCCCGGATGGATGAAGCGCTGGCCAACGATGGAGCCCTGGGCCGGGCTGTCGCCGAAGGTCAGACCCGAAATGGCGGCGAGATAGCCTTCGCGGTCGGTTTCACCGGCCTGGCCATCGCCAAACATGGAGCGGGCGGTGCCCATGGCGGTTTCGATGCGCGAGGGCGTCGAGGGATGGGATGACAAAAAGCCTTCGTCCCCGGCGCTGGACCCGGCCGAGAAGGCGGCAAAGCGGCTCATCACGCCCAGGAAGCGTGCAGCGGCCTGGGGATCGTATCCGGCCTTGCCGGCGAATTTGATGCCTTCCTTGTCCGCTTCCAGTTCCTGGCCCTGGCCGAAGGCGGCCAGCGATTCGCGGGTGCGGTTGGCGGTAGCGTCGGTCGAGGTGTCGCCGCCGAAAATGCCGGTGATGACGCGATCGACGATCTGAGTGGTGCGCGTCTTGTCGGTGCGGGCGCGGGCGTGGCGCAGGGTGACGTGGGCAATTTCATGCGCCAGCACGGCGGCCAGTTCACTGGTATCGGACGCCAGCGCCAGGATGCCGCGTGTCACATAGATATAGCCGCCGGGAAGGGCGAAGGCATTGACCTCGGAGGTGTCGAGGATGGTGACCTGGAACTGGGCGTTGGGCTGATTGGCGGCGGCGAGCAGGCGGCCGACAATGCGGGCCACCATGATCTCGGCCTGGCGGTCTTCATAGACCCCGCCATAGGCTGCGATGATGCGCGGATGCTCACGCCGGCCAATGACGGCGTCGTCCGGGCTCGTGCCCTCGGGAACCACCTTGGGCGCGGGATTGTCGCCAGTGCGGCCGACGCTGATATTGGAACCGGTCATCGACGAACAGGCGGCGAGCGCGATGAGGCTCGCTGCGATGATTCCGATGCGCAGGGCTTTTTTGCCGGGAAGCGCGCTCATGGCCGTGCCAGAACCTCGATCTGTTCGGGATGGGTTATTTCGATGCGTGGACCATCCCGTTCGTCCACCCATCCGCGAATGCGCACCAGAGCCCCAGCCAGGTCTTCCGGATTGAGCCCGGCCGTAGCAAACAGACGCAGTGCCGGAGCCTCGATCACGCCGGTGAAGTCTTCCTTCCAGTACCGGCCGAAATTGAGATAGACGCGCGAACCGCTTTTTTCGGACAGAAGCACCCGGCCCTCAACCAGTTCATACTGGCCGGCCCGATCGGCGAGCGTGGTGAGATCATCCGCCGCCCGCACGCTGTAATAGGGATCGGCCCAGATTCCAAGCCTTTCCGCGCGCGCCTGCGCCTCGGCTGCCATCAGGGCGTCGAGGCATTTGCGGTTATCGGGAAAGGAATAGACCCGCGCCAGCCCGCTGCCCACCATGTGAAGCTGTGCCCAGATATCTCCTTGAGGCATCTCGACGAAAACGTGCGCCAGGGCGCGACCATAGCGGTCCATTTCCTCGCCGCCATAGCCCAGCCGGACGGTCTGGCCCAGGAGCAGGGATTCAAGCGCGGCCTTGGCCTCGGGGGCCAGTGGCCAGGTTGGGAAATCGTCGCGCCCGAGGGGCAATTTGGGGGCCTGGGTGCCAATGAGGCGGACCACCAGATCCGAATCAAGCACCACCGTGTCGCCATCGGTCACCGAGACGACCACGCCACCCTTGACCATGCGCAATTGCTCGCAGGCCGCCGCCGACTGGGGGGTCAGCGTGCCGATCAAGGTTGCGGCGATGGAAATGGCTGCGGCCCTGCGCATCCGAAGCGCCCCCGGAAAGATTTCGTTCACCATGCACTCAAATAAGGCAAAAAATCATTACCATTTGCCAACCAGAGGCCTGGCCGGCGTCGATTGCCAGAGCGGGGCAAACCAGACAGTGTCGGGGAAGAGGAGATTGCCGATGACACAGGGAACGGTGCGAACGGGAACAGCCGGTTGGGTCTATGAGCCCTGGCGGGGCACGTTCTTTCCCAAGGGCCTGGTGCAGAAGAACGAGTTGGCCCATGCGGCCAGCCGGCTGACCAGCATCGAGATCAACGCCACCTTCCGGGCTAACCAGAAGCCGGAGAGCTTTGCCAAATGGGCGGCACAGACGCCGGAGGGCTTCAGGTTCTCGGTCAAGGGGCCGCAACTGGTCACCCATATCAAGCGCCTGAAGAACTGCGAGCAGCCACTCGCCAATTTCTTCGGCTCCGGGCCTCTGGCACTGGGCGACCGATTGGGACCGTTCGTGTGGCAATTGCCGCCTAATCTTGCCTTCGATGCAGCCAGCTTTTCCGCCTTCGCTGCGCTTCTGCCCAGGGATGTCGAAAGCTATCTGGCGCTGGCGCGGCAAGCCGATGGCGCCAAGGCGCCACCCTATCTCGAGGTGAGCGGCGTGGGGCCGATTCGCCATGCCATCGAGCCGCGCCATTCAAGCTTCGATACACCCGAAGCCAATGCCCTGATGGCCAGGCACAATATTGCCCGGGTCATTGCCGACACGCCGGACAATCCGGGGCGCGACCTGACTGCCGACTTTGCCTATTGCCGCCTGCAGGGCCCGGCGCGGCCGGATGCCCAGGGCTATGAGGGGGCAGACATTGCCGATTGGGCAAAGACCATGGCCAGCTGGCGCGATGAGGGGCGGG
The DNA here is from genome assembly GCF_025809055.1 of Devosia sp. Lineage (NCBI taxonomy): Bacteria > Pseudomonadati > Pseudomonadota > Alphaproteobacteria > Hyphomicrobiales > Devosiaceae > Devosia > Devosia sp. Next base: position 2,218,148 of record NZ_CP075529.1, on the reverse strand, counting down.
ATGTGTTTGCCTATTTCGTCCACGAGGACAAGCTGCACGCCCCCGACAATGCCATTGCGCTGCGCCAGGCTCTTGGCATCACATTGCCGGGAGATTGATCACAGCCCCGTTTGCGACTGGTTTTTGCCACCGGGCCGGTCTATTGGCTCGCCCAAGCGTCACCTCAAGAGACTTTGCCCATGAGTGCCACCCGTCCCCTCGACAAGATTGCCACCGGCATCGCCTTCCTTTTGGGCCTTGCCACCATTCTGGGGGCGCTGGGATCGCAGTTCATCGGCGGCTTGCAGCCCTGCGAGCTGTGTCTAGAACAGCGCCTGCCCTATTACTGGGGCCTGCCGCTATTGGCCCTCATCCTGGTACTGTGGAACCGGCTGCCGCTGCCGGTGTGGTATATCGGCATGGCCATCGCAACGGCGCTGTTTGCCTGGGGCACGTTTCTCGGTGGCTTTCATTCGGGGGTCGAATGGGGGTTCTGGCCGGGTCCGACTGCCTGCACCGGTGTTGGCGAGAGCTTCAGCATGGACGCACTCGACAATCTCACGCCGGTGATCGGCTGCGATGTGGTGCAGTTCCGGTTCCTCGGCCTGTCGCTGGCGGGCTACAACACGCTGATCTCGCTGGCCATCGTGGTCCTCTTGGCCGGAGCCATGATCTTTCAGGCGCGGCGTACCCGCTAAGCGTTACGGCTCCAGCTCGATGTCCCAGTAGAGGAAGTCGAGCCAGCTCTGGTGCAGATGGTTGGGTGGAAACAGCCGGCCATTATTGTGCAGGTCGTGCACGCTGGGCGCATAGGGCGCCTGATGCGGGAACATCTTGATTTCGTGGGGCAGGCGGTTGGCCTTGCGCAGGTTGCAAGGCGCACAGGCCGCAACGACATTCTCCCAGGTGGTGAGGCCACCCTTGGAGCGGGGAATGACGTGGTCGAAGGTCAATTCGTCCTTGCTGCCGCAATATTGGCACTGAAAGCGATCGCGCAGGAAGACGTTGAAGCGGGTGAATGCGGGATGGCGCGCCGGCTTCACATAGTCCCGCAGCGACACCACGCTGGGCAGTTTCATCTCGAAACTGGGGGAGTGGATGATGGTGTCATAGTGCGACACGATATTGACCCGATCCAGGCACACGGCCTTGATCGCGTCCTGCCAGGACCACAATGAGAGCGGGTAATAGCTGAGCGGCCTGAAATCGGCGTTCAGTACAAGGGCGGGACAAGCCTCAGGCGACACATGGATGGTCACTTGAGTCTCCCGGAGCGGGAATCGCGTAAGTCCATAGCTCCGTTATACTAAGCCCTTTGTGTCAGGGCTGTGAAGCGGGGATGAACGCTATTTTGCGCTGACCCCGGCAATGAAGGCACTGGCGAAATCCAGCCCGTCGGGGGCGATGCCGTGGCCGGTGCCGCGGCTGACGTGATAGCTGACATCAAAACCGGCATCGCGCAGCACCCGATCCGCGTCGGCGCTGAGATTGGGGTCGACGACTTCATCCATATCGCCATGCACGAGGCATACGGGCGGGCGCGCCAGGCCTGGTCCACCCAGGCCCTCCGGGGGAAGAAATGCCCCTGAAAAGCTGATGACGCCCATCAGTTGTTGATCATGCGGCAGGGCGGTGGCGACGTGGAGGGCAACCATGGCACCCTGGCTGAAGCCGGCCAACAGGGTGCGTTCGGGGGCGATGCCAGTCTGTGCCCAAAGATCGGACAGAAACCGGGCGACGACGGGCCGGGCTTCGGCAATGCCGAGTTGGCGGCTGGCCACACGGTCGCCCGTCCAGTCTATCGGGAACCACTGATAGCCGCCCATGCCGAGGGGTTGAGGCGCGTTGGGGGAGACAAACAGGGCGCCGGGCAGCAGGCCCTGCCAGGCCGGAGCCAGGCCAATCAGGTCCCGTCCGTCGCTGCCATAGCCATGCAGCAGCACCACAGCAGCATCGGGAGCGCCGCCATTGGCGGGCGGCAGCATGGGGCCGGAAAGTGTCGTCATGGCGGGCTCCTTTTCGGGCGCACCATGCCCGCCCCGCAGCCGGAAATCCAGACAGCAAAAGACCCGGCAGGTGGCCTGCCGGGTCTGGACCGCGTGCCACAATCACGCGGCCGAAACGAATGCATGGATCAGAAATGGTATTTCAGCGTTGCCTTGACGGTATGGAAACCCATGGGCACGGTGAGATTGCCGCCACCGCCGAACAGGGCAAGGCCCGCAGTCGGGACAGTCGCATCGGGAAGGCCGACAAAGGCATATTCGGCGCCCAGCGACACATTGGCATTGAGCATCTTTTCAACCCCGGCACCGACGGTCGGGCCCACCAGCAAGCGGCTGGATGACGCCGAGGCTGTCGAGGTTCCGGGCGGGAAAGGCAGCGGCAGGATAGCCGGGTCAGTCGCGGAGACGTCCAGGGTGCTGTCGGATTGCGAACTCACATTGGCCACCGCCGCACCGCCCTTGATGTAGAAGAGCCAATCCTGCTCGAAGGCGATGCCGAAAGAGCCGGTCAGGGTCGTGTACCAGTCAAGGTTGATGCTGGTGTCGGTGGTGTTCAGGATCGTGTAGCTGTCGACGCCATCTGTACCCTGAAGGTCGAGTGTGCTGGACCGCGTCTTGCCCAGGCCACCGGCATGGACGGCGCCATCAACACCCAGAACGAACTGGTTGTGCTGATAGGCATAGCCGGCGCCGATACCGCCGAGCACGCCTTCGATCCGGGTATTGTTGCTCCCGATCGTGCCCGAGATCACCGAGCCGCCCGCAGGCGTAGGGGGTATGGTGGTTGTCGAACTCGTGGCCGCGACATTGTCGAGCGCGTATCCGGCATAGATGCCGGCATAAAAGCCGCTCCAGTCGGTAACCTGTTGTGCTGCCGCTCCCGCGGTCGCCAATGCCGACAGCATCAGGCCGGCCCCCAAATGTCCAAGCGTCAAGCGCACCGATATTCTCCCTTGCGTCCTTTGGCGGGAGGATGGGGGTGTGGGTGCGGCGCCGCATCCTTCATTTGAAGGAGAAGTCCGGCGCTGGCTGCGCATGGTCCCGACCGTGTTGCCCGCAGACAACACTTCTGGCCCGCATGGTCACTCGACGGGCGAAATCGTCCCCTTGAGCAGGGCGACCAGCTGGGCCTGGTGTCCGGTGCCGGTCTTGCGGAAAATCTGGGCCAGGTGGGAGCGGATGGTGGTGATGCTGACGCCGCGCTCGATTGCCAGTTCCTGCAGGGTATGACCGGACGAAAGCCCGGCAGCGACGCCTGCTTCGGCGGCCGACAGGTCGAAGAGGCCACGCAGGACGTTTTGCGGGGCCACATTGGCATCGGGCGAAAAGCCAGTGACGGCCAGAAGGGCCCAGCCCATGTCGTAGAGATCGCTGGCTTGGCGGTGCAGCGGCAGGACGTGCAGCACCAGCGTCGTATCGTCGTCATTGCGGCAGGGGATGGACAGGACGCCCTTGGATTGGTGACCGATCGCCTCTATCGCAGCACTGAGCAGGTCGGCGGCGCGGCGATCGAGCGGCCTGACCTTGCCAAAGGCCGCGGGGCGCAGAACATGGGAAAGCGCCTCGAATTCGGTATTGGCCACGATGACCGAGCCATCGCGGCGCAGGGCAGCGGCGGGAATGGCGAAACTGGAGAGGCCGTCGACTTGAGCCTGCAGCTTTTGCAGGCCGAGGCGGGCATTGATCAGCGAGGCGCGCGCCAGATGCGGGCGCAGGCCATCAAGAAGGCTCAGCGTCTTGCCATCGAAATTGTCGAGGTGGCTCTCCCGCTCGAAGGTGAAGAGCGCCAGATCGCCCTCGGGCATGATGATCGCAGATCCGACTTGCCAGCTGGCTCCCATGCGCTCGAGATTGTCGTCATAGGGATTGCCGGTGCGGGGAATGTTGGGGTCGACATAGTGCGACACTTCCAGAAAGCCGGAATAGTTGAGCTTGAGGTAGCGGGCGAGCCGGTCGTTCTTGTACCAATAGGGACCGGCGGCGTAGTCGGCGAGGATATCGATGATGTTGGGCGTAGCCGTATAGAGCGGGGGTGCACGCTGGTCGATCAGCAATAAGGCGCCGGAGGTCGAACCGGCGCGCCTGGCGATTTCATCCAGCACGTCGGGCCAGAATTCGGGCACCACGGCCGCTTCGTATATGCGATCGATAAGGTCAGCCATGACCCGATCTCCAAAATGGCGTTGCCCTGAAACAGGGGCAGTGAATATCGATGTTCAAGGCAGTGACGCCCCCTGGCCGGGATCGGAGCCCGGCACCGTGACGCCCTTGAGCAGCGCCACCAATTGGTGCTGGTGCCCCGTACCCGTCTTGCGAAAGATCTGCGCCAGATGTGAACGCGCCGTGGTGATGCCGATGTTGCGGCCCTGGGCAATCTGCTTCAGCGTCAAACCCTTGGCGAGGCCGGCGGCGACGGCCGCCTCGCTGGCCGAAAGGTCAAAGAGGCCGCGCAGAATGGCATCATCGGGCAGGTTTCCATCCACGGCGAGGCCGGTGACGACGAGCATGGCCGTGCCGCGTCCGAACAGGTCATGGGCGCTGCGGTGGAGGGGCAGAACCTGCAATACGGCACTGGTCTCATCGGAAAGGCGGAGGGGGATGGATCGCACAGTTTGCGCGCCGTCGGTCGCCTCCAGAGCCTCTTGATAAAGCTGCCGGGCTTCGGCGTCCCTGACGCTGATGCGGCCACCTGCTGCCGGGCGCAAAACCGGGGCGAGTGTTTCGAACAGCGCATTGCTGGCCAGCACGGTGCCGGATGCGCCGACCACCGCAGCGGCAACGCCTGTGGCGTTGAGCGCTTCGACATTGGCGCGGGCCTGGTCAAGCTGGGCGCGCGCCGCCATCAGGCTCGCCCGCGCCAGGTGCGGACGCAGCCTGTCGAACCAGGCGATGTCGGACTGACGAAAACGTCCCTGTTCGGCGGTGCGTTCGAAGGAAAATGAAACGAGCTCCCGACCGGGCATGAATATGCCGGTGCCCAATTGCGTCGCGAGGCCCAGTTCGCGCAGATTGCCCGCCACCAGGTCCCTGGCGCGTTCTTCCGGGTTCATCACTTCCTCGGCGTTGACAAAGCCGGAATGGTCAATCCTGAAAAGGCATTGCATCCTGGGATTGGCGTACCAGGCCGGGCTGTTGGCGAACTGGCCAAGAGCATCGGCTGTGTTGGCGGTTGCCGCATAGAGGGGTGGCAGGTGAGCATCGACGATCATCAGGGCGCCTGATGTGCAATTGGATTGCTCGGCAATGGCGCCCAGAACATCGGGCCATTGCGCCGGCAGGAACGCCGCCTCGTAAATCCGGTCGATGAGATCAACCAATGCCCGTCATCCTCTGCCTCAGGATGTCAGTACGCCCTCCCGCCGCATGACCACGGCGAAGTAGCGCCACAGCAGCAGGGCTGCAGCAGAGCGATGGGGCGACCATTTTCGGGCGATGTCAATCATTTCGGCGATGGTGGGGCGAGTTGTGATCGCAAGGCCATGCTGGGCCGCCTTGAGCAGGGCCAGGTCGCCCGCCGGAAATATGTCTTTGTGCCCGGCGCAGAACAACAGGTACACCTCGGCGGTCCAGGGGCCGATGCCCCTGATGGCGGTGAGCCGGGCAATCGCCTCCTCGGCCGGCAGGCGGTCGATATGGGCGAGGTCGAGATCCCCCGCGCCAACGGCCGCGGCGACTGCGCCGAGGGTCTGAAACTTGGCGCGTGAAAACCCCGACTGGCGCACCGTGTCTTCATCAAGCGCGAGATAGGTCTGGGGATCGAGCGCCCCAGGCAAGGCCTCGAAACGGGCCCAGATGGCGGCGGCGCTCTGCACCGACAGTTGCTGGCCACAGATCACCTTGGCCATGCCCGCAAAGCCCTTTGGATTGATGCGCGGCTCGACCCGTCCCGCCCGCTCGCGCATGGGCGCGAGGGATGGCGCCAGCGCCACCAGGGCGTCGAGGTGCCAGGCGATGGCTTCGGACGTATCGACGCCCGGTGTCTCGGGCGGCTCGAACATGGTATGGGCTGTCACGCCATCATTCTCCTTGTTGTCATGTCCCGGCCCATCCTGCGTTTTGCTCCCAGCCCCAATGGCTATCTTCACCTGGGCCATGCCCTGTCTGCCCTGGCTACCTGGGATGCGGCGGCGCGGCTCGGCGGCGCGGCCCTGCTGCGCATCGAAGACATCGACCCTATTCGCTGTAAACCCGAATATGACACGGCGATCCTTGAAGACCTTGCCTGGCTGGGCCTCGACTGGCCCGAACCGGTCTGGCGGCAATCGAACCGGCTTGAGCATTATGCCGATGCCGCCAATCACCTGCGCGACATGGACCTGCTCTATCCCTGTTTTTGCACGCGCGCCGAGATCGCCGCCACGGCCATGGGCACGGACCCCGATGGAGCGCCGCTTTATCCGGGCACCTGCCGGCATCTATCCAATGCGGAGCGGATCGAGCGGCTGGAGCGCCGCGATCCGGCGCAGTTCCGGCTGGACAGCGGGGCGGCGATGGACCGCGCCGGGATGCTTACATTCTCGGTTACCGGGCCGGGGGTGCAGGACCGGCCTCAATTGCGCTATGCGCGGCCCGAGCGCTGGGGTGACGTGGTGCTGCAGCGCAAGGATACGCCGACCAGCTATCACCTCAGCGTCGTCGTGGACGATGCGGCACAAGAGGTCACGCATGTGACGCGCGGCCGCGATCTCGAAGCGGCAACCGATGTGCATGTGCTGCTGCAGATGCTGCTCGGCCTGCCCCAGCCGATCTACCACTTTCACCGGCTGCTGCTGGGTGAGGATGGCGAAAAGCTTGCCAAGTCCAAGGGGTCGCAGAGCCTGCGCGATCTGCGCGCCGGGGGGTGGACGGCACAGGACGTGCGGCGCGCCGTTGGCTTCTGATCAGCGGGCCTTGCCGATCGGCCCCAGATGCGTGTGCGAAAAACTGTCCGCCGACTTGAGCCCGTAGCCCAACATGCGGTCGAAGCCGGAATGGCCTAGCCACAGGGCGCCCGCCGCAACGAGGCCGGGCCAGGCGAGTGCGAGGCCAACACCCATGGCCAGCGGCCCGAAGGCATAGAGGTGAACCCCGTTATAGATCGCGCCTCCGAAGCGGCTGCCGAGGCTATAGCCGGCAAAGCTGAGATCGGGCGCAAAGAACAGCAAGAGAGCGAGCCACCAGGCCATGCCGGCATCGGCCTGCCAGAACAGCAACAGGCCGGCGCAAAAGGCCAGAAATCCTTCGAGGCGCTGCCAGATGAGATAGTGCTTGTCCACGGCAGGGTCCTCCTCAGGCGGCTTGCTTGTGACCGGCCAGGATAGGCGCCACAGTCGCGGCGACGGCGGTCTCAAAAGGCGTGATTGCGCCCGGGCCCAGCAGGGCATCGAGGCGGGGATCGACCAGTTCCATCTCGTTTTCCCAAAGGTAGCGCATGCGGTAGATGTCCCGCATCACCGGATTGACCAGGCCGATCGCGCCCAGCATCCACCATTTGAGCGGCGCGACCGCAAGGGGAAGCGGGCTGGCCGCCTGGATGGCCTGCATGAGCTGGGCGTGGCTGACCCAGTGGCCGGCGAAATGGAAATTCTCCAGCGGTCCCAAATGGGTGCGGTGTACCGCAAGGCTGGCAAAGGCACGGCCGAGATCGGGCAGGTAGGCCCAGCTGTGCCGGGTCTGGAGATCGCCCAGGTGATAGAGCCGGCCCCGGGCGCGATCCATCAGCATGGCGGCTTCGAACCATTCGCCCTCATTGCCGGGACCGAAGAAATCCCCGGCGCGCAGGATGATCGCCTGGATGTCGCCACGCTCGGCGGCCGCGGCAAGCATCTGTTCGAGCTCGATGCGGATGGCGCCGCGCGGTGCCTCGGCACTCTGGCGCAGGTGCGGGGGAATGGTCCTGTCATTGGCGTGGTAATTGTAGATGGTGCCGGGAAACATGAGGGTCTTTCCGGTCCCGGCCAGGGCGTCGAGCACCGTCTGCAATTGCCGGGTTGCGCGGCCATTGCCCCATTGGTCATAGCGCAGGTGCAACCCGTTGACGACCACATCGGCGTCGCTGGTGGCGGCGCGAACCACGCTCACCTCGTCGGCATTGCCCGCGATGAACCGGGTTCCGGAAACCGGCTTGCGATTGGTCCGGCCCAGGCCGGTGACGGTCCAGCCCGCGTCGCGAAAGGCGATCATGGCGGCATTGCCGATATGGCCGTTGCACCCCAGAACGGTGACTTTTCCTTTGGTCATGGCGAACTCCTGTGCTTGTTCGCCACAACAGTCGGCTATACACTGAGGAATTGAAATTCGTAAAAACCGGATGAGTAATATTCAATTTTGAATAGTGAGCCGGACTGGACGCTGTGGCGTAGTTTTGCGGCCGTGGTTGCCGAGGGGTCGCTGTCGGCCGCTGCGCGCGCGTTGGGCATCAGCCAGCCGACTGTCGGCCGGCATATCGAGGCGCTCGAATCCGGCCTTGGCCTGTCCCTGTTCGAGCGCAGCCTCACGGGGCTCAAGCCCAATCGATCGGCCCTGCGGATGTTTGAGGCGGTGAGCCAGGCGCAACAGGCACTGGCCGAGGCCAGCCTGGTTGCCGAAGGCGCCCAAAGCGCGCCGGGCGGCACGGTTCGTATCACCGCCAGCGTCATGATCTCGAACTATGTCCTGCCCGCCATCTTCAGCGACATGCGCCGTCTCCACCCGGCCATAGCGCTTGAATCGGTGCCCAGCGACTCAGCGGAAAACCTGCTGCTGCGTGAAGCCGACATTGCCGTGCGCATGTTTCGCCCGACCCAGCTGGAACTGGTATCGCGACATCTGGGCGATATTCCCCTGGTCGCGGTGGCGCATGAAGACTACCTGGCCCGGCGCGGCCGTCCCACCAGCCGCGAGAGCCTCTGGCAGCATGACCTGATCGGGTTCGACCGGTCGGACCTGATCGTGCAGCACGCCAGGAGCCTTGGACACGCCGCAAGCCGGGAGAGTTTCGTGGTGCGCTCGGACGATCAGGCGCATTTATGGGAACTGATCAAGGCCGGGCTGGGCATCGGCTTCGGCCAGGCCAACCTTGTCGCCAAGACCGCTGGCCTCGTGGCGCTGCCCATCGACATGGCCATTCCACCGCTGCCGGTGTGGTTGACGACCCACAGGGAACTCTATGTGTCCCATCGCATCCGAACCGCATATGACGCATTGGCGGCGGGCCTTTGTGCCTATATTCAGGACGGGCCAGTGACATCAAGCCAAGGTTGACATGGAAACCGTTCTCAACATCGCCATCGGGCTCGCCCTGCTCTTCGTCGTCGTTGTGCTGGGCATGGGGCTGTGGAACATGCTCAAGGGCGGGCCGGGCAATACCAGCCAGCGCCTGATGCGCCTGCGTGTCATCGGACAGGCCGTGGCCCTGCTGCTGCTCATGGGCGCGCTGTTCTTCTTCGGCGGCCGCGGGCCCGGCTGAGCCAGCCGGGCCTTGGGGGAGAGGGCGCATGTTTCTGCCGCTGCATGACACAAATCCCATCCGCCATGTCAGCATGCCGGTGGTCAATTACGGGCTGATCGGGATCACCATCCTTATTTTCCTCGCGCAGGTGGCGCTGCCGCAGCCGGCTTTCGATCGGGCAACGATCGAGTTCGGCATGATCCCCATCGTCGTCCGCGACCTCTATCCGCAGCCGCTGCCATGGCTGCCGGACTGGGCGACCCTTGTTACCTATGCCTTCCTGCATGCCGACTGGCTCCACCTGCTGACCAACATGCTGTTTCTCTGGGTCTTCGGGGACAATATCGAGGATGCGCTGGGGCATGTGTGCTACCTGATCTTCTATGTTGCCTGCGCCGTGTTGGCGGCCCTGGCGCATCTGCTGTTCAATCTTGACGGCAATGGTCCGCTGATCGGGGCCTCGGGCGCCGTGGCCGGGGTGATGGGGGCCTATATCCTGCTCTACCCGCATGCCCGGGTCTTCGTGCTCGCCCGCATCGTCATTCCCATTCCACTGCCGGTGCCGGCCTTCTGGATGCTGGGGTTCTGGATCGCCACGCAACTGTTCTACGCGCTTCTGGGTTCGGACGAGCCGGTGGCCTGGTGGGCGCATCTGGGCGGGTTCGCGGCCGGGCTGGCGCTGGCGCCGTTGCTGAAGCGCGGCGATGTCAGGCTTTGGGGCGGTCGGTAAAATTGTGATCGTGGAAAAAGCCTCTGTTAACGCGCCTTAACTAGTGTTGAGGGGTCTTGAACGCGAAAGGAGGCAGGATGGACACCGATCTTTCCATGAACCTGATCGCGGCGCGGACGGCGATGACGCAGAATTCGGTGCAGATCGCGGTCTTCAAGAAGGCCCACGAAATGCAGACCGAGCTGATCAATTCGCTGATGCAGACCGCTCTCAGCGCGCCGCCGCCCGGGCAGGGCCTGCGGGTCGACAAGCAGGCCTGAGCCATGTCGAACGGCATCGGCATCGCACCCAGTGTCATGATCAACCGCATGGTGCATGAGGCAGGCGTGCCGCAAAGCGGCCATCTCCTCGAGGTTGCGCGCCTGCGCGCCGAAATGATGCGGGCGCAGACCGAAGCGGCCCTCAAGGCCGGCAATGCGGCGCCAGAGGCGCAGGCCCCCATCAATGGCGCCGAAGTTGACCTGCTGATTTAGCCCCGCAACCCGATGAGGGCTTCGACGACGGCGCGGCCGTCATCGGTATGCCATTCCGCCGGGCCCTGCAGCACGGCGAGTTCGCAACCCTCTGGATCAAGCAGCAGCGTGGCCGGCAGGCCGATGGCGACGGCTTCCCGCTTCAGGCGCTCGAAGGCGGTGAATGAGTTGTCGGCATAGAGCGGCAGATTGGCGAACTTGCCCTCATCGAGAAAAGCCTGTGCCTTTTCGAGGCCACCCTCGCCGATATCGAGATTGATCGGCAGTACTTCGAACCGGTCCGAATTGTACTCGGTGGCCAGGGCATCGAGTGCGGGCATTTCTTCGCGGCAGGGCACGCACCAGCTGGCCCAGAAATTGACGAGCAGGGCCTTGCCGGCGAAATCGGCGATGCTCATCTCGGCGCCGGATGCGTCCTTGAAGGCCATGTCGGCATAGCCCCGGCCGGTTCCGGTGCCGTTGAGGGCCGCCAGCTCGCCGGTCGCTGCAGCGTCGATGATCTGTGCCTGGGCAGCGCGGACAGGACAGGCATTGGCCTGCGCGCCATTGGCAAGCACCAGCCATGCCGCTATAGACCCCCCAATCACGACCAGTCCCGCCGCCATGGGCAGCGCCCAGCGAAAAGCGGTTTGCGGACCTTTCGAGCGGGTATTTGGCATGGTGTCTCCGGACAAGGCGTTGAGCAACAAGATGTGGGGCGGCCGGTTCGCCGAGGCGCCCGATGCCATCATGGAGGAAATCAACGCCTCCATCGGTTTCGACCAGCGCCTTTTCCGCCAGGATATTGCCGGATCGAAGGCCCATGCGACAATGCTGGCGGCGACGGGCATTCTGACGCAGACCGATCGCGACGCCATTCTCAGCGGTCTAGACGAGGTGCTGTCCGAAATCGAGGGCGGGCAGTTCAAATTCTCGCGGGCGCTCGAAGACATCCATATGAACGTGGAAAGCCGGTTGCGCGAAAAGATCGGCGACGCGGCCGGGCGCCTGCACACGGCCCGCTCGCGCAATGACCAGGTCGCCACCGACTTCCGCCTCTATGTCCGCGACACCATTGATCACCTGGTGGCGCAGATCGAGACCTTGCAGCTGACCCTGGTCAATCGCGCCGAGGACGAGGCCGAAACCATCCTGCCCGGGTTCACGCATCTGCAGAATGCGCAGCCGGTGACCTTTGGTCATCACCTGCTCGCCTATGTCGAAATGCTGGGGCGTGACGCCGGCCGGCTCATGGATGCGCGCAAGCGCCTCAACGAGAACCCGCTGGGTTCGGCGGCTCTGGCGGGAACGCCATACCCCATCGATCGCGACATGACGGCGGCGGCGCTCGGATTTGACCGGCCCACGGCCAATTCGCTCGATGCGGTTTCGGATCGCGACTTCATCCTTGAGACTTTGGCCGCCGCCTCGATCTGCGCCATGCATCTGTCGCGCTTTGCCGAGGAAATGGTGATCTGGTCGAGCGCGCAATTCGGTTTCGTGCGGCTCAGCGACAAGTTCACCACCGGCTCCTCGATCATGCCGCAGAAGCGCAATCCGGACGCTGCCGAATTGGTGCGGGCCAAGATCGGCCGCATCCTGGGGGCGCTCAATTCGCTGCTGGTGGTGATGAAGGGGCTGCCGCTGGCCTATTCCAAGGACATGCAGGAAGACAAGGAAGTCGCGTTCGATGCGCTCGACGCCCTGTCGCTGTCGCTGGCCGCCATGACCGGCATGGTGGCCGATATGCAGCCCAACCGCGAAAAGATGCACGCCTCTGCCTCGGCGGGCTTTTCGACGGCCACCGATATTGCCGACTGGCTGGTGCGCGAACTCAACATTCCGTTCCGCGACGCCCACCACATTACCGGGCAGATCGTGTCGCTGGCCGAGCAGAAGAATTGCGGTCTCGAAGGGCTGACCATCGAGGACTTCAAGCTGATCGACCATCGCATCGATAGCCGCATCCACAAGGTGCTGACCGTCGAGGCATCGGTGGCCGCTCGTGCTTCCTATGGCGGCACGGCCCCGGCCAATGTCCTAGCCCAGGCGGCGCGCTGGAAAAGCGCGCTGACCGGGACGGCGCATGAACCGCGCGCGCTGAAGGCCAAAAAGCATGGCGGTCACGGCGATGGCGGTATTGCCTGAAATCTGCGAATAAGCCACGTTTGCCTTCCCCCCCTGTGGGAGAAGGTGCCCGAAGGGCGGATGACGGGTTCTATCTGGACCACATCCGCCTCATCCGTCTCGCGCTTTGCGTGATCCACCTTCTCCACAAGGGGAGAAGGAAGTACGGAGAACCCGGTGCAAAAACCCTTGCGACAGATGCGCCTCAGCGCGCGCCATGTCGCCTTTCTTCAACCCGACGAGACATTCGAGGCTCTGCCGCCTCCGCCGCCGGGTATGCGTGAAGCCTCGGCGGCCGACCATGACGCCACGATCGAGCGGCTTTTCGGAGCCGATCAGCACGACGAGACCTGGATCTTTGCCTATGGCTCGCTGATCTGGAAGCCGGCCTGCGACTTCGTGGAGGTGCGTACCGGCCTCTTGCATGGATGGCATCGTGCGTTCTGCCTGGGCTGGAACACCCGGTTTCGCGGCAGCGAAGCCAATCCGGGCCTGATGCTGGCGCTGGACCGGGGCGGTGCCTGCAAGGGTGCCCTCTACCGCTTGCCTCCGGATCGACGCGATCCGTGCCTGATCAAGCTGTTCGAGCGCGAAATGGGCTGGATCCCGACGGCCTTCCCGCCGCGCTGGGTGCGGGTGCGCAGTGGTGAGCGGGTCATTCGGGCGCTGACTTTCTGCATCGACCGCAATTCAGGGCGCTATGTCAGCGGGCTCAGCGAGGCCGAGATTGCCGACGCCCTGGCACGGGCGGTGGGCACGCGGGGCTCGATGGCCGAATATCTCCATGCCACGGTCGACCACTTGGAAAAGATGGGCATACACGACCCGCATCTGTGGCGGCTGCAGGACCTCGTGGCCCGGCGCATTGAAGCCGCTTATGGGGCGGATCGATAAGTCTGGCTTTCGTTTCTGCGGGCATTGGCTTAGGGAAATAGCCCAAACACCACCCATACTCGGTGTCATTCCGGCAAGGGCCGGAATCCATGCGCTGCGCTCTCCGCACACCGTCGTGCGGATGGCGTTGAATCTGGATCCCGGTCTGCGCCGGGATGGCCCGCAATTGGCAGAATATCGGGAAAAGACCTTGGTTCACCACTTTCACCACCGCGACGGCGTGCTCTTTGCCGAAGACGTCGATCTGAGTGCATTGGCCGACACGGTCGGCACGCCATTCTATGTCTATTCCAGTGCGACCCTGCGCCGGCATGTACGCGTTGTCCGGGAGGCCTTCGAGGGCATTCCGACGCTGATCGCCTATGCGATGAAGGCCAATTCCAACCAGGCGGTGCTCAAGCTCATGGCGGCCGAAGGCTGCGGCGCCGACGTGGTGTCGGGGGGCGAACTGGCGCGGGCGCTGGCGGCGGGGATTGCGCCGGAAAAAATCGTCTTCTCGGGCGTGGCCAAGACCATGGCAGAGATGCGCCAGGGGCTCGCGGCCGGCATCAAGTGCTTCAATGTCGAAAGTGAGCCCGAGCTCGAGCGGCTGTCGCTGGTGGCGGACGAAATGAGGCTGACGGCGCGTGTCTCGGTGCGCATCAATCCCGATGTCGACGCGCGCACCCATGCCAAGATTTCGACCGGCAAGTCCGATAACAAGTTCGGCATCTCCTACAAGCGCGCCCATGAAGTCTATCGCCGCATTGCCGAGTTGCCGGGTCTCGAAGCGGTGGGCGTGGACATGCATATCGGCAGCCAGATCACCGATCTCGAGCCGTTCGGCAACGCCTTTGGCCTCATGGCCGAACTGGTTTCTGCCCTCAAGGCCGATGGCCATAGAATCGAGCATGTCGATGTCGGCGGCGGGCTGGGCATTCCCTATAATCACGATGTGGATGCGCCCCCGGCGCCGGAAGCCTATGCCGCGGTGGTGCGCGACAAGGTGGGGCAGCTGGGCTGTTCGCTGGTCATCGAGCCGGGGCGGCTTCTGGTCGGCAATGCCGGGATCATGGTGACGAGCGTCGAATATGTGAAGGAGGGCGACTCCAACTTCATCATCGTCGATGCGGCCATGAACGATCTTATTCGCCCCACGCTCTACGAAGCCCATCACGACATCCAGCCGGTTGTGGCCTCGAACCTGCCGCCGATCACCGGGGACATTGTCGGGCCGGTCTGCGAAACAGGGGACTATCTGGCGCGCGGCCGCACCATTGCCGGGGTCAAGCAGGGCGACCGGCTGGCGATCATGAGCGGCGGGGCCTATGGCGCCGTCATGGCCTCGACCTACAATTCCCGGCCGCTGATCCCCGAAGTGCTGGTGGATGGCGACAAATGGCACGTGGTCAGGCCGCGCAAGCCCATCGAAGAGCTTATCGCACTCGATAGCGTGCCGGACTGGGTTTAGAGCTCTCGTTCTGATTGAATCAGAACGAGAGCTCTAAGTTGTTGAATGGTCACGTTTTCGAACCAGAAAAGTGGTGCCCACTTTTCTTGAAAACGCTTTAACTATTGCGGAGAGCGGTGGGCCAGGGGCACCACCTCGACCGGACGCCCGGCCAGCGCGTCGTCGACCTTGGCCAGCAGATCGGCAAGGGTGAAGGGCTTGGGCAGGACGTCGTAGATCAGCGCATCAAGGCCATGGGCCCGTTCGCGCTGGTCGGCAAAGCCGGTCATCAGCAGAATGGTGACATCGGGAAAGCGCGCGCCGACATGCAGGGCAAGGGCGATCCCGTCCATCACCGGCATCTTGATATCGCTGAGCAGCAGGTCAAAACGGCCGTCCTGTGCATCCATGGTCTCGGCAGCCAGCCCGCCATCTTCCTCGGCAACGACCTCATGGCCCTTGAAACCCAGGGCGCTGACCACGAAGGCGCGAACTGAGGGATCGTCCTCGGCGACAAGAATACGGGCCATGGTACGCTCCTAGTGGTGTGCGGCGGCAGCCGGTGCCTGGTGAGCCTCCGGATGGTCCTGTTGGTCAGAAATGGGTTCTGCCGGTGTCTCCGGCAAGACGGGTTGAGCCGTTTTGGTCTCATCGGCGCTGGTCGCGGTCCCGCTATGGCGCCCGCTGCCCGCGCCGCCGGTAAAGCTCAGGCGAACGGTGGTTGCCTGGCTGGGGGGCAGGGTGAGGCGGGTGTCAAAGGTAGCGCGCTCGCCCACCATCAGGTCGGCGACGCTGGGGGTGACGCTCCATTCATAGACCGGCATGCCCTGATCATCGAGCAGGCTGATGACCACCGGGGGCACCTTGACCGGCCTCGGGGAGATACCGACGATCTGTGCCGACACGGTCAGCACTTCATTGCCAGCGGAAAGGGCGCGCTGCGATTGCAGGGCCGCAAATTCGAGGCCCATGACATTGGTTGCAAGCCCGATCGAGCCGTAGAGACCCGCCAGGTCCGGATAGCGCGTCACAAGCTCGTAGCGGCCGAAATAGCCAAGTGCGATCAATCCAGCCAGGCCAAGGGCGGCGACAATGCGTGCGGCCCGGCGCAGGCGCGCCACCGGCAGGGTTGAGAACAAGGCATTCTGGCGACGGGAAAAGGCCTTCTGGCGTTTGCGCAACTCGCTGTCGTCGGTCATGGCCGACGGGAGCGGCAAGGGCGCTCTGGCCGTGTCCGGTATTGGCGCGCGCGGCTGATCCAGCGCATTGCTGCGCAGGGCCTGTTCCGCCGCAAAAAGGCCCGCCTCGCTCGCCAGGGCCTTGTCCATTTCCTCTTCAGACCTGGCGTCGAACAGGCGATCGGGATCGTCGTCGTCTTCGCTGGGGGTCTGCTGCCAGGCCCTGTTGCAATGGGCACACTGCACCTTGCGACCTGCCGAGCCGATGGCCTCGTAGGTCACCTGGTACTTGGTCTGACAATGCGGGCAGGTGATGATCATCAGGCCGGACGGATTGGGACAGGTTGTCCGACACTAGCGGGGTGGGGTTAAAACTCCTCAAACCGGGTGCCGGTCAAATTTGTGCCGCTTTCTCCCGCCCAATCGCCTGCTCGTGAGCGGCGCGCCTGCTGCGCTGCTATGATGCGCGGAACGGCTGATTCGTCGGCCGGTGCGCCACAACGGTCCGGGCAACGGGGAGCATTTGTTCTTGATCGAATTTTCCGATGTGGGGCTCAGATACGGGCATGGCCCGGAAATCCTCAAAGACCTCTCGTTCGCCATCGAGCCGGGTTCATTCCATTTCCTCACCGGGCCGTCGGGGGCGGGCAAGACCAGCCTGTTGCGGCTATTGCTCCTTTCGCTCAAGCCGACGCGCGGGCGCGTCACCATGTTCGGCGAGGATGTGGGCAATCTCGACCGGGACAGCCTGTTGCAGATGCGACGCCATATCGGCATCGTGTTCCAGGAATTTCGGCTGCTCGATCATCTGACAACATTCGAGAATGTCGCCCTGCCGCTGCGCGTGCTGGGCCAGGCAGAGGCCGAATATCGGCCAAACGTCACCGAACTGCTCGAATGGGTCGGGCTGGGCGAGCGGATGCACGCCCTGCCGACACTGCTGTCCGGCGGCGAGAAACAGCGCGCCGCCATTGCCCGCGCGGTGATCGCCCGGCCAAAAATCCTCCTCGCGGACGAACCGACCGGTAATGTCGATCCGGACCTGTCGAGCCGTCTGGTCCACCTGTTTGCAGAGCTCAACCGGACGCTGGGCATGACCATCATCCTGGCCACGCACGAATTGCCGCTGCTCGACCGGTTTTCCTATCCCCGGATGGTGCTCGAAAAGGGGGAGTTGTCGATCCATGCTTGAGACCTGGCTCAGACGCCTCACGCCCCGGCGGGGCGGTGCTCCCATCGTGCCGGAGAAGAGCGTGGCGGGACGGACCCTGCTGCTGCTCGTGACCATCATGGCGTTTCTGTCGGCGGTGACGCTTGGCGGCGTGGTGCTGGTGCAGAAATCGGCCATTGCCTGGTCTGCCGATGTCGGGCGGGAACTGACCATCCAGATTCGCCCGGTAGAGGGCGAAGTGATGGAATCCAACCTGCGCACGGCGGTGTCGCTGGCCCAGGCGACACCGGGCGTTTCCGGCGCGCGGGCGCTGACCATCGAGGAGAGCCAGGCGCTGCTCGAGCCCTGGCTGGGTGCCGGGCTCGATCTGTCGGCCATTGCCATTCCGCGCCTCGTCGTGGTGCAACTGGCCGATCCGGTCGATGCCGATATCGAGCAATTGCAGCGCAATCTCGAAGCCATCAACGGGGCGAGCCTGGACACGCACGCCGCCTGGCGGCAGCAGCTCAACACCATGGCGGGAACCGTGGTTCTCTCCGGCATGCTGGTTCTGGGGCTGATCGGTGTCGCCACGGTGCTGGCCATCATTTTCGCGACACGCGGGGCCATGGCCTCCAACCGCGAGATCGTCGACGTGCTGCACTTTATCGGGGCCTCCAACCGGTTCATCGCTGGTGAGTTTCAGGGGCGCTTCCTGTCGATCGGCCTGCAGGGCGGGCTGCTGGGTGCCATCCTGGCGGTGCTGTTCTTTGCCCTGATCAGCACGGCCGCCGGCAGTGTCCTGCCCAGCGAGGCCAATGCACAGGTGGGCGTCCTGTTCGGGCGGTTCCTGCTGGGCTGGGACGGCACGATCGGAATCTTGGCCATTGTCCCGGTCATGGCGGTGCTGACCGCAGTCACCTCTCGCACGACCGTGCGGCGGTATCTGAGCGAAGCGTCCTAGGCGGAGCTTCGCAAGGCCCCCGAATGGCGTAGTTTCGTATCGGGGGAGTGAGCCCACCTCTCCCGGGACCGCTCTGAAACCTCGCCAAGCGCTCCCGCTGCGGTTATGAATGGCAAAAGCGCCAAAAGGCGCGGGGGAGCCTATGCCGATCAAGTCCGCCGTCCAGGCCGTTCGTACCGCGGTCTTCTATCTGGTTTTCCTGGGGCAGACCGTCATTCTGGCCATCATTGCGGGCACGATCGGCATTCTGGCCGGCCGGACCCGGCTCGGCTGGGCCGTTGCGCGCTATTGGTGCTGGTCCAATGTGCAGTTTCTCCGCGGGCTGACCGGCATGGGCACCCATGTCGAAGGGGAAGAGAACATTCCCCCCGGCGGCTGCATCATCGCGTCCAAGCACCAGTCGGACTGGGATATCTTCGCCATATTCCCCCATACCGGCCGCCCGGCCTATATCGCCAAGAAGGAGTTGATGCGTATCCCCTTCTTCGGCTGGGCCGCGCGCTCGCTCGACTGCATCGAGGTCGACCGGCAGAAGGGCGCGGAAGCCATTCCCGAAATGCTTGCTCAGGCAAAGGCGGCCATCGATCGCGGTTGCCGGATCGTCATCTATCCCGAGGGCACGCGCAAGGCGCCCCTGGCACCGCCAGAATACCGGCAGGGGATCGTGCGGCTCTATAGCGAGCTCAATGTGCCGGTCGTGCCGGTGGCGCTCAATTCCGGGCTCTATTGGGGCCGGAACAGCCTCGTCATCTGGCCGGGCGTGGCGCGTGCCCGGTTCCTGCCGCCCATCGAGCCAGGCCTTGCGCCGGACGTGTTCACCGAAAGGCTCAAGGCCGCGATCGAGCCCGAATCAACCCGGCTGTCGCTGGAGGCCATAGATGCCGGCTATGACCGGCCCATGAGCCCGGCCCTGCAGGCCCGCGTTGATGCCGCACGGCAGGCCTGACTATCAATATATTGACGGAATAGCCGAACAAGACCATACATCTAGTGTTATGCCGTGGGGTGGCTTGACGATGGATACAATTTGTTCTATTTTTGTTCTTCTTCTGGGGACGCAGGGGATGAGACATGCAGACCAGTGAACACAAGGCTCTGACACGGCAGCCCGGCCGCCGGGCAACCTGGATCGGGCGTTCGGGACGTAGCTTCTCGCTGGCCGGCGAAGTGTTCACCAGCTTTGGCATGGAGACGGGCGGGCTTTATCTCGTGGCCAAGGGCAGCAATGTGCTTTGGGTCGGATCCACCGACGATCTTGTCGCCGATCCGGTGAGCCGCACCCGCTTCCGGCTTGCCCTGTCCTGTGGGGATCGGGCCTTCAGAGTGGATGGCGTGGACCTGGCCGGGGACCGGCTGGCGACCATCTGGGATCTGGAGGGTGCCGCGCCGCAGGGCGCGCTGCATGTCCTGACACCCCAAAAGGCGGCTTGAGATCCAGCTTAGCTGGCCAATATGTCCTGAGCTTCGAGCTGGGCGGCAATGCGCATCAGGGCGCGATCGGAGATGCCCAGCGTTTCGAGATGGCGCGCGGTATTGACCACATAGTCCACATTGCGCCCCGAAATACCCACGCCTGCGCGGATCATGGCGACCTGCTGGTCGATGCTGAGGGCCCCCGCGAACTGTTCGTGACTTTCGTCCACCACATAGGTCAGAGCCTCGATGCGCCTTCCATCGGCAAGGGTGACCGGCCGGGTGACGTCGCGATAGACCGAGGTGACCAGTTCGCGTGCATCAAGATAGGCGCGCACCGCCGGCCAATTGCCGTCATCGACTTCGAACGCCATGCCACGGCATGAGCCGCCCCGGGTCAGGCCGAAGACAAGGCCCGGCTGTTCACGGGTGCCGCGATGGTGATGGGAGACGATCGACAGCGAACGGTGTGCTCCGCGCAGCAAGGCCAGTTGCGCGTGGCGGTATTGGAAGCCGGGGTTCCAGATCAGCGAACCATAGCCAAAAACCCACTGGGTCTTTTTCTCAGGGCTGTCGGTGGAAAATGCCATAACTCGACCCAGAACTCCGAATAAGGCTCGCCTCGACCGCATTTGTTGCGGCGGATCGGCAGCCAGTGTGTCCGGGGCGAGGTTTACTGGGAATGAACGCGGCCATCAAACCGCTTCTGACGTCGCGCCGGCGCAGGTAAGAAGGCAGTATGAAAAAGCGAATCATCATCCTTGGCGCGGTCGTGGGCCTGGTCGTTGTGCTGTGGACGGGCGGCTGGTTTTTCCTCGCCGGCATGGTCCGGCAGCAGGTGGAGGCCCTGGCGCTGGCCGATGGTGAATCTAGCCCGCAGCTGGTCTGCGGCCGGCTCGACATTGGCGGCTTTCCCTTCCGCTTCGATCTCGATTGTGCCGAGGCGAGCCTTGTCACGGGCGATATGCTGGTCACCGTGCCCTCCATTCGCGCCAGCGTCATGGTCTATCGCCCCAATCACGTCCTGGCATCGGCGCATGGTCCGGTGCAGCTCGCCGATGCCTTTACCGGCCTCGCCCAGGCGGTGAACTGGCAGAGTCTCGAAGCAAGCCTGCGGATCGAGAACTGGCGCATCGCACGGATGTCGACCGTTGCCGATGGGGTCGAATGGACCGATGCCCTGTTTGGGTCCTCGCTTATCGCGGCCATCCCGCATGTCGAATTGCACCTGCTCGACATTCCCGAGCAACACGATGCCGAGGCAGGGCGGTCGGCGCTTGCCGCCTATCTGCGGGCCAATGACGTCGAGGCGCCGGGCCTGCAACTGGCCCCGACCCTGGCCGAGGCGGAGCTTGAAATCACCGGCCTGCCAGATGATGTCCGCAACTGGGGGCAGGCGCCGCTCCTTCAGGACTGGCAGCAGGCCGGCGGCGTTCTGCGCATCGTCGGCATAAGGGCCAATGACGGCAGTGCCGATCTCAATGCCAGCGGTGAACTGGCGCTGGACCCGGCGGGTTATCCCACGGGCGCGATTACCGTGGATTCCCTGGGCGTCGCCGAACGGATCGGGCCATTCCTCGAGGAGCCCTGGCGGACACTGGTGCTGGGCGTGCCCGGCGCCGATG
Source organism: Devosia sp. (assembly GCF_025809055.1). NCBI lineage: Bacteria > Pseudomonadati > Pseudomonadota > Alphaproteobacteria > Hyphomicrobiales > Devosiaceae > Devosia > Devosia sp. Next base: position 2,196,793 of record NZ_CP075529.1, on the reverse strand, counting down.
GGCGCCATGCCAATCAGCTCAATTTTGCCGGCGGTGGCATTTCGTCCGGCCTGGTGCCGATCGCGGCGGTGCCCGCCCTGTTCTAGGCGTCGTCGCCGCCACCATGCTCGCGGACAAAGCCGGTATCGACTGCCGGCGGCGCTTCGTGCGGGCGCCCGAAGTCGGGAGCGGACGAATCCTGGCCCGCATCGATGATCGAGCGGCGAATGGCCCGCGTCCGGGTGAAAAGGGCTTCCAGCGCCGGGCCGTCTCCGACCCGCACGGCCCGCTGCAGGACGGAAAGGTCTTCGAGGAACCGTCCCAGCATTTCCATGACAGCATCGCGGTTGGTGAGGAACACGTCACGCCACATCACCGGATCGGACGCGGCAATGCGGGTGAAATCTCGGAAGCCGCCTGCGGAAAACTTGATCACTTCCGACTTCGTCACATTGCCCAGATCATCCGCCGTGCCCACGATATTGTAGGCAATAAGGTGTGGCACATGACTGGTAATGGCCACGACAAGATCGTGGTGGGCGGCGTCCATCAGTTCGACATTGGAGCCAAGACCCTTCCAGAACGCCACCAGCCTATCGACCGCGGCGCGATCCACATCGGGTTCGGGCGTTAGCATGCACCAGCGGCCGGTAAACAGTTCTGCAAAACCGGCCGAAGGCCCGGAATGTTCGGTGCCGGCCATGGGGTGGCCCGGAATGAAATGCACGCCTTCCGGCACCAGAGGCCCTACGACCTCGTGGACATGGCGCTTCACCGAACCCACATCGGAAAGGATGGCGCCGGGTTCCAGGGCAGGGCCGATGGCCCGGGCCAGATCGGCATAGGCCCCGACGGGGGCGCAGAGAATGACAAGGTCCGCGCCGCGCACGGCCTCGGCAGGGTCAAGCGTATAGATATCGCCCAGGCCCAGTTCACGGGCTTCATCGAGCGTTTCCTGGCGCCGCGTGGCAATGGAGATGACTTCCACCAGTCCCTGCCGTTTTGCCGCCAGGGCAATGGAGGAGCCGATGAGCCCGATGCCGATCAGCGCCAGCTTGCGAAAATGTACGCTCATTGCACTTTGTCCATGGAAGTGAGGATGCCGGCCACGGCGCGCATGGCGTCTTCGGAGCCGATGGAGATGCGCAGGCCGTTTTCGATGCCATAGGAGACGCCGATCTCGCGCACGATATAGCCGGCCTCGGCCAGTGTCGAAAATGCCCGGGCCGCGTCCTCAGGGGTTTCGAACAGCACCATGACGAAATTGGCCTGGCTGGGCAGGACCCGCATGCGGTTGCCGGCCAGTTCCGCCGTGAGCCATTCGCGCCAATGGGCATTGTGCTGCCGGAGGCTTTCGGTGAAAGCCACGTCGCGCGTTGCGGCGGCGCCGGCCAATTGCGCCGGCAGATTGACGTTGAACGGCCCGCGGATGCGATGGATGGCGTCGATCACATGGCCGGGCCCGACCATCCAGCCGATACGGGCCGCAGCCAGCCCCATCTTGGAAAAGGTGCGGACCATGACGACATTGTCCGTCTCGCGCACCAGATCAATCCCGGTGCTGTAATCGGCCGCGGTGACATATTCGGCATAGGCGCTGTCGATGACGAGAAGGATGTCGGGCCTGAGGCCGGCATGCAGCCGCCGGACTTCGGCGTCGGACAGATAGGTGCCGGTGGGATTGTTGGGGTTTGCCAGCCAGATCACCCTGGTGCGTTCCGTCACGGACGCAAGCAGGGCGTCGACATCGGCGCGGTATTCGGTTTCCTCGACCATGACGATATTGGCGCCGGTGGCCTTGGTGATGATCGGATAGACCGAAAAGCCGTAGCAGTTCATCAGCGCGTCGTCGCCTTCGCCGAGATAGATCTGGGCGAGCAGGTGCAGCAGGTCATCCGAGCCATTGCCGCAGACAATGCTGGCCGGATCGATGCCATGGACTTCACCCAGGGCTTCGCGCAGCAGCCGGGACGAGCCTTCGGGATAGATTTCGAGATGTTCGGCGGCGGCGGCAAAGGCCGCAATGGCCTTGGGACTGGCGCCGAGCGGGGATTCATTGGCCGAAAGCTTGATCGAGTGGGCGCCCGGCTTGCCGGACTTGCCCGGCAGATAGGGGGCGATATCGAGAATTCCGGGCTGCGGCTGGGGGCGCTTGCGGTCGGTCATGGAAGTCTGCTGTCTGAGGCGGAAAATCGCGGGGACCATATGCAAAGCAGGGCGCAAAGGCAAAGAGCTTGTGCGCTCAGGCGTTGCGTGCGGTGGCGGTGCTCATGCCGGGCAGGCGGACATAGCGTTCGGCCCGCTTGCGGCGGGGGACTGCGGGAAAGGCTTCCTTTCGCGCCCGCACGCAGATGACGCCACTCATGGCGGGGCCCAGCAGCCGTCCGAAGCGCTCGAAGAAGCGCGTCGATTTCAGCACCAGGCTCGACTGGAAGGGCGGCAGGAACAGCGCGTCGCGCCAGGCTTCGGGCACGAAGGAATGATCGCGCAGCAGCTTTTCCAGCTGCCCGCCCGAATAGGGATTGCCCTGACCGAAGGGCGTGTTGTCGCGCTGCGCCCAGATGCCCCGGCGGCGCGGCACGACCAGAATCAGATGGCCATTGGGCGCGGTGATGCGCCAGAGCTCGCGCATCAGTTCCTCGGCATCGGCGATGTGTTCCAGCGTGTGAACGGCCAGGGTCAGATCAATGGCCGCATCGGTCAGCGGCATTTCCAGGGGATCGCAGAGCACCGTGCAAGACGGGCCTTCGCGCGGCCAGGCCGAGGCACCCTGCCGGCCCGGCATGAAGGCCAGAACCCGCTCCGCCGGCTTCAGCGCGAACCGCAGATAGGGGGTGGCAAAGCCCAGGCCCAGAACGCGCTTGCCGGTGACATCGCCGGCCAGATGCATGACCTGCTCGCGCACCAAAGCGCGGGAAATACGCCCGAGCGGAGATTTGTAGAAGCCGATGAGGCGCGAGACGTCGCTGGTCATGGCCAGACCTTGCCAAAGTGCCATCAACTTGTCCATTTCGCCGGTTGCCATTGCCGGGCACCGTGCCTAGCCTGCGCTCGTTGATTGAAGGAGTATTGCCTTGGCCCTGATCGTGGATGTCTTTCCCGCTCGCAGCGACAATTTCGGATATCTGGCGCATGACGAGGCCAGTGGCCGAACCGCTGCCATCGATGCGCCCGAGGCCGGCCCGATCAAGGCGGCGCTGGCGCGGCGCGGCTGGACGCTCACCGACATCCTGATTACCCACCACCACATCGACCACGTCGAGGCCATTGCCGAGCTCAAGTCTGCATCGGGGGCGCGCGTCGTGGGGCCCGCCGCCGAGGCGGACAAGATCGAGGAACTGGACGAGCTGGTGGGCGACGGCGACGTCGTGGAACTGGGAGATACGCGTTTCGACGTCTTGGCGACGCCCGGTCACACGCTGGGGCATGTGGTGTTTCACGATTCGGTCGGCGGGCATCTGTTTTCGGCCGATGCGCTGTTTTCACTTGGGGTGGGGCGGATGTTCGAGGGCACGCCGGGGCCGATGTGGGCGGGGCTCGAGCGGTTGCGGGCCTTGCCGGACGCGACGCTGGTCTATTGCGGGCACGAATATACCGAGAGCAATGCGCGGTTTGCGCTCTCCATCGATCCCGAAAATGCGGCGCTGAAAAAGCGGGCGGAAGAGGTCAAGTCCTTGCGGGAGCAGGGGAAACCGACCATTCCCTTTCCGCTCGGCGAGGACAAACTGGCCAATCCATTCCTGCGCGCCGATGCCCCGGAACTGGCTGAGCATTATGGGCTCACCGGGGCCGATCCGGCGGAGGTTTTCGCCGCCATTCGCAAGGGCAAGGATAACTTCTGAGCCGGGCTAGGCGTTCACTTTCTCTGTGAACTGATCGTCACCAGGGATCGAATTTCGTTAACAGACTGTTACCATCTGGCATGGCGCTTGCTGCCATAGTGTCAGATTGCCGGTCATGCTGTGCCATTTCGGGACAGCGCGGCGCAGAATGGTACGGTCGATGCGAAAGCTGGAGCAGATCAGGACAGGAGAGATCGGGGTGCCCGTCGCGCTCGATGCGCCTGCGCCGCGACCGTCCCTGGCGCGCTCCGCGCCCATGGCAGCTTTTGTCAGCCAGATCATCGCCACGCGGGAATTGCATGTGGTGCGTCGGCCGGGCCAGGCCGGACCGCAGCAAGTGGCGGTGAATGCCTATGGCCGGGGCGCGCGGATCAGCGAGCGGCGGATGCCGCTGGGTTATCGCAAGACTAAGATCGTCTGATCCGCACGGGCAGTCAGGTCATCGACACATCGCGGCTGGCGCTGGTGATGGAGACGGTAAAGCCGGCGACCACGTCGATCAGGCTCATCACCATGAGCAGGAAGAAGACCGAGCTGGAGGCCGCGCCGACCAGCAGGAACTCCACCAGAAACGCGACGAAGACCAGCATGGACAGCATGTGCTCGACGATCGAGCTGCGGGCGGTGTTGGTCGATTTCAGCACTTCGAAGAACAACAGAATGATGCCGACCACGAGCAGGAAATCGCCCGCAGTGATGGCCCAGGGCATGCCCGAGGGCATGGGCAGGGCGAACATGCCGAAGGCCCAATTGGCCGGATTGCCGCCGAAGAACAGGAAAACGATGAGGTTGTAGGCCAGGAACGGAAAGACCAGCAGCGGCACGAAGAAGGTGCCGCGGCGGCGCGGTGCGGGGTTCCCGGGTAAGACAACGGTCTCGGTCATGCAAAGCCTCCGGCAGGTGAGGCCACCATGCCAGAGGAATTGGATGCACGAAAGAGCCTGCCCGGCGTCAGGCCGTGGCGGGCAGGCGGCGCAGCACGAGGTCGCGGACGCTCTTGTAGGGAGCGAGCATCAGCACGGCCATGACCAGCTTGACGAGGAAATCGCCCAAAGCCAGCGACTGCCAGAGCTCGACTTCGGCGCCTACGCCCAGGAGCGGGGCCGGGAAGGCGAGGGACGAATCCTCCATGCCGAAGGCGGCATCAATGCCGGCAAAGGCCGGGGCCATGGCGAGAGAAAAGAAGATGACCGTATCGAGCGCCGAGGAGACCAGCGAGGAGAACATCGGTGCGTGCCACCAGGCGCCATCGCGCAGGCGATGGAAGATGGAGACATCAAGCAATTGCGCGACGAGGAAGGCGGTGCCCGAGGCGATGGCGATGCGCGGCGTTGCCAGCCAGATGGAGAGCACGACCGCGACGCAGAAACCGGCGACCACCACGAGCCGCGCCTTTTGCGGGCCGAAGGCGCGGTTGGAGAGATCGGTCACGAGGAAGGCGATCGGATAGGTGAAGGCGCCCCAGGTCAGGATGTCGCCAATATGGACGGCGCCCAGGGTGAAATCGACCGGAAACTGAACAAGGACATTGGAGGCGGCGACCACGGCCACCATGGCGGCGACGGCCACCAGAAAACGAGACAGCATCTGACTGTACCTTTGTTTGCCGCTGACCGGCAAAAGACCGGGGCGGAGGTTGTGCAATGGCGGCGCCATTGTCGGGTCAAGCCCGAGGGCGACGGCCGGTAGGCGATCGGATGACGCAGATTATAAGCGCCGTTCCAAAAAACAAAACCGCGTGGCAGTTGCCTACCACGCGGTCAAATTCGGTAGAGGAAAACCGCTTAGCCGGCGAGGGCGGCGCGGACTTCCTTCTTGATACCCAGGGCCAGGGGGCTCAGGTCGGCATCATCCTGCTTGAGCAGGAAGGCGTCCAGGCCACCACGGTGCTCGACCGTGCGCAGGGCGGAAGTGGTGATGCGCAGCTTGACCGGACGATTGAGGGCGTCCGAGATCAGCGTGACATTGACCAGATTGGGGAGAAAACGGCGGCGGGTGCGGTTGAGGGCGTGCGAAACATTGTTGCCCATCATAACGCCCTTGCCGGTCAGTTCGCAGCGACGTGCCATGATTGTAGATCCTGTTTGTGTAAAGGTCCTGCGTGGCGGGGAAGTCCGCAACGGGCCTCATTTGTCATGAAATCTGGCGGCTCTTTAGAGAAAGAGGCCCGTCCCGTCAAGCCAAAGGGCCGTTTTGAGGGCCGTGAATGCCTTGCCAGCGCCCAAAGGCATGGGCAGGTTTGATCGAACCCACTGATTCGTCCGGCGCCAGGCCGCCGGTTCACCCGAGACGAGTTGACGCCGTGATCCGTTCCACCCTCGCCGCCACTGCCCTTGTCCTAAGCCTTACGCAAGTCGCGATGGCACAGGTCGACGCCAAGTTCAATTATGTGCTGACGCTGGGTGGTCTCAATGTGGCGCTGATGGAAGTCGGGCTGACAGACGATGGCAGACGCTATGGCCTCGACCTCAGCGCCAATGTCACCGGGGTCGGCTCGGTGGTGGCCAGCGGCACGGCCAAGGCCTCCGTGCGGGGCAGTTCGGCCGGCGCGAGCCTGGTTTCGGAGAGCTTTGCGCTCGAAACCCGCGCCAATGGCGAGGTGTTCACCGCCGAAGTCGGTTTTTCCGGCCGCGCTGTCAGCACCTTTCAGGTCAACCCGCCGATCGTCGATACCGGGGACCGCGTTCCAATCGAACGCAGCCAGTTGAGCGGGGTGGGCGACTTCATTTCCGCCTTCGTGCTCAAGGGCAGTGCGCTCGACCGGAGCCTGTGTGAAAAGCGCGCCTCCATCTTTACCGGTGTCGAGCGCTTCAACATCGAGATGGGTTTTCTCGATACCGATGAGGCGACATCGCCCCGCACCGGCTATCAGGGGCCGCTCGTGGCCTGTTCGCTGCGCTACCGGCCGATCTCGGGACATTTCGCCAGCTCGGAAATGACCACTTATCTGGCCGAGAGCAGCCGCATGGTCCTGTGGTATGCGCCGCTGGGCCAGACCGGCTACTACGTGCCCTATCGTGTGATCGTCGGTACCTCGATGGGCGATCTCTCCATGATCCTGGTCGGCATGCGCGAATAGGCAGGCTGCGCGTCAAACACAGCGCCCCCGGCCCCTGTCCCAAAACCGGACGGTCAAAAGGTTTTTTGCCAATTTTATGAGCCCGACCGCCGGGCGCGCCGGGGTGCGCGCGTTAACGTCTCGGCTCCGCGCAGAAAAATTCTGGCAGCGTTTCGCTAAGAAAGTGCCGAGGCGCCCGCAAATTTACCCCCTGTTAGCCTCTGTGAACGGTTTCGGGCTCCAATGAGGCGCGCCGGGCGGGTGATTGTGGCTGCGTGCCGCCATTGCCACCAGATGATGGGGGAGAACAAAGCCGCATTGTGCTGACTGCCCCGATTCTGTCCCTGTTCGTTCCGGGTTTGGTTCATGGGTTAACGCGCGGCTGCGCGGACGTCGCGATCTGCGCCGGAATGGGACGGGTGGACATATTGGGTGGTGCTGGTGTCGAGAAACCAGAGGCTCCGCTTTCTCGGGAGTGACCCAGTGGGGTGGGCGGGGCTGGAGTGGAGTGGGAGCTGCGTGACGGGTAGAGGGCGAGCCTGGGCGGCGGGTGAGATGAGGACCAGCGCTTGCGGTGGCGCGGTGTCACCTTGTGCCAGGGTGGGACGTCAACGGGCGATTTTGCCAATGGGTTGGTGCGAGGGGGCCGGATTACGGGCTGGAAAGCCTCAACGGCGAAATTATTCTGGTCGCCGCCGCCTTTACCGCGCGTTCATCTTTGCCCGCAGAACGCTGAAATTAACCCGATGGCAACCAAGTTGAATGCCCTGGCGCTCGAAAGTCCCGGCAAGACACGGTGATGCGCCGCGCTTGTGTGTCGGCGGGCGTCGTGCCCACCAGATGTGGCCGAGAACAAAACCGGATTGGGTGAGTCGCGCCGATTCGATGCTGATTTGTTCCGGTTCTGTTTCGCCCGTTAATGTCCGGGGCGGGATCGTGGCGAAATTGTGCAGGGTTGGGACAACTGGCCGGGGCCCCTCGCATGTCATCACGCGAGCGACTAAATAGGGCGGGATGACTTTCGCACACTCCCATTCGGTCAAGGCGATTCTCGGCCCGACCAATACCGGCAAGACCTATTTCGCCATCGAGCGCATGTTGGCCCATCCCACCGGGATGATCGGCCTGCCGCTGCGCCTTCTGGCGCGCGAGGTCTATCAGCGGGTGGTGGAGCGGGTCGGCGAACAGGCGGTGGCGCTGGTGACCGGCGAGGAGCGGATCGTTCCGGCCAAGCCGCGCTATTGGGTGGCGACGGTGGAAGCCATGCCCATGGATATCCATGTCGACTGCGTGGCCGTGGACGAAATCCAGACCGCCATCGACTTCGATCGCGGCCATGTCTTTACCGACAGGCTGCTCAAGGCCCGGGGCCTGCAGGAAACGCTGCTTTTGGGCTCGGCGACCATGGCCGGGGTGGTGCGCAAGCTGATCCCCCATGCCGAGATCATCGACCGGCCACGTTTCTCGCAGCTGACCTATTCGGGTTCGCGCAAAATCTCCCGCCAGCCGCCGCGCTCGGCCATCGTCGCCTTCTCGGCCCGGCAGGTCTATGCCATTGCCGAACTGATCCGCCGCGAACGGGGCGGGGCGGCGGTGGTGATGGGGGCGCTCAGCCCCCGCACGCGCAACGCCCAGGTCGATCTCTACCAGAATGGGGACGTGGATTTTCTCGTGGCCACCGATGCCATCGGCATGGGGCTGAACCTGGATATCCACCACGTCGCTTTTGCCGACGACACCAAGTTCGACGGGCATCAGAGCCGGCCGCTGACGCCGTCGGAACTGGGCCAGATCGCCGGACGGGCGGGACGCCACCGCCATAACGGCACGTTCGGGGTGACCGGCGGCACGGCCAATTTCGACGAGGAACTGGTCGTGCAGCTTGAGACGCACGACTTCGAGCCGGTGCGCCAGGTGCAATGGCGCAATTCGAACCTCAATTTCGGCTCGATCGAGGCGCTGCGCCATTCCCTCGAAATGTCGCCGCAGGATCGCACGCTGACCCGGGTGCCGGTGGCCACCGACCAGCACGCGCTCGAATTTCTGGCGCGCAACGAGGCGGCGAGCCTGGCGCGTGGTCACGATGCGGTCAAACTGCTCTGGGAATGTTGCCAGATTCCGGACTATCAGGGGATTTCACCGGCGGCGCATGGCGAAATCGTCACCCGGATTTATTCGGATTTGAGACGAATTGGATCGGTCAATGCGGACTGGATTGCCGAGCAGGTCCGGTTTTGCGACAATGGCGAGGGCGACATTGACACACTCAGTAACCGGATCAAGCAGATCCGCACCTGGACCTTTGTCGCCAATCGGAAAAACTGGCTTGAAGACCCTCTCTATTGGCGCGAAAAGACACGGGACATTGAAGATCGGCTGAGCGACGCCCTGCATGAGCGTCTCACCCAGAGATTCGTCGACCGGCGCACGAGCGTTCTGCTCCGCCACCTGAAAGACAAACGTATGGTATCTCCCGAAATCAACAGCCAAGGCGAAGTCAGGTTGGAAGGCCACCTGATCGGTACGCTCGAAGGCTTCCGCTTCACCCTGGCGCGCAATGATGGCGACGCTGATGCCAAGGGGCTGCGCGGCGCCGCCGATTCGGTCGTGGCGCCGGAGATACATCATCGTGCCGAACGATTGGCTGGTTCGCCAAATGAAGAATTTGTGTTGGCGACCGATGGCCGCCTGCGCTGGCGCGGCGAAATGGTCGCCGAACTGGCCGAGGGCGACAGCCTGTTCCGGCCGCGCATCATCATCCTGGCCGACGAGACGCTGACCGGACCGGACCTCGAAAAGGTCCAGGACCGGCTGATGCTGTGGCTGCGCCACCATATCAATACCGTGCTCGAGCCGGTGATGGCCCTGGAAGCGCCGGCCGATGTCGAGGGCACGGCGCGGGGCCTGGCCTATCAGCTCTATGAGCATCTGGGCCTGTTGCCGCGCGCCGGCGTGGCCGAAGAGGTCAAGGGGCTCGATCAGGACGTGCGCGGCAAGCTGCGCAAGCTGGGGATCAAGTTCGGCGCCTATCACATCTATGTTCCGGCTTCGCTGAAGCCGGCGCCGCGCGAACTGGCCCTGGTCCTGTTCGCGCTCAAGAATGGCGGCATCCGTCAGCCGGGCGTCACCGATATTCCCCATATCGTTTTGTCGGGCCGGACCTCGTTCCTGGTCGACCCCGAGGTCGATCCGCGGCTTTATGAGATCGCCGGGTTCAAGGTTGCGGGCAAGCGGGCGGTGCGGGTCGATATTCTCGAGCGGCTCGCCGATATCATCCGGCCGCTGATCGCGCTCGATGCCGGCCGGCCCTATCAGGGCGAATTGCCGGTGGGTGCGGCGGACGGCAATGGCTTCCGCGTCACGGTGGAAATGACCAGCCTGTTGGGTTGCTCGGGCGAGGATTTTTCCTCCATCCTGACATCGCTGGGCTATCGCGTGCGCCGCACGCCCAAGCCGGTGGAGCCGGTCGCGCCGGCCGAGGCTTCCGAGGAGGTCCAGGCGCTCGAAACGGTGCTGGAGGATAATGCAGCCACCACCGATGGTGTGGTGGAGCCCGCGGCTGTGGAAGAAGCCCCGGCAGAGCCGGTTGCCGAAGCGGTCGTAGCCGAAGGCGCGGTGGCCGACGCGGCGCCGGCCGAGGCTGCAGCGCCCGCCGAACCGCAATTCGACGAGGTGTGGTTCCCCGGCCGCCGCAATTCCGAACAGCGCCGCCACGAGCCGCGCCAGCGCCGCGACGGTGATGCCGAAGGGCAGCCGAACCGGCGCAATGAGCGGCCGCGCCATGGCAAGGGGCCGCGCCGTCCCGAGGGCGAAGATCGCGGGCATGGCGGCAAGCCGTATGCTGGCAAGGGCCGGCCCGACAAGGGGCCCCGTCCCGATCGCCGCCCGCAGCGGGAAGAGCGCAAGCCGGTTTTCGATCCCGACAGCCCCTTTGCTGCCCTGGCCGCCCTGCGCGGCAAGTCGGAGTAAGGATTGGCAGGGCCGGACACTGGCCTCCGCAAGGAGCGGCTGGACCGGTTCCTGTTCTTCTCGCGCGCGGTCAAATCCCGCACCCTGGCGCAAAAGATCATCGAAAGCGGCGCCATCCGGGTCAATTCCGAGCGCACCGAGCGCAGCGACCATAAGGTCGGGGCCGGGGACGTTCTGACCATGTCCCTGCACGGCCGGATCCTGGTCTGGCGCATTCTCGATCCCGGTACGCGCCGCGGGCCGGCCAGCGAGGCCCAGGGACTTTACGAGGACCTGTCGCCGCCGCCCGTGCCCAAAGCCGAGAAATCCCCCTATGAGGCGGCGATTGCCGAACGGCCGGCCGGGGCCGGACGTCCCACCAAGAAAGAGCGGCGCGATACGGACAGATTGCGCGTCCCGGACGAGGAATAGGCAAGTCTTTTTGAGACCGGCCCGAGATGCGCCAAACCGTCCTCCCGGACAGCCTTGCGAAGCCATGGAAAAGGGTTTAGCACCGGTCGCGTTGAGACAGGCGGCTTGACCTTCCCCAGAGGACAAGCCGCGCTTGGACGGGATCGCCGGCTAGAATGACCTATATCGTCACCGACAATTGTATCGCCTGCAAATATACCGACTGCGTGGAAGTGTGTCCGGTGGACTGCTTCTATGAAGGCGAGAACATGCTGGTGATCCATCCGGACGAATGCATCGACTGCGGTGTGTGCGAACCCGAATGTCCGGCCGAAGCGATCAAGCCCGATACTGAAAGCGGCCTGGACGACTGGCTGGCGCTCAATACCAAATATGCCGCCGAATGGCCAAACCTGACCGAGCGGCGCGATCCGCTGCCCGAGGCCAAGGACCGCGACGGCGAAACCGGCAAGCTCGAGAAGTACTTCTCGGAATCCCCGGGCGAGGGCGACTGATCGGGACTGGGTCACAAGCCTGGTGACAAGCCCCGGACGTGACTGGCAAATGTCACGATTTTGACACGCCGGCTTCTACCGGGCGCGGGGCTCGCCCTCGGCTGATTCGTTCCTTTTGATTCTGCTGAAAAATTGTGCTATGGTGTCACCATATGCAGTTGAGCCCGTCACCCAGCCCGTGCCGCAAGGCACGATTTTTTTGACAACATCGTTATGATGCATGGCGTTCCGGACAAGCGGACCCGGAACGGCCGTGGGGTTGACTGCGCATCGGTGTCCGGGGTCGGGCGCTGAACGAGTACGGAATGGCCGGTCTTTACCGCAAGGAACCAGCCATTTGGGGCGTCAACAAGGAGTTCCAGCATAATGGTAGCCAAGAAGCAGCAGCAGCGGCTCGGGTTCAAGACGGGCGAGTTCGTCGTCTACCCCGCCCATGGCGTCGGCGTAATCGTCGCCATCGAGGAGCAAGAAGTCGCCGGCCTTACTCTGGAGCTGTTCGTCATCAGCTTCGAGCAGGACAAGCTGACCCTGCGTGTACCCGTGGCCAAGATCAAGTCTGTCGGCATGCGCAAGCTGGCCGAAGAAGACGAGGTCAAGAAGGCGCTTGAAACCGTCACCGGCCGTGCCCGCGTCAAGCGCACCATGTGGTCGCGCCGCGCCCAGGAATATGAAGCCAAGATCAATTCGGGCGACCTGATCGCGATTTCCGAAGTGGTCCGCGACCTCTACCGCTCCGAAGAGCAGCCCGAGCAGTCCTATTCGGAACGCCAGCTGTTCGAACAGGCCATGGATCGCATGAGCCGTGAAATCGGTTCGGTCAAGAAGCTGACCCTCACCGAGGCCGTGCAACTGATCGAAAAGCAGCTCGCCAAGAGCCCCAAGCGGGTCAAGGCCGATGCCGCCGAAGCCGAAAGCGACGAAGAAGCCGCGTAAGCCGCTTTTATCGGAACGAGAATCGAAAAGGCCGGTGGAAACACCGGCCTTTTTTATTGGGGCGCTCGGACATTGCGTCCGTCAATCACGGTGTCATTCCCGCGAAAGCGGGAATCTTTATACTTCGCTATGCCTTGCAACGGAGGTTCCCGCTTTCGCGGGAATGACCCGGGTGGTGTGGAGCTACCTGCGCGGGCTCGGGGCGTTCACCGGCGAATTGATCCAGTGGCTCAATTCCCCCTCTCCCCCAAAGGGGAGAGCCGGTAGCCGCCGCTGGCGAGGGCCGAGGCGACGGCGGTCTCGGTGTCTTCGGGCGTCAGCCCGGTCACGTCCAGCACATGGGCTTCGAAGGGTCCGAGATCGGTGAATTGGCCATACAGATCGGCGACTACGGTGGGATCGGTGAGGCTGTCGCCGCCCCGGGCCTGGCAGCGCGTCACCGCATCTTCGAGGCTTGTGCGCAGGATGATGTAGTGCACCGGCAGGTCCAGGGCCGAAAAGCTGGGCAGCCACCACGGCCGGACCACTCCATCGAGGGCGACGAAATAGCCGTGGCGGGCATAGGCGGCGGCGACGCCTGCCGCGATGGTGCAGACCATGCGGTTCTGCGCGTCGGATTCCGGCAACCAGGGCGGAATATGGCCGTGCTTGATATTGCCCCAGAAGTCATCGGTATGCAGATGCGCCTTGGCCACGCCGGTCCGGTGGGCCAGGGCCGACGCGACCGTGGTCTTGCCCGAGCCCGGCGACCCCGAAATGATGGCGATATGGCCGGCCAGGGCATCGAGCGCCATGGGTTCAGTCTTTCGCCCGCAGGCTTTCGTAAGACACCATGACATGCTCACGATAGGCCGGGCGCTCGGTCATGTCCTTGTAGTAGCGCTCGACATGGGGCCGCGCGGGCCGCTCGATCTCGGCCGTGTAGTAGCGGAAGAGAATGTGGGCGAACTGGATATCGGCCAGGGTAAAGGCATCGCCGACGAGGAACTGATGCTTGGCAAGGCGGGCATCGGCCATGCCCAGCAACCTGTCGAAGCCGGTAATGGCCTGGGCGATGGCCTCGGGATCGCGCTTGGAGGGTGCCGTGCGCACGACCCGCCAGAAGATCGGGACGGTAAAGGCCAGGCTCACCGTGACCTTGGCCCATTCGGCCCATTTGTCCACCTGGGCGCGGGCGGCAGCATCCTTGGGCCAGAAGCTGTCGTCGCCATAGCGGGCAGCCAGATAGCGCAGGATGGCAGCGCTTTCCCAGATCGGTTCGTCCTCACCGTCACGCAGGACCGGCACCAGGCCATTGGGGTTCATGGCCAGGAACTCGGGCGTGTCATTGCCGCCATGGATATGGCCGATATCGTGGCGAATGTGATCGAGCCCCAGCTCGCCCACACCCCACATGACGGCCTGGACATTGGATGAGGTGGCGCGGCCCCAGATGGTGAGGGTCATGGTGTGTCTGCCTTCTTGCTGGAGAGAATTTGGGTCATGCTGACGGTGGCGCTGCCCGGCTTGAGCGGCTTCTGCTGGCTTTCATGGGGCACCCAGCCGGCGACCCAGATCAGCTCCAGCGTCGCCCTGATACGGCCATCGGCATCGCTATCGCGCCGGGCATAGGCTTCGGCGGCGGCAGCCAGCAGGCGGCGCGTGGCAAAGTGGCGGGGCCGGTCGCGCAGCGGATTGGCGGCGCCCAAGGCCTTGATCTCGGCCATGAGCGCAAAGGGATTGGCATAGCGGACGCGGTGGGTCTCGACATCGGCCACCGGCAGGGCAAAGCCGGCCCGCTGCAACAGGGCGCCAGCATCGCGCACCTGGGCCATGGGCGCCACGCGGGCCGAGGCGCCGCCGGTGACGGCGAGGTCGGCGGCCAGAAAGGCCTCGCGTAATTCGGTGAGGGTGTCGCCGCCCAGAAAGGCGGCGAGCAGCAGGCCATCGGGTTTGAGCTGACGGCGCAGCCGCAAGAGGTGCCCGGGCACGTCGTCGACCACCTGCAGATGCAATAGGGAAATGACGAGATCGAGCTCGCCCGTGGGGAGGTCCGGAAATTCGGCGCCGGAAAAAGCCTCGACGCGCGCGACATGCACCGGGCCGTTGGCGGTGAAAAAGGTGTCGGGCAGGTCCGCCACATCGGGCGCGATGAGCACGGCGCGGGCAAAATCGCGCTTGTAGGCGCCCATGCGGTCGACAAGGTCATCCACCACCAGATCACGCACGAAATTGGCGCTATTGGCGCGGCGGGCCAGGTTGCGGGCGATCTGGCCGGAATCGAAGATGACGGGCGGGCTGGACATGGTGACGCGGACGTGCCGAAGTGAGGGCGGGGCGCTTGCAGAGCATGGCCCCTTGGGGGTGGTGGCAGTTATGGCCAGCGACGGCGCGGAAGTCAAAGCCGGGCTCAGGCCGGGATGGTTCGGGCGGGGGCTGGCTGCTGCCGGGCGCCTGGTGCTCGACCAGCTCTATCCGCCCGGCTGCATGGCCTGCAATGCGCCCCTGGTTGCCAGCGACGGGCTCTGCCCGCAGTGCCACGGCCATTTGCGTGTTATTACCCGCCCCTACTGTCCGGTGCTCGGCCTGCCCTTTGCCAGTGACCAGGGCGCAGGGGCGCTGTCGGCCGAGGCGCTGGCCGATCCGCCGCCCTTTGCGCGGGCCCGGGCGGCGGTTGCCTATGGTGAGGTGGCCCAGGCCCTGGTGGGGCGGCTCAAATATGGCGACCGGCCGGAACTGGCGCAGTTCTGCGCCCGGCTGATGGCGGGGGCAGGGGACGATTTCTGGGGTGAACACCCGATTCTGGTACCGGTGCCGCTGCATGTCAGCCGCTTGCGGTTTCGCCGCTATAACCAGTCACTGCTGCTGGCGCAGGCGGTGGGGCGGCTGACTGGTCTAGAGGTGGATGCGCATCTGATCCTGCGGCATCGGCGGACGCGCCAGCAGGTGGGGCTTTCCGGCGATGGCCGGCTGCGCAATGTGCAGGGGGCGTTCTCGCTGCATCCGCGCGCACTGGAGCGGGCCAGGGGGCGCCGGGTGGTGCTGGTCGATGACGTCTATACGACCGGAGCGACAGTCAAGGCGGTGACGCGGACGCTGTTGCGCGGCGGCGTGGCGGGCGTCGATGTTCTCACCTTTGCCCGCGTTGTCATCGGCGGCGATGACACCATATAAGAACCGATACAGAATTTTGCCGGAGTGACGTCATGGCCAAGGTCGAAATCTACACCACACCCACCTGCCCCTATTGCCATGCGGCCAAGTCGCTCCTGGCCGACAAGGGCGTGGACTATACCGAGATCGACGTGCTCGATCCGGATGTGCGCGTGGCCATGACCGACCGGGCGCATGGGCGGCGCACCGTGCCGCAGATCTTCATCGATAATGCCCATATCGGGGGCTATGACGACATCGCCGCGCTGGATCGGCAGGGCGGGCTCGACCCGCTGCTCGTGCGCTGACGCCATGAAGGTTGCCGCCATCCAGATGCAGTCGGGGCTGGACCCCGAGGCCAATCTCGCCGCGCTCGAGCCGCTGCTGGCCGAAGCGGCGGCCGCCGGGGCGCGCTATGCGCTGACGCCGGAAGTCACCATGATCTTCCCGGAAAACCGGGAGCAGTTGCGCAGCGTGGCGGCGCCGTTCGAAGGCCATCCGCAATTGGCGGCGGTGAGCAGGCTGGCGAAACAGCACGGGATTTTCGTGCATATCGGCTCGCTCCCCGTGCCGCTCGAGGATGGGCGCTTTGCCAATCGTTCTGTCCTCTACGCTCCGGATGGCGGGCAGGTGGCGACCTATGACAAGATTCATCTCTTCGATGCCGATATTGCCGGGCTCAATGCCTATCGCGAAAGCGCCACCTATCGCGGCGGCGAGCAGGCGGTGACGGCGCGGGTCGACGATGTCACGCTCGGCTTTGCCATCTGCTACGACATGCGGTTTCCGCGCCTGTTCAACGCGCTGGCCAATGCCGGGGCGGGGCTGATGGCGGTGCCGGCGGCCTTTACCGTGCCGACGGGACAGGCACATTGGCACGTGCTGTTGCGGGCCCGGGCCATAGAAACCGGCTCCTATGTCATCGCGGCGGCGCAGGGCGGCGTTCACGCCAATGGGCGGTCCACCTATGGCCATTCCCTCGTCATCGATCCCTGGGGGCGGGTGGTGGCCGAGCTCGACCATGACCGGCCCGGCGTGCTGCTGGCCGATATCGATCCGGCGGCGATTACCGAGGCCCGGAACCGCATTCCGGCGCTGGCCAATGCGCGTGAATTTGCCCTGCCGGCTTTGCAGGGTTAGGCTGACGCCCTATATGGTCCGGAACAGGCGCCCCCGGGCGCGGAACAGACGATCAGAGACGTGATTCAATATTCGCTGCAATGCTCGAAAGGGCACCGGTTCGACGCCTGGTTCAAGAGCGCCGCCGCCTATGACGACCAGAAGGCAAGGGGCATTGTCTCCTGCGCCCAATGCGGCGATGGCCAGGTCGAAAAGGCCCCGATGGCGCCCAATGTGGCGCGCAAGGATGGCGAGCGCCTGCCGGTCTCGGCGGGCCATGCCGATGCGGCGCGGATGCGCGAATTGCTGCGCCAATATCGCAGCAAGGTGATGGAAGAGGCTGACTATGTCGGCGACCGCTTCGCCGAAGAGGCGCGCAAGATCCATTTCGAGGAAGTGGAGGCGCGCGGCATCTATGGCGAAGCCAGCCGCGACGACGTGGCCGGGCTGATCGAGGACGGCGTCGATTTCCTGCCACTGCCCGATATCGGCGACGACAATTGAGCCTGTTCCTGCGCCCCGGATTTGACGACGCGCTCGCGGCCCTGCCGGGGGTCAGTTTCGTCGATCAATGGGATGCACGGGTCGCCAAGGTGGGCGGCAAGGTGTTCTGCCTGTTGTCGGATACGGCGCCGCACCGGATCGTTTTGAAATGCGGTGAAACCAGCTTCGATATCCTCTCGGAAATTGAAGGGGTCGAACAGGCCGCCTATTTCGCCAAGCGCCAATGGGTATCGATTGAGCCCGGCGCCCTGCCTGAGGGCGACGTGCTGGCCTATGCCACCCGCTCGCATGAACTGGTGGCAGCGGGGCTCACAAAGAAGCTGCGGGCGGAGCTGGGCATCGCCTGAACGCTTTCCTCTTGAGCTGCGGCCCTCTGATCGCAGTCCATCCAATGGAGAAACCAGCATGACCACACTCGACGCGTCCCTGTCGGGACAATTCGCCATTGGCGGCGACCTTTCGGTCAACCGGCTCGGCTTCGGCGCCATGCGCATTACGGGCAAGGGGATCTGGGGGCCACCCGAGGACCATGAGGCGGCCCTTGCCGTGCTGAGGCGCCTGCCGGAGCTCAATGTCAACCTGATCGACACGGCCGAGAGCTATGGCCCCTATATCAGCGAAGAACTGATCGGGGAGGCGCTGGCGCCCTATGGCAAGGGCACGGTGGTGGCGACAAAAAGCGGGCTTACCCGCACCGGGCCGGATGAATGGCATCAGGTCGGGCGGCCGGAATTCCTGCGCCAGGGTGTGATGACCAGCCTGCGCCGGTTGAAGCGCGAACAACTCGATCTCTGGCAATTGCACCGCATCGATGCCAGGACGCCGCGCGAGGACCAGTTCGGTGTCATCGCCGACATGCTCAAGGAAGGCCTGATCCGCCATGCCGGCCTGTCCGAAGTCAGTGTCGACGACATCAGGCAGGCGCAGAAATATTTCAAGGTCGCCACGGTGCAGAACCACTACAACCTTGCAGGCCGCAAGAGCGAGGTCGTTCTCGATTACTGCGCCGAGCAGGGCATCGGCTTCATTCCCTGGTTTCCGCTGGCCGGTGGTGAACTGGTCGCGGGCCATGACAAGGCGCGCGCCATCATGGACAAGCACGGCGCCAGCGGCAGCCAGATCGCGCTGGCCTGGCTGCTCAAGCGCTCGCCGGTCATGCTGCCCATTCCGGGCACCGGCAAGCTCAAGCATCTGGAGGACAATGTCGCGGCGGCCGCAATTGCGCTCAGCGATGAGGATTTCGCCACGCTGGATGCCATCGGCCGGAGATAGGGGGAGATTAGGGTCGGTTCGATAGGGAGGGTGGAATCCCCGCTATCGAACCTGACCAGGCCAGCAAACCTTGGCAGGCCGCTGGTTGGCTGGGCGGGGTACTAGCACCGGATGCGGAGCTTGTCACGCGATTGTCGTGGGGCGGTTGGTGGTCAAATCCACCATGCCGTTCCGGCGGAGGCCGGAACCCATGCGCAGCGTAAGCCGCGAGCGCTTGGTCGCGGTTGGGGACGGACGTGGATCCCGGCCTGCGCCGGGATCACATTGTGAGGGGCCTGGCCCTTCGGTTCAGTTCCAGAGCTTGTCGATGGCCGCGGTGTCGCGCACCGCGCCCTTGGCGGCGGAGGTCACTAGCGCCGCATAGGCCTTCAATGCCGTCGTCACCTTGCGCTTGCGCGGATGCTCGGGCTTCCAGCCCTTGGCATCCTGCTCGGCGCGGCGCCTGGCCAGTTCGGCATCGGAGACCAGCACATTGACGGTGCGGTTGGGGATGTCGATCTCGATGGTGTCGCCTTCGCGCACGAGACCAATGGCGCCGCCCTCGGCCGCTTCGGGCGAAGCATGGCCGATGGACAGGCCCGATGTGCCGCCCGAGAACCGCCCATCGGTCAGCAGGGCACAGGCTTTGCCGAGGCCCTTGGATTTGAGGTAGCTCGTGGGATAGAGCATTTCCTGCATGCCGGGGCCGCCCTTGGGGCCTTCATAGCGGATGACGACGACGTCGCCTTCCTTGATCTCATTGGAGAGGATGGCCTTGACCGTCATGTCCTGGCTCTCGAAGACGCGGGCCGGGCCGGTGAACTTGAGGATGGATTCATCGACGCCGGCCGTCTTCACGATGCAGCCGTCGAGCGCGATATTGCCCTTGAGCACGGCAAGGCCCCCATCCTTGGAGAAGGGGGTGTCGGCCGAGCGGATGACGCCGTCCTTGCGGTCGAGATCGAGATCGGTCCAGCGGTTCGACTGGGAAAAGGCCTGCGTGGTGCGCACGCCGCCCGGCGCGGCCATGAAGAAATTGCGGACGCTGTCGGAATTGGTGCGGGAAATATCCCAGCGATCAATGGCATCGCCCATGGTGGCGGCGTGGACCGTGGGTTCCTTGCGGTTGATGAGGCCCGCGCGGTCGAGCTGGCCGAGAATGGCGAAAATGCCACCGGCGCGGTGCACGTCTTCCATATGCACGTCCTGCTTGGCCGGCGCGACCTTGGACAGAACCGGAACCTTGAGGCTCAGGCGGTTGATGTCGTCCATGGTGAAATCGACGCCGCCCTCATGGGCAGCCGCCAGGATGTGCAGCACGGTATTGGTCGAGCCGCCCATGGCAATGTCGAGGCTCATGGCGTTTTCGAAGGCCTGTTTGGTCGCGATGGATCGCGGCAGGACGGTTTCGTCATCCTGCTCGTAATAGCGGCGGGCCAGATCGACGATCAGGTGACCGGCTTCCTGGAACAGGCGCTTGCGATCGGTGTGGGTGGCGAGCGTCGAGCCATTGCCGGGCAGGGAAAGGCCGAGCGCCTCGGTGAGGCAATTCATGGAATTGGCGGTGAACATGCCCGAGCACGACCCGCAGGTGGGGCAGGCGGCTTCCTCGACGGCCTGGACTTCCTCATCGGTATAGTGATCGTCGGCGGCCATCACCATGGCATCGACGAGATCGAGTGCCTGCAGCTTGCCCTTGACGATCGCCTTGCCGGCTTCCATAGGCCCGCCGGAGACGAAGACCACCGGAATGTTGAGACGCATGGCGGCATTGAGCATGCCCGGGGTGATCTTGTCGCAATTGGAAATGCAGACCATGGCGTCGGCCGTATGGGCATTGACCATGTATTCCACCGAGTCCGCGATGATATCGCGGCTGGGCAGGGAATAGAGCATGCCGTCATGGCCCATGGCGATGCCGTCATCAACAGCGATGGTGTTGAATTCCTTGGCGACGCCGCCGGCCGCCTCGATTTCGCGGGCAACGAGCTGGCCGAGATCCTTGAGATGCACATGGCCTGGCACGAACTGGGTGAAGGAGTTGACCACCGCGATGATGGGCTTGCCGAAATCGCCGTCCTTCATGCCGGTGGCGCGCCAGAGGCCGCGCGCGCCGGCCATGTTGCGGCCATGAGTGGTGGTGCGGGAACGATAAGCGGGCATGGCGAAATCCTCGGAAACGAGCTGCCGGTGGGGCCGGTCTTCTGACCTCCTGTTTAGACCCAAACGGGTGGAGCGGCAACACAAATCCGTACCGTACCGTACGGTACACTTTCGGCGCGCCGACATGTCTGCCGTTCTCGCGGGATGATCAGAACTTGTAGCGCAGCCCGACCGTTACCGCGTTTGAACCATCGATATGGGCAATGGTGCCAAAGCCGCCGGAGCGATGCTGAATGCGTCCAAAGGCCTCCCATTCGGGCTGGCTGTCGAGCGAGACGGAAACCTCGGGCGCAAGATAATAGAGAAAGGCCGCGCTATCGCCGGAGGCCGCTGTCCGCTCGGTCTCGACACCGATCGTATCAGTCACGACCGAGAAGCCGCCGGTGATGCTGGGCACGATATTGACCTCGCCGATCTCGAATTTCATCAGGCGATTGACGATGCCCGCCCAGGCCTCGCCCGAAGATGGCGAACCGACGCGCACGCCAAGGCCCACTTCGACGCCCATTTGGAAATCCAGATACTCGTAGAGGAAGCGTTGATAGCCGACACCAGCAAAGAAGTTGGATTCGTAATTGTCTTCCCAGACAAGAAAGGCATCACCAAAGTACCCTTTGGTCAGCGGTCCGCCAAATACAAATACGTTTTCATCCGTATTGGCGTCCTGAGCCAAAACAGAAGTAGACAATAGTATTCCGGTTGCTGCCGCGATTGCAGCTTTTTTGTGCCAAATTTTGATCATGATTGCCTGACGGGACCTTCTTTGTCAGGCATAATCTTCTAGAATCTACATCGTTCCTGATTGTGTGATCACGATTACTGTCTCAGCGATCACTTTTTTCGCGCCTGCCCTCAAATGTCGTGTGTGACACAAAAAAAGACCCCGCCGAAGCGGGGTCTGGTTCGGGTCGGGGACGGTGCGGCGCGGTCAGCGCGTGGGGCGCAGGACGAGCACGTCGCGATTGCTGGCATCGAAGAAGTAGAGGTCGCCGCCCCCGGTACTGCCGGCAAAGCGGCTCACGGCGGTGAGGGCGAGGAGCGTGTCTTCCTCGATCTGGCGCATCTGGCCATCGCAACGGCTGATCGGGCCATTGAGATTGTCGACGCCGGCATCATGGCCACTGATGCGCAGCCGGCCATTGAAGTTGGTGCAATCGGCGACGAAGGTGATGCCGCCGGTGCCCAGGATCTGCATGCGAATGGTGTGATAGAGGCGGGATGGCAATTGATAGGTCACGCCCTGCCCGTTGGAGAGCTGGGCGATCTTGTAGAAACCCTCGTACAAATGGGATTCATTGGCGGCCACGGGTGGCTGGGCGGCCTGGGCAGGGGGTTGCGCAGCGGCCGGATTGCCCGAATTGCCGAGCCACTGGCTGACATTGGGGTTGATGACGAGGCGCGGCTTGGCTTCGAGGGTGAAGATTTCGCGTTCGGTGATATGCGGCGCGGTGGCCGAGAGGCGGCCGTCGAGATCAATCGTCAGATATTTGCCGTTCTGGCTCGAAAGGAAGGCAGTGCGCCCGCCGCTGGCCCTGATGCGCTGAAAAGTTTCCCAGCCGCGAATGTGGGGGCTGGTCACCATGAGATGGGTGTTTTCTCCCACGCCGGCGCGCAGATATTGGCCATCGGCCGCGCGGAAGGCGACGAGCGTGCTCTCGAGGGGCACCAGTTCCAGTTCGAGGGCCTGGGCGGGGCTTTCGACCAGGGCCAGGCGCCCGGCGCCGTCGGTGCCGACATAGTGGCCGACTTCTGCGGAGCGCAGCACGATCATGTCGGCGAGGGCCGGGCTGATACTGAGAAGGGTGAGGGCGATGCCCGACAGGATGAACTTGAACATGACGATTTTCCTTGATGACGCTGCAAGGAAAATGCGGCGGTCCGGCTGAACGGGAACTGAACATCGCCGCTCCGGCGCGGGCGGTTTGCTGCTTGGTTTACCGCCTCTCTAAGCAAATGGCAGTATTTTAGCAGACGTCTTCTCTATTCGGGCCGATTGGCCAGCACCATGTAGTTGATGCCCATGTCCCGCGACAGCCGCCATTCATCGGCCAGGGGGTGGAAGACCACGCCGGTCTCGTCCAAAACGGCCAGGCCATTGCGGGTGATCTCGGCCTTGATCTCGTCGGGGGTGAGGAACTTGTTCCAGTCATGGGTGCCGCGCGGCAGCCAGCCCAGGACATATTCGGCCCCGATGACCGCAAAGGCGAGGGCGCGGGCGGTGCGATTGAGGGTGGCGGTGAACATCAGTCCACCGGGCGCCACCAGATCGGCGCAGCTTTTCATGTAAAGCGGCACGTCCTCGACATGCTCGACCACTTCCATGTTGAGCACCACATCGTAGCGTTCGCCGGCCGCGACCAGGGCTTCGCTGGTGGTGGCGCGGTAGTCGATCTCAAGGCCGGACTGCTCGGCGTGGATCCGGGCGATGGCGATATTGCGCTCGGCGGCGTCGACGCCCGTGACCGCGGCGCCCAGCCGGGTCAGGGGTTCGCAGAGCAGCCCGCCGCCGCAGCCGACATCGAGCACCTTGAGGCCCTCGAACGGCCGGATGGCATTGGCGTCGCGGCGGAAATGGCGGTTGAGATTGTCGCGAATATAGGCGAGGCGCACCGGGTTGAACTTGTGCAGCGGTTTGAACTTGCCCTTGGGGTCCCACCATTGTTCGGCCATGGCGGTGAACTTGGCGATCTCGGCATCGTTGACGGTGGTGCGGGCAGTGCTGGTCATGGCGGGCTCCTTGGCCGCCATATGACCCCGCAGCCATCGCCGGGGCAAGGCTCGGCGTGTCGCAGGCTTACGGTGCGGCCGCCAGAAAATCCCGGCGCGACCTGATTTGATAGGCGTAGCCAAGTTGGATCGCCACATCATCGAAGGATGGGGGCGCCGCGTCACCTGCCTGCGCAATGTAGAAGCGAAGCGTCTGCTGCCTGTCCCCGGTCAGAAGCGCTTCGGCAAGCGATGGGTCGAAGGCAAAGCATGGGCCGCCCAGGCAGGTCTCGGGCACAACTTCGCCGCGATAGGCGCGGGCCGTATCCCACCACTCCCTGGTCGTAACGTATGAGTAATTGTCGGCCTTGTCGGCGGGCAGCGGATCGGGCTGCACCATAAGGACGACGGTGCCTTGCTTGAGCATTGCGGCGCCCTGGCCATATGTCATGATCCTGATGCTACCATCCTGGCCGATCGTCATTGCGGCGTGGACTTCGGCGCCGCCCTCCAATGTCGGATAGCGCCCCGGGCCGCCGAACAGGTCCGCCTGTGGCTCGAACTCAGCGTTGGTCAGGCTCTTGATGTAGCCGTCGCGGCCGGGCTCGGAGCGTGTGACGTAGCGGTATCCCTGGCTCTCCGCGACGATCTCAAAGAAGATTTCGTCGATGATCCGGACCGAACCGGCCGCTTCCATCTCGACGTTCCAACTGCCCGGACCGTAACCGGAATCTTCCTCCGGCCAGAGCCAGTCATCGTCGGGAAAGAGGCTAAACCCGTAAAGATCGTCCATGCTGTCGGTTTGGCGCGCCTCATCCAGGATCTGCCGGGCATCAGCTTGTGCCCGCTGCACAAATCCTTGCCAGTTCTGGCCATAGAGCGGCGCGATCATTGCTTCATAGCGCCGGGCTGCGTCCTGTTGTTCGGGCGTCGGCTGCCCCAGTTCGAAAGCGATCAGCAATCTGGCATAGATGGCCAAAGCCAATTCGGCGCGGAGTGGCACAATATAGGCTGCAGCCTGTTGCTCGTCAGTGCAGGCGATTGTCTGGGCTATCGTGGCGGCCTGGTTCCGAACTTCGGTGAGGCTGGCGTCATACTCCTCGGGAGAGATTTTTCCCGATCCATAAGCGGCACCCCAGTGCAACTGATCCACCAGATCGCTAAAAATGGGGTAGGTGTGGCTCAGCTCGAACTGCCTCAGGAAATGGCATTTGTCGTTGATCGCCATGGCGACCTGATAGTTGAGAAATGCCTGTTCGTCTGCGTCCTGCGCAACAGCGGGGAAGGCGAGGCCGAGACTCACTGTCAGCAGGATCAGGATGCGGTGCAGCATGGTCGGGGTCCTCCGAAGCGCGGACAATGCGCCCGGCCAGCGATTGAGGCACCCCGCGATCATGGGGTGCGGCCCCAAGCCCATTGATTGCGCCCCGGGATTATGGCATGTCCCGCGCGATTGAAGCGTACCGCCGGGTTCGGCGGGAAGTGCTTTGAGTTTTCGCGCTGCCGAACCGCAAGAGTGGTTTCCGCTTTTGCCGGCAGCGCTTAGCCGGGGAAGCCAAGTGGCCCGTATCGTCGTCAAGTTCGGTGGCACCTCGATGGCCAGCGTCGAGCGCATCCGCCATTCGGCCCGTCACATCAAGCGCGAGGTCGAGGCCGGCAACGAGGTTGCCGTGGTGGTTTCGGCCATGAGCGGCAAGACCAATGAACTGGTGGGCTGGGTCAATGAGGCATCCAAATTCCACGATGCGCGCGAATACGACGCCGTCGTCGCTTCGGGCGAGCAGGTGACGGCGGGCCTGATGGCCATCGTGCTCAGCGAAATGGGGATAGAGGCGCGCAGCTTTGCCGGCTGGCAGGTGCCTATCCATACCGACGATTCCCATGGTGCCGCGCGCATTACCGATATCGAGCCGACCGAGCTCGACAAGCGCATGAAGGCGGGCTGGGTACCGGTGATCACCGGATTCCAGGGGATATCGCCGCATGGCCGGGTGACCACGCTGGGCCGGGGCGGCTCCGATACTTCGGCGGTGGCCGTGGCGGCCGCCGTGGGCGCGGACCGTTGTGATATTTATACCGACGTCGATGGCGTCTATACCACCGACCCGCGCATCGTTCCCAAGGCACAACGGCTGACCAAGATTTCCTTCGAGGAAATGCTGGAAATGGCGTCACTGGGCGCCAAGGTGCTGATGATCCGCTCGGTGGAAATGGCCATGGCGCACAAGGTGCGCGTGACCGTCCGCTCCAGTTTCGATGACCCGGACGCGCCGCAGATCGCGCCCGATGGAACCCCGGGTGTGCCCGGAACGCTTGTCTGCGATGAGGATGAGATCATGGAAAAGCAGATCGTTTCGGGCGTGACGCTCGCCAAGGCAGAGGCCAAGATCACCCTGCGCGACGTCAAGGACAATCCCGGTGTCGCCGCCGCCATTTTCGGCACGCTGGCCGACAAGGGCATCATCGTCGACATGATCGTGCAGAACATTGCCGATGATGGCGCAACCACCGACATCACCTTTACCGTACCCGACAGTGAGTATGACAAGGCGGTCAAGGCGCTCGAGGACAATGGCGGGCGTTTCGAATATGCGCGCCTGTCCGGCTCCAAGGGCGGCGCCAAGGTCTCGGTGGTGGGCGTCGGCATGCGCAGCCATGCCGGTGTCGCCTCGTCCATGTTCAAGGCGCTGGCCGACAAGGGCATCAATATCCAGCTCATCACCACATCGGAAATCAAGACCTCGGTATTGATCGATGAAGAATATGCCGAGCTTGCGGTTCGCGCGCTCCACACCTATTACGGTCTGGACAAGAAGGACGCATAGCTCCGTTGAGGGGGGTGAGCCGCGTCCGATAAGGGGGGCGGCTTTGCGGGCCGCCTGGTGAGGCATGGCTACGACGACGGGCGGCCCGAGAGTGCTGCTGCGGCAATTGCGCGAGACGATGGCGGAGCCCCTGGCCTCGCAGCAACGCCTCGACAAGATCGTCGATCTCATCGCCGAAAACATGCGGGCCGATGTCTGCTCCTTCTATGTCCTGCGCGATGATGGCGCGCTGGAACTGTTCGCCACCCATGGCCTTGAAGCCGGTTCGGTCCACCTGACAACGCTGCGGCTGGGCGAGGGCCTGGTGGGCCTGATCGCGGCGGAAGCCGAACTGCTCAGCCTCGACGATGCGCCGACGCATCCCTCCTTTGCCTACCGGCCGGAAACGGGCGAGGAAAAATATAATTCCTTCCTCGGCGTGCCGGTGCTGCGGGCCGGTCAAACGCTTGGTGTTCTGGTGGTGCAGAATGCCGATCATCGCCACTATGGCGAAGACGAAGCTGAGGCCATGCTCACCACGGCCACGATTCTGGCCGAGATGATCGCTACCAGCGATTTCGACAATCTCATCAAGCCAGGGTCGGATATCGATCTCCGGCGGCCCCGCATGTTCAATGGCGTCAGCTTCACCGATGGAATCGCACTGGGAACCGTGGTCCTGCACGATCCCCGCGTCGTCGTGACCAATTTCATTGCCGAGGACACCGAAGCTGAAAAGCTGCGGCTGGACACGGCGCTTGAAACCATGCGGGTGTCGATCGATGCCATGCTCGACCATGGCGACATGGCCGGCGGCTCCGACCATCGGGAAATCCTTGAAACCTATCGCATGTTCGCCAATGACCGGGGCTGGGTGAACCGGCTGACCGAGGCGATCGACAATGGCCTCAGCGCCGAGGCGGCAGTCGAGCGGGTGCAGAACGACACGCGGGCGCGCATGCTGCGCCAGACCGATCCCTATATTCGCGACCGGCTGCATGATCTCGATGACCTGGCCAATCGCCTGTTGCGGGTGCTGACCAATTCGAGCCAGCCCGCCCAGCGCGAGCTGCCTGACAATGCCATTCTGGTCGCCCGCAATATGGGTCCGGCAGAACTGCTCGAATATGACCGCAAGAAGCTGCGCGGCGTGGTGCTCGAAGAGGGCGGGGCCACCGCCCATGTCGCCATCGTGGCGCGGTCGCTCGGCATCGTGGCGGTGGGCCAGGCGCAGTCCATCGTCTCCATGTCCGAAACCGGCGACGACATCATCATCGATGGCCCGGCGGGCCAGGTGCACTTACGGCCCACGCCCGATGTCGAGCAGACCTTTGTCGACAAGGTGCGCATTTCGGCGCGGCGGCGCGCCCATTACGCCGCGCTCAAGAACAAGCCCAGCGTCACCCGCGACGGGATCGAAGTGACGCTGCTGCACAATTCGGGCCTCGTGGCGGACCTGCCCATGCTCGAGGATACCGGGGCGAGCGGGGTGGGCCTGTTCCGCACCGAATTGCAGTTCATGATCGCCAGCCGTCTGCCGCGGCTGCGCGAACAGGCCGATCTCTACGCCGAAGCCATGCAGATCGCCGGCAACCGGCCCATCGTGTTCCGGCTGCTCGATATCGGCGGCGACAAGGTCTTGCCCTATCTGCGGGCCTCGGCCGAGGAAAATCCGGCCATGGGCTATCGCTCGATCCGGCTGGGGCTGGACCGGCCGGGCCTCCTGCGCACGCAGATCCGGGCCCTGCTGATCGCGGCGGCCGGGCGTCCGCTCAAGATCCTGGTGCCCATGGTCACCGAGACCTTTGAGTTCATGGCGACCAAGCTCGTGATCATGAAGGAACTGGCGCGGTTGCGGCGCGCCGGCTTGCCAGCGCCCGAAAAGCTCGAAGTGGGCGCCATGGTGGAAGTGCCATCGCTGCTGTTCGAACTGGACCAGATCCTGCCCGAGGCAGATTTCGTCTCGATCGGCAGCAACGACCTCGTGCAGTTCCTCACCGCCGCCGACCGCGCCAATCCGCGCGTCGCCAAGGCCTATGATCCGATCGCCCTGCCGCGCCTCAGGGCCATTCGCCTGGTGGTGGATGCTGCCGCCCGGCATGGCAAGCCGGTGACCATGTGCGGGGAGCTTGCCGGCAAACCGATGGAAGCCCTGGCGCTGATGGCGGTGGGGATGACAAGGCTGTCCATGGGCCCGGCCTCGATCGGCCCGATCAAGGAAATGATCCTCAATCTCGAGCTCAAGCCCATTCAGGACGATATCGCCAAGGCCCTGAGTGCCGGTGCCAATGGCCGCAGCGTGCGGGCCCTTCTGACCGAGTGGGTCGACAAGCAGAACCTGCCGCTGGGGTAGGGCAAAGCTTGCGATGTGGCGCAGCACCCATTAAACGCACGATGTCATCCCGGCTGAGGCCGGGATCCATGTTGTGAACCATCCGATACATCCAGGGCCGGGGAAATCCCGCGCATGGATTCCGGCCCATGCCGGAATGACCCGGTGGTTGTTAGGACGATCAGATGCCTTCTCTTCCCCAGGACAAGCTCGACGCGCTCGAAGTGCGCTTTCAGTATATCGAGGCGGCCCTGTCGGGCGGGGCGGGCCCGGACGAGTTCGCAAGGCTCAGTAAGGAACATTCCGACCTCAGCGAAATCGTCGGCCAGATCGGCGCCTACAAGAAGGCGCTCAAGGACCGGGGTGAGGCCTCGGCGCTGCTCAAGAGCGGCGACAAGGAAATGGCCGAAATGGCCGAAGCCGAGATCGAAGATCTCGACGGCCAGATCGAGGCCCTGGTGCAATCGATCCGCATCCTGCTGCTGCCGCGCGACGAGGCCGACGAAAAGTCGATCATTCTCGAAATCCGGGGCGGCACCGGCGGCGACGAGGCGGCTTTGTTCGCCGGCGATCTGTTCCGCATGTATGAGCGCTATGCGGCCGGGCGCGGCTGGAAAGTCAGCGTCATGGAGGAGAGCCCCGGCGAAGTCGGGGGGTTCAAGGAAATCATCGCCAATGTCTCGGGCAAGGGCGTCTATGCGCGCATGAAATTCGAAAGCGGCGTGCACCGGGTGCAGCGCGTGCCGGCGACCGAGGGCTCGGGCCGTATCCATACCTCCGCCGCCACCGTCGCCGTCCTGCCGGAGGTGGAGGACATCGACATCGAGGTGCGCGAACAGGATATCCGCATTGATACGATGCGCTCGTCCGGCGCCGGCGGACAGCACGTCAACACCACCGATTCGGCGGTGCGCATCACCCACCTGCCGACCGGGCTCGTGGTCACCTCCTCGATGAAGAGCCAGCATCAGAACCGCGCCGAAGCCATGCGGGTGCTGCGGGCGCGGCTCTATGAAATCCAGCGGGAGGAACGCGACAGCGCCCGCTCTGCCGACCGCAAGAACCAGGTGGGGTCGGGCGATCGCTCTGAGCGCATCCGCACCTATAATTTTCCGCAGGGCCGGGTCACCGATCACCGCATCAACCTGACGCTCTACAAGCTCGACAAGGTCATTACCGGGGAAGCGCTGGA
The DNA here is from genome assembly GCF_025809055.1 of Devosia sp. Classification (NCBI taxonomy): domain Bacteria; kingdom Pseudomonadati; phylum Pseudomonadota; class Alphaproteobacteria; order Hyphomicrobiales; family Devosiaceae; genus Devosia; species Devosia sp. The sequence goes on along the minus strand of NZ_CP075529.1, from coordinate 2,166,904 downwards.
CGAATTGATCGAAGCGCTGATCACCGAAAACCAGGCGGCGCAGTTGGCCGCCCTGGAGCAGGCCAACTGAGCCAGGCCATGACCATCGGCGCCCTGTGGCGCGGCTGGCGCGATGTGCTGGCCCGGCAGGGTTTTGCGACGGCCGCGCTCGATGCCAAGCTGCTGACCGGCCAGGGGCTGGGGCTGGACATGCTGGCCCTGACGGTGCGCGAAGACATGCCGGTCGAGGAAACGGGGGCCGCGCGGGTAGCCGCGCTCATCCAGCGCCGCCTGGCCGGGGAATCGGTGGCGCGGATCATCGGCGAGAGGGAGTTCTACGGGCTCCCCTTCGGCCTCAATGCCGCCACGCTGGAGCCGCGTCCCGAAACCGAACTGCTGGTCGACCTGGCGCTCAAGGACTTGCCCGAAAATGCTCTTATGCTCGATCTCGGCACGGGCAGCGGCTGCATTCCCATCGCCATCCTCGCCAACCGGCCGGATGTGTCCGGGGTGGCGACAGATATCAGTGCCGAGGCGCTGGCAATCGCCGCGGTCAATGCCGCCCGGAACGGAGTGGCGGAGCGATTGCGTTTTGCGCAGGGTGACTGGTTCGGGGCGTTGATCGAAAACCCCCACCCTAGCCCTCCCCACAAGGGGGAGGGAGCCAGTTCGGTGGCAGGGTCTGCTCCTCCCCCTTCTACAGGGGGAGGCCGGGTGGGGGTTCCTCCGCAAAGGCTCCACCTCATCACCTCCAACCCGCCCTATATTGACAGCGCGGTGGTCGAGACGCTGGCTCCCGAGGTCAAGGATTTCGATCCGCGCCTGGCGCTTGATGGCGGGCCGGACGGGCTTGGGCCCTATCGCATCATTGCCGCCACGGCGGGGCGTCACCTCGTGCCTGGCGGGCGGGTGCTGGTGGAGATCGGCCATGATCAGGGGGTGGCCGTTGCAGAGCTGTTCGCCCGGTCCGGATTCGGCGAAATCGCCGTCCACAAGGACCTCGCGGGTCTTGATCGTGTGGTTTGTGCGCACCACATGGGGTGAGCTGACAGCGCGGAAAGGGCAATAACGCACTTTGTGCTGGCCAAAGCCGGGCGAAGCGGATAATTTGACCGTGCTGTCAACGGCGCATCATGGGCGCCGCAGCGATCACACCCGATCCATTTGCGATATTGCTGCTGTGAGCAGCGCGGTTCCGGCAAGCCGGGACGACGCGGAGAGGGAACGGATTTTCCGTTGGGTCGCTGCCGACCGCATTCGGTCTTCATGAAGCCAGTTAGGGCCCCGCACGGCGTATTCGTTCTCCGCCGGGGCTGTGGGCCAGATCGGGCCTTATGTCCCGACAGACCCAGTGATGTGACGCTTAACGATCTAGAGTCAGACAAAGCGACCCGATGAGACCCAACCAGAACAAGAACCGGCAGCGTGGCCGGAACGGCGGACGCAAGCATGTCAATCCGCTGTCGCGCAACTATGAAAGCAACGGCCCCGATGTGAAGGTACGCGGCAACGCCGCCCATATCGCCGAGAAATATCTGCAGCTGGCCCGCGATGCCCAATCGTCCGGCGACTCGGTGATGGCCGAGAATTACCTGCAGCATGCCGAGCACTATTTCCGCATCGTCTCTTCCGCCCAGCAGGCCATGAACGGCCCGCGCGACGGACAGAGCCAGGACGACAACGAGTTCGAGGATGACGGCATGGACGTCAATTCCCGCTTCTCGTCGCCCCAGCCGGTGCAGCAGAACAATTCCAACAATAGCAATGCCAGCGACACCGAGGACGAGGCGGCTTCCGCCCAGCCGTCCGAAGGTCAGGCCCAGCCGGAGCAGGCTGCTGCCAGCACCCAGGCCGAGGGCGAAGGCGAACAGAGCCAGCGCAAGCCGCGCGAGCGCCGGCCACGCCGCCGCCGCCCCGCCGGCGGTGGTGACGGCAATGCCGATCCGGCCGTTGCCGAGCAGCCCGATGTGGGCGAATTGCCGGCTTTCCTCACTGGGAATGCCGCTGAATAAGTAAAGGCCGGGCATGTTGCCCGGCCTTTTTCGTCAGGCGCAGTATCGTTCGGCTGCGGTGATTTCCGAGCCCGCCGCTCTGGCCTCTTGGCCGATTCCATAGATCAGCAGCAAGCGGTCGATCCAGAGACCGGGCGTGCCATGGGGGCGCTGGTGCGGTGCGAACGGCAGCATGACTGCTTCGAGCTTCTGCATGGCGACCAGAACATGGTCCAGAGTTTCAGACGAAAGGGAAAGCGCGCGCCCTTCGTCGGTCAGCGAGACAATCAAGCCTCGCTGGCAGGCCTTCGTGATTGCGTGGGGTGCATCCCAGTATCGCAGGCAGACGCCGTAACCGCCACTGATCCAGTCGGCCCATTCTGCTTCGGCAGCAACAATTGCGTTGCCGGGGTTGAAGCGTTGCCCGTCATAGGCGGATGGATAACCGTGCACGCCCAGCTTTTCCTGCCGCAGGGCGTCGACAAATTCGGAGACGAAAATGTCGCGGAACTTGCGGGCGATATTTTCCGCCGGACCATCGAGGAGGCTTGCGCGCCGCGCCCACCAGATTGCCGCCGGCGCATAATAATCATCGGCGTTTCCCATGGGTTCGGGACCATGAGCGCCACCGATGGGGCTATAAAAAGCGCCGTTTGGCCAGATGGAATAGATCGGCCCTGGTAAGGCGCCAGCGGCGATCAGTTCGCTTATTGCGGTGCCAGACAAACCTGCCTGATCGATGAAATCCGAGAGGCGCAGGAAGTAGCGCTCAGCATAGTGTCGCAATTGTTGTTCGGCCGTCATGCTCGGTCTCCGCAAATCGCGTGTTCTATGTTTATGGGAGGCGGCGGGCTTGCCGGCAACCCGCCCCGATTGGAGACGAGGGGTCAGCGTGTCCGACCTGCCTCATGCCGGTCCTCCCTTTTTCCCTTTCGGTTGCACTTGGTCAGGCTGCTCCCATTGGTGACTTTTCTGCGGCGGGCTCTTTTGTTCTGGCTGTCTCTGCCTACATGATGGTGCGAAGGCCTGCGCCGATCCGGGCGGGCCTCAAACGACGCTTCCGCCGTTGCCGTGGTGCCTTTGGGCCATGGAGCGGGCGAGACAAGGAGAGTTGCATTGAATATCGAGAAATATACCGAGCGGGCGCGCGGCTTCATCCAGAGTGCGCAGACCTATGCGCTGGGGCAGAGCCACCAGCAATTCGCGCCGGTCCACCTGCTCAAGGTCCTGCTTGATGACGACCAAGGCATGGCCAATGGCCTGATCCAGCGCGCCGGGGGCGACCCCAAGGCGGCGCGAGCCGGGGTCGAGGCCGCGCTCAACAAGATTCCGAAAGTATCCGGCGATGCCGGCCAGCTCTATCTCAGCCGGGAACTGGCCAAGGTTTTCGACACGGCCGAAGAGGCCGCCAAGAAGGCCGGTGACAGCTTTGTCACGGTCGAGCGGCTGCTGCTGGCGTTGGTGATCGAGAAGGACAGCGATGCAGGGCGCATCCTGGCTTCTGCCGGCGTGACCGCACAGGGTCTCAATGGCGCCATCGAGGCAATCCGCAAGGGCCGCACCGCCGACAGCGCTTCGGCCGAAAACACCTATGATGCGCTCAAGAAATATGCCCGCGACCTCACCGAGGACGTGCGCGAGGGCAAGCTCGACCCGGTGATCGGCCGCGACGAGGAGATTCGCCGCGCCATCCAGGTGTTGAGCCGCCGGACCAAGAACAATCCGGTGCTGATCGGTGAACCCGGTGTCGGCAAGACTGCCATTGCCGAGGGCCTGGCCATCCGCATCGTCAATGGTGACGTGCCTGAATCGCTCAAGAACAAGAGCCTATTGGCGCTCGACATGGGCGCCTTGATCGCCGGTGCGAAATATCGCGGTGAGTTCGAGGAGCGCCTGAAAAGCGTCTTGAGCGAAGTGCAGTCGGCCGAGGGACAGATCATCCTGTTCATCGACGAAATGCACACGCTTGTCGGTGCCGGCAAGAGCGAGGGGGCCATGGACGCCTCCAATCTGCTGAAGCCCGCCCTGGCGCGCGGCGAATTGCACTGCGTCGGCGCCACCACGCTCGACGAATATCGCAAGCATGTCGAGAAGGATCCGGCACTGGCCCGGCGCTTCCAGCCGGTCTTTGTCTCCGAGCCGACCGTCGAGGACACGATCTCGATCCTGCGGGGCCTCAAGGAAAAGTATGAGCTGCATCACGGCATCCGCATCGCCGATTCGGCGCTGGTGAGTGCGGCGACATTGTCCAACCGCTACATCACCGACCGCTTCCTGCCCGACAAGGCTATCGACCTCATGGACGAGGCGGCGGCGCGGTTGCGCATGGCCGTGGATTCCAAGCCCGAGGCGCTGGACGAATTGGATCGGCGCATCATGCAGCTCAAGATCGAGCGCGAGGCACTGAAGAAGGAAAGCGACGAGGGCTCCAAGACCCGGCTCGACCGGCTTGAGCAGGATCTGGCCGGGTTCGAGGAACAGGCCCAGGCCCTTTCGGCCAAGTGGCTGGCCGAGAAAGAGCGGCTGCAGGGTTCGACCCGAATCAAGGAAGAACTCGATGCGGCGCGCTCCCAGCTCGAGATCGCCCAGCGCCAGGGTGACCTGGCCAAGGCCGGCGAGCTTGCCTATGGCGTCATTCCCGATCTCGAAAAGCGGCTGATCGCCGCCGACGACCAAGATGGGGACGGCAAGCCGGATCCGCTGATGGCCAAGGAAACGGTCGAACCGACCGATATCGCCCAGGTGGTGTCGCGCTGGACCGGTATTCCCGTCGACCGGATGATGGAAGGCGAGCGCGAAAAGCTGCTGCATATGGAAAGCTCGCTCGGCGCCCGGGTGATCGGGCAGGCCGAAGCGGTGGCCGCCGTGGCCAAGGCCGTGCGGCGGTCGCGCGCCGGCCTGCAGGACCCGAACCGGCCGATCGGCTCGTTCATGTTCCTGGGACCAACCGGTGTCGGCAAGACCGAGTTGACCAAGGCGCTGGCGCAATTCCTCTTCGACGACGAAACCGCCATGGTGCGGCTCGACATGTCCGAATTCATGGAGAAGCACTCCGTGGCCCGGCTGATCGGGGCGCCTCCGGGCTATGTCGGCTATGACGAAGGCGGGGTGCTGACCGAAGCGGTGCGGCGCCGGCCCTATCAGGTGGTGCTGTTCGACGAGATCGAAAAGGCGCATCCGGACGTGTTCAATGTCCTGCTGCAGGTGCTCGACGATGGGCGGCTGACGGACGGGCAGGGGCGCACGGTCGACTTCCGCAATACGGTCATCATCCTCACCTCTAACCTGGGCGCCGAATATCTCGTCGACCTCAAGGACGGCGATTCGGTGGAACTGGTGCGCGGCAAGGTGCTCGATACGGTCAAGGCGGCGTTCCGTCCGGAGTTCCTCAACCGGATCGACGAGATCCTGCTGTTCCACCGGCTGGGTCGCGAGCATATGGGCTCGATCGTCGACATCCAGTTCGGCCGCCTGCAGCAATTGCTGCATGACCGCGACATCGCGCTGGAACTCACGCCGCGGGCCCGCGAATGGCTGGCGAACGAGGGTTATGATCCCGCCTATGGCGCGCGCCCCCTCAAGCGCGTGATCCAGAGGGCTGTCCAGGACGAACTGGCCGAGGAAATCCTCTCGGGCAAGGTCAGCGACGGCGGCAATGTGCTGATCGATGCCGGCGAAGGTGGCATCGTGCTGCTGCCCGGTGAAGCAGGCAAGGCACACGCCGCCTGATCGGGCAATCCATTGACGGAAGGGGCCGGTTGCATGACCGGCCCCTTGCTTTTTCAAGCGCCGAGATCGGGCGGCGCTGCCATGTAGCGATAGGCGTCGCCGCGCCGCTCGACATAACCGAAGGCCGGGAAATCCAGATGCATGCCGGCCACCAGCGTGTCATCGCTGGCCACCATGTCGAACAGGCGCTGGCGCGTGGCGATGGCGGTGGGAATATCGGCATCGAAGCCGACCGACCAGTCCGGATGGCTGAACTGGTAGGCGGGCGCATGCAACAGATCGCCCCAGATCAGCACCGACTCGCTGCCGCTGACCACCCGAAGGCCCATATGGCCGGGTGTGTGGCCCGGCAGGGGAACAGCCGTCACGCCGGGCGCGATTTCGGTCTCGCGGTCCATGGTGATCAGGGTACGCCCCTCGGCATAGGGGGCTAGCTGGGCCCGGGCGGCCAGGAAATTGCCCTGGAAGTCCTTCGGGATGGAGGCAAAGACGCCTTCGTCATGGGTGAAGAACCAGTCGGCCTCGGAGACGATCAGTTCCGCATTGGGCAGCAGGCGGATGCCCGATGCATCCGTCATGCCACCGACATGGTCGGTATGGGTATGGGTGAGGAACAGGGTGTCGATATCGGCCAGGTCTACACCGGCAAGGGCGAGGCTGTTCTGCCAGGCACCCAGTGTTGGGCCCATAGCACCACCGGCGCCCGAATCGACGGCAATGAGGCGGTCGCCTCTGCGGATCAGGTAGGCATTGATGGAAATGGCCAGGTTGGCCGGGTCGTGAGGCTTGTGCGCCAGGGCCGCGGCCTGCTGTGCGGCCCCGTCTTCGAGGCCAACCATGATGCTGGTGGGGACGGCACCATGGCCATCGGCCAGGGCGATGACCTCGATGTCACCGACGCGGTGCCGGGTAATGGCGCCGGTGGGGGCAGCAGGGGCCTGCGCCATGGAGCGGCCCGCGGCAAGCAGGGTGGGCAAGGCCAAAGCGGCGGGGGCCAGGGCCAGCGCGCCAAGCAGGCCACGGCGGGAGGGGTTGGGAAGGGCTTCGGTCATTTGATGTGTCCAATCAGAAGTGACGACGGCCCCGATTTAGGTATAACGGTTTCCCAGGAATACTGCCGAAACGCTTCTGGGTGGCATAAGCAATGATTATGGATATGTCGGCGCTGCGCAGCCTCGTGGCTGCGGTGGAAACCGGTTCGATCTCGGCGGCGGCCAAGCGGCTGGCGGTGTCGCAGCCAGCCCTGAGCCAGAAACTGGCCGGCCTCGAAGCGGCTGTGGGCCAGCAATTGCTGGTGCGCTCGCGCAGCGGCGTAGCGCCAACCCCGGCGGGCGAACTGGCCCTCGAGCATGCCGGGCGCGTGCTGACGTCACTGGCGGATATGCAGACCGCGCTGGACAGTCTGCGGGGCGAGGTGGCCGGGCGGTTGCGGGTGACTGTCAATATGATGTTCGGCCAGGCGATCATGGGCCCGGTCATTGCCGATCTGCGGCAGCGCTACCCGTCGCTGCGCGTCGATGTGCTGCCGAGCGACAAGGTCGTGGATATCGAGGCGGAGGGAATCGATCTGGCGGTGCGCGGGGGTACGCACGGATCGGGCCGGGGGCTGGTCCGGCGCATTGCCACGATGGAGGGCGCGCTGATTGCCTCCCCGTCCTATCTCGACCGCGTAGGGCGGCCCAAGGGCCCCGAGGATCTGGCCGGCCTCAGTTATGTGCAGTATCGGGATGACCCGGAAGAAAACGCCATTGCCATGGTGCATGCCGGCGAGGCCATCCACGTTCCAGTGACCCCTGCCTTTTCCGCGCAGCACCCCGATTTGACCCTGCATGCCGTGCTGGGTGGGATCGGCTTTGCCAAGTCGCCCGCCTTTTTCGTGCATGAGCGGCTTGCGGCGGGAACGCTGGAAGAGGTGCTTCCGGGCTATGCGCCGGCGCCCAAGCCGCATTATCTGGTGATGCGCGAGCATTTGCGGGAAAGCCCGAATGTGCGGGCCTTCCGGGCTGTGCTGGTGGACCACCTGTCGCGGCTGCACGGATTTAGTGTCAGCAACGACCTCTAAGGCGGGTCCACTGTCAGGCCGTGGCCGCTTCCGTTTTGTCGCGCAGGACGGGCAGGAAATCCTCATCGAGGAGGGACAGGCGCGCGGGTGAATTGGCTCCCGCCGGGCAGGTCACGAAGATGGGGTGGCATTTCTGCTGGCTGGCCTCGGCGGTCACCTGCTGGTCTTCAGGCTGGGCGGCCTGGGCAGCGATGGGGGCTACAAGGGTCAGTGTCAGGGCGATCAGGGCGGTGCGGATCATTTTCGTCTCCGGGGTGAGAGGTTCCAATGCCCACCGTTCTAGGCCTGGCTGATGGTCTGCGCTGTTTCGCGCGGAACAGCCCCTTGCCATTTCCGGAATGGATGATAGGTTAGAACAAAGAGGGAACAAATATCGTGCACACCACCAACTACTTCGACACGCTGATCACGCCGTCGCCGGACACCAAGGCCACCGGCGCGGTTGCGCCATCAAAGCCGGGAACGGTGGCGTCCATGCTCTATGACGCACTTCTGGCCGCGCCCTATGGGCTGACCAGCGACGAGGTCATCTTCGGCGTGCACGCCGATCGCAAGGGCATAGACGAAAGCGATCGCGGCCCGGCCCGCATGGCGTTCTTTTCGAGCGGACAGGCCTGCCTGCGGAGTTCGGCGCTGGTCAAGACACTGGGGTGGGCGCTCCACCACGATTCGGAGGGCCGCGTGGCATTGGTCGATCCGGCCAGCCAGACCTACCGTAATCTGATGGAGCGGGATGACATTACCAAGCGCGCAGGCCTGCGCACCAAACGGAATTAGGAGAGACACGATGTCTGATCGTCTGGACTATATAGAATTTCCCTCGAGCGACCGCGCAGCGACCAGTGGCTTTTTCCAGGCGGCCTTCGGCTGGAGCATCGTCAGCTATGGCCCGATCTATGACGGCCTCGACGGGGCGGGCATCGATGGGGGTGTCGACCAGGCCGAAGACCGGGTGGCTGCAACCATGGCCGTGGTCCATACCGACGATCTCGACGCAGCCCAGGAGCGGGTGCTGGCGGCGGGCGGCATCATTACCCGGCCGCAATACGATTTTCCCGGCGGGCGGCGGTTCCACTTCCGCGAGCCGGGCGGGAACGAACTGGCAGTTTATGTCAGCGTGCCGGAATAGGGATCAGTTGCTGACCGCCGCGACGCTGACCGGCGCCGGGTCACGGGCCATGAGATCGTTGATCTGGGCGATGGTCTGGTCGAACTCGTCGCGATATTGCTGGGGCAGGACATTGTCCTTGGGCAGCTTGACGCTGAGCGGGTCGACGAGATTGCCGTTGATCTTGATTTCGAAATGCAGATGCGGGCCGGTGGACTGGCCCGTCGAGCCGACATAGCCGATCAGCTGCCCCTGGCGCACGCGGGAGCCGTTGCCCAGCCCATCGACGAATCGCGACAGGTGGCCATAGGCGGTCTCGTAGCCATTGACGTGCTCGATCTCGATCTTGTTCCCGTAGCCCGACTGCCACTTGTAATAGATGATGGTGCCATCGCCGGCGGCATAGATGGGCGTGCCGGAGGGGGCGGCCAGATCGACGCCGGTATGTAGGCGCCGGGTCTTGAAGATGGGGTGGATGCGGTAGCCGAAGCGCGAGCGCAGGGTGCCCCCGCCCTCGAGCGGACGGCGATTGAGG